>NZ_CP115160.1:3279444-3587500 GCF_027594545.1 Algoriphagus sp. TR-M9 | reverse complement strand
GTCGGCTCGTCACATCCTGGGGCTGAAGAAGGTCCCAAGGGTTGGGCTGTTCGCCCATTAAAGTGGCACGCGAGCTGGGTTCAGAACGTCGTGAGACAGTTCGGTCCCTATCTGTTGCGGGCGTGGGAAGTTTGCGAGGACCTGACCTTAGTACGAGAGGACCGGGTTGGACTGACCGCTGGTGTACCGGTTGTGATGCCAATTGCATTGCCGGGTAGCTACGTCGGGAAGAGATAAGCGCTGAAAGCATCTAAGTGCGAAACTCCCCTCAAGATGAGACTTCCAAACAGGGCCGTCAGAGACGATGACGTCGATAGGCTACAGGTGTAAAGGCAGTAATGTCATAGCTGAGTAGTACTAATTGCCCGAAAGCTTATTCCCGGTTTGTTACAGTTTCTGCCAAGACATGTTATTGACTTAAGATATTAGACAATAGACGCTAGACAGGAGATTGGTTGAGATACGAAAGAGATCTTGCTGCTTGATACTGGCTACTTGAGTCTTCCAATTTAGGCGGCCTAGCGCAGGGGTCCCACCTCTTCCCATCCCGAACAGAGAAGTTAAGCCCTGCCGCGCCGATGGTACTGGGGTTACACCCGGGAGAGTAGGTCGCCGCCACATTATTATTAAGCCTTCCGTGAAAACGGAAGGCTTTTTTGCTTTCTGGCCTCCCTCTTTTATTACATTTTCATTTAAGCCTTTTCATTTTTAGAATATTGTTGCAGTTTTGCATCAAAGTCCAAATGAATGTCGATTCTATTTAAAGGTCTCCGTTTTGTTGATTCTGAAGGTTTGCAAGAGCCAAAAGATTTTGTTTTTGATCAGGGAGAGATGCAGCTCGTGGAGTCCGGTAATTCCACTGTTTATGAAAGGGAAATTGATGCCTCAGGATGGCTGATTTCTAAAGGTTGGGTAGATTTGAGATGCGGGCTAGGAGAACCAGGTTATGAGTATAAAGAATCTGTGGAAACTCTTGCAGACTCCTTAACTGCAAGTGGCTTTGCTGCCGCTGTGATATTGCCGAATACGGATCCAGTTTTGCAATCTAAATCTGATGTTGATTTTGTGTTGAACAGGGCTAGGAAATTTACCCCTGAATTTATTATTCAAGGAGCTGTTACCAAGGATGTCTCCGGTGAAGATTTTACCGAAATGCTTGATGTCCACTATCAGAGTGAGGTTACTGTATTTGGAGAAGGTAGGAAAACCCTAGCTAATGCTGATCGATACATGAAGGCTTTGCAATATTTGCAACGCTTCGATGGCGTATTGTTTGATCATTCCTATGATCCTCTGCTGGCCATATTTGGTCACATGAATGAGGGGGAGGTTTCTACAAAAATAGGCGTAAAAGGGATCCCTAATCTCGCGGATGACGTTGCTATACAACGAAATTTGGAAATTATAAATTATGCCGGTGGGAAAGCACATTTTCAGACCATCAATACCAAAAAAAGTGTGGAGTTGATCAGAGCGGCAAAAAAGCAAGGACTTCAAGTCACTGCGGATGTTTCCATTTATCAACTCTTATTCACGGATATGGACTTGGTAGATTTTGATACCAATCTAAAGGTTATGCCCCCATTTCGAACTGAATCTGATAGACAGGCTTTGCTCCAAGGGCTTAAGGATGGCACCATCGATGCTATTGTATCTAACCATTCCCCACAAGACCTTGACTCTAAATTTATGGAATTCGATTTGGCTAATTTTGGTATGGCAGGTTTGCAAACTTTCCTTCCAGCTATGGTCAAGTTAGAAAAGGAGTTAGGCTGGCCTTTGCTGATTAGTAAAATCACCCAAGAGGCGTCTTCTATCATTCCTCAACAATTGAAGGAAAGTTGGACTTTATTTGACCCTAAAGCAGAATGGAATTATGATCATTCTTCGAATAAGTCTTTGTCTTCTAATTCTCCCTGGTTTGGGCAGACTTTATGCGGTCAGGTAAAATACGTAGTCCAAAAGGGCCAATTAATAGAAATTGATGTCTAAATATTTTACTTCGGCCTATAGATTTGGGATTTTGGGTGGTGCATTAAGTGTGGTTTCATTTATAGTGTTGTCACTAATCTATGGGGATGCTACTAATCTGAATTTGGTGTTTGGATATGTCATTACGCCAATTTCTATTTTTATCGCTATAAAAATCTTCAAGGAATATGCAAACGCAGGTTATCTCTCTTTTGCCGAAGGCATGTCAGTGGGATTTGTCTGCTATATGGTGTTAGCCTCGATTAGCTGTGCGGGGATCTGGCTAACGCTTATGTTTTGGCCGGATTTATTTCAAGAAATTAAGACCTCTAAACTTGATGTACTGTCCAATAATAAAGATAGTATTGTCTCCCAACTAGGGGTAGAATCTTATGATATGACGCTAAAAAGTCTGTCCAATCTATCTCAATGGGACATAGGTTTTAATGATGCAATCTGGAAAATCATTCCCGGACTGTTTTTTACTATTATTATTTCAATTATTTTAAGGAAAAATCCTAACTAACTCAACTATGGAAGAGCAACAATCTCCCTTTCAAGCAGCGGTAAAACCGGGCTTAACCATCGGTCTGGTTTCGCTAGCCATTACTTTTATAGCTTATTTTATCAACAGTAGCCTACTAGCTTCTGGCTGGTTTGGGCTGGTGGCTTTGGCTATTTTCTTTGTGCTAATAATTTACTTTGGTAAGCAGTATAGAACTGAACTAGGTGGATTTATGAGCTTTGGGACCGCATTCAACTTCAGCTTTATTACTATGGTAATTTCTGGGTTGATATCCACACTTGGCTCAATTTTGCTTTTTCAAGTGATTGATCCTTCACTTCCCCAAGTTTTGGCGGATGAATCTTTCAATACTACCATAGAAATGATGGAGAAATTTGGCGCTTCAGCTGACTCCTTACCTCCTGAGCAATTGGAAGAAATCAAGAAAAGTACTATGGATGGCTTTACTATCGGTGGTCAATTGAAAGGTTTTGGCATCAGCTTGATTGTCTATGCGATTATTGCTTTAATTTTGGGAGCAATCCTAAAGAAGAGAGACAAGTCTCTCGATTATTAAATTATGACCCAAATTTCAGTTGTAGTTCCTGTATTTAATGAGGAGGAGTCTCTGTCTGAATTAACGCATTGGATTAGCCGTGTCATGAATGATCACGGCTTTTCTTATGAAGTGATTTTCATCAATGACGGTAGTACAGATAATTCCTGGGAACACATCGTAGCGCTTAATAAGGAGTTTTCTTCAGTTAAAGGCATCAATTTTACCCGGAATTATGGAAAATCGGCAGCTATGGATGCTGGGTTTAAAAGAGCGGCTGGTGACGTGGTTATTACCATGGATGCAGACCTGCAGGATAGTCCAGATGAAATCCCCGGATTATTTGTGATGATCCAAGAAGGGAAATTCGATGTGGTTTCTGGGTGGAAAAAGGAGCGACATGATCCTATAGGGAAGACTATTCCCTCTAGATTTTTCAATGGTGTCACCCGGTGGATATCCGGGATAAAACTTCATGATTTTAATTGTGGTCTTAAAGCCTACCGTAAAAAAGTGGTTAAGAACATCAGTATTTACGGAGAAATGCACCGTTATATTCCCTTACTGGCTAAATGGAACGGTTTTGGGAAAATAGGGGAGAAGGTAGTTCAGCACCAAGCGAGGAAATACGGCTATTCTAAGTTTGGATTAGAGCGTTTTCTGAATGGCTTTTTGGATTTGATTTCCGTTTCATTTGTGCATCGCTACAAAAAAAAGCCTATGCATTTTTTCGGACTTCTTGGGAGCTTGTCCTTCTTGGGTGGTTTTATGATTACCTGCTGGCTAATTTTCGAGAAAATATATGGCTTAAGTAAAGGATTAAAAGTACGTGAGATTACGGACCAACCTTTGTTTTTCTTGGCACTAGTGGCCTTGATTATTGGGGTTCAGCTTTTCGTGACTGGTTTTATAGCAGAGCTCATGACCTCCAGCCAAACTAAGGAGACGGAATATAAAATTGACGAAGAGTTAAATTTTGATTATTGATGTTCTTTTCGATCATCATCCCAGTTTACAATAGACCTGAAGAGCTGCATGAATTACTGAACAGCATCAGGCTTCAGTCCCATACTGATTTTGAAGTTATAGTCATCGAGGATGGATCCCAGGTTGATTCTAAAGCTGTGATCGCAAGTTTTAACTCCT
Organism: Algoriphagus sp. TR-M9; assembly: GCF_027594545.1. Taxonomy (NCBI): domain Bacteria; kingdom Pseudomonadati; phylum Bacteroidota; class Cytophagia; order Cytophagales; family Cyclobacteriaceae; genus Algoriphagus; species Algoriphagus halophytocola. The sequence goes on along the minus strand of NZ_CP115160.1, from coordinate 3,583,322 downwards.
CTTTTTCCTGCCAATATCTAACACAAGAAAATACCGGTCAGGGCTTTGCCCGCAACCATGGTATGACGAAGGCAACAGGTGATTTTTTTGTCATCTTGGATTCTGATGTGATTCTGCCTCCAGACTATCTGAAAGTCCTTTTTGAGGCGATTCGTACTAGGGGGCTGGATGCTTTTGGCGGTCCTGATGCAGCTGCTGAAGATTTTTCTACTTTGCAGAAAGCTATGGATTTTGCCATGACATCATTTTGGACTACCGGTGGAATACGAGGGAATCTTTCTGACCCTGGGAAGTATCAAGCCAGAGGTTTCAATATGGGAGTCAGCAGGGAAGTGTTTGAAGAGACTGGGGGTTTTGTAGATGCAAACCAAGGTGAGGATATAGAGTGGAGTATCCGCATCAAAAAGGCCGGGTTTAAGCTTGAATTAGTTCAGGAAGCTTATGTCTATCACAAAAGGAAAAATACCCTGACTTCATTTGCTAGTCAAGCTTTTTCATTTGGTAGAAACAGGGTCAATGTATCCAGGTATCATCCAGAAGCTATCAAAGCAGTCCACCTCCTTCCTACTGCTTTTATGCTGTTTTGCCTTAGTATGCTCTTGATGAGCTTCTCAGCCACCATTTTATTCAGAATAGAAATTCAGATCTTTTTTCTATGGTCAGTGATGCTTGTTTTTTCATCAATAACTGAAAATAAATCCATCAAGGTAGGATTGATGAGCTGGTTGACATCAGTGGTTCAGCTTTGCTCCTATGGCTTAGGGCTGCCATATGAGTGGGTGAGGAAAACCTTCAAAGGCTAATATCCTTTTCTACAAACAAATATCACCTCCTCTATTGGAAGTGCATATTGCTCAACCAAATTTGCTTGAAGTTCCTTCACGAAGCGATTTTCTTCGATTTGCAATCCGGATTTTCTAAGACGGGTAGCATAGTCTTTTCCAAACTTTCTCACATGATCACGCTGCCCGAATATGCGTTCCCGTTCTGCCGGGTCGGTGATGCTATCGTCTTCTAAGGTCTTTTCCATGGGGTATACGGGGGACTGCAGGATTCCCCACCCCTCAGGCCTTAAAACTCTATTAAATTCTGCACAGGCTTTTAAATCATCTTGTACGTGTTCTAATACATGATTACAAAAGATGACATCAAAACTGTTTTCAGGAAAGGGGATCTCGTGAACATCCATCTTTACCTTCGCTAAGGGCGACTCTATATCTGCTGTGATGTACTCTAGATTGCCCAAAGCTTCAAACCTCTCTATAAAACAATGCTCTGGTGCCACATGCAATACTCGCAGTGGAGCTGTGAAAAAGTTGGTTTTTTCTTGAAGGAAGAGCCACATTAGCCGATGGCGTTCCAAAGATAGGCAGCTAGGACACAGGGCGTTTTCCCGGGCAATTCTCCCATAAGGAAGAAATTTTCTGTAAGAGTGATTGCAGACAGGGCATTTTACCTGGTCTCCGGAGTTTAGCTTCGAAAAGACCTTCATCACCAATGGACTTACCCGTTGCAAAAGTGGACGAGGCACAAAGCGAATAACAAAACTAATAATTGACTTCATGGGTGGTTTTTAATCGAGGTGCAAGTTAAGTAAAGGCGCAAAATGGAGCGAGGATATTAGAATCTTTTCCATTTTTAGATTTTTTAGGATTACAAATGCAATAGTTCACTTGAAAGTGCAGAATCAATCACTATTTTAGTTCATCAGTAGGTTTTATAAATTTTAATTCAACCAATCATGAATATTAGCAAGCTGCTATTTTTAAAGTCTTTTTTGATTTTTAGCATGGCCATGGTAATCAGCCTTGAAATGAATGCCCAGGAAATCCCTACCTACTCCTTACAGGAAATGGTGCAAAGAGCTAAAGATCGCTCCCCGGCTGCCCTACGAGCCAAGACAAGAAGAGAAAACCGGTATTGGCAGTACCGGCTGTTCAGGTCAAATTATAATCCGCAACTCCGGCTTACCGGTACCATTCCGCAGTTTTATCAAGAGTTTAATAACATTACCCAGCCGGACGGTTCTATAGAATTCATAGAAGTGAAGCAAAACCTGATGGATGTAGGTCTGGGGTTAGAGCAGGTGATTGCCCCTACAGGAGGCGTGGTTTCGGTGAATACTTCCACGAATAGATTTGATAATTTCCTGGCCAATCCCGGTGATCCTCAGACCAGGTACTCCGGGGTTCCAGTGAATGTGGCCCTGCAACAGCCCCTTTTTGCCTACAATCCATACAAATGGGATAAGAAAATCGAACCCCTGCTTTATGAGGAAAGTAAGCGCGAGTACGTACAGGAAATGGAAGAGCTATCCATCTACGTTACGCAGATGTACTTTGATTATCTGATCGCACAAGTAAATTATGATATCGCTTCTGTCAATCTTAAGAATACCAAGGATATTTTTGAGGTAGAAAAGAAGAGAAATGAAATAGGAGTGACACCTGAGGATGACCTTCTTCAAGTAGAACTGCAGGTGCTTACTGCGCAGCAGGAAATGGCAGAGGCGCAGTTGGCATTGGAAAATGCAGCCTTTACGATGAATTCATTTATTGGACTGAATCAATCCTCAAGGCTTAACTTATTGTCACCAACAGATATTCCTGACTTAGAAGTGGATGTAGAGCAAGCGATCCAGCTGGCTTTTCAGAATCGCTCCGAAGTGGTGACATTTGATCGGCAAAAAATTGAAGCTGAAGCGAATGTGGCCCAGGCAAGAGGGCAACGTTTTCAGGCACAATTGAATGCGAGTTATGGGTATAACAATGCCGCTTTTAATTTCACTGATATTTACAATAATCCAAATACGCAGGCTTTGGTAAGTCTGGGGCTTTCAGTTCCAATATTGGACTGGGGTAGGAACAAGGCCAGAATGTCCCAAGCTATGGCCAATCAAGAATTAATAAACTACACCGTGGAGCAGGAAAGGATAACTTTTGAACAGGAAATATTTACGAAAGTGAAGAACTTTCTGATGATCAAAGACCGGTTAAATGTGACGCAGGTTTCTGCAGATGTCGCCCAGCGGAGGTATGATATAGCACTGCAGCGCTATCAAACAGGGAATGTGACTATAACCAATCTGAATATTGCCCAAAATGAAAAAGACGCGAACAAACGCGCCTTTTATTCCTCGCTTAGAGATTATTGGGTGGCTTATTACGAGCTGAGATCACTTACGCTTTATGATTTTGAAAATGAGCAATTGCTCTATATTCCTGAAGAAGCTGACTAGGAGTTTTCAGCGATATACTCTTCTAGCTTAGCAATTTTCTTGTCTAGCTTTTCGATGGACTTAGTTTGCTTATTTAGCTTTTTGGTCATCTTTTCTACATCATTTGGAGAGAGTTTGCCAGATGCGTTGTCGCTATCGAATTTCGCTCTCATTTTGTCATGCTTCTCGATTTCCTTTTGACGCTTGGACTTATACTTCTCCAGCTTCTCTTTTGATTTTTCAACCTTTTCTTGAGTTTTGATATCCACCTCAGTGTTGATTACTTCTTGCGCAAGGGCTTCAGAAGGTGAGAGATAGGCAATACCGCAAAGGAGGAAAACTGCTAAGATTAATTTTTTCATAATTTTTAGTGGTTTATTCTATAAAGGTATGAAATTTAATACTTGAGTCCAGTTGATACAGAGATTATTCCGTTTTGTCGGGATTGTGCTTGGGAAGTCTGCCTGACTTTTTTAAAGCTTCCCGGATGATCCACTCCAGCTGTCCATTGGTGCTGCGAAATTCATCAGCAGCCCATTTTTCCAGTGCCTTCATCATATTTTCATCCAGCCGCAGCGCAAATGCTTTCTTTTTAGGCATAATTATTCCTCCATCCAATTTTCCATGAATGCCTGCATCTCCTTGGCTTTCATAGTTCCTATTCTTATTTTTTTCTTTTCGCCTACATCCAAAAGTAGGCCTTCAGTCCCCAAGACCGTGTATGCCTTGGTTGTTTTATTCCCTTTTAACCCCCATCCTCCATAGTCCATGATGGGTTGATATTCGGACACTTCCCAGCGCTTGACCTGGGCTCTGCTGTATTTCCGCCACTTTCTAATAAATGGCATGTAGCGAAAAGAGATTCCTTGATTATCTATCCTTGTCTCCAATTTAATATTGAAAATCAACGACAATGTGAGAGCCATTGCCCCCAAAACTACGCCAAGAGCTATTGCCATCTCCTGTTTTTCTTCACTGGTGAAATACAAAACCACTAGTAAGATCAGCGTCGGGGCTTCTACTAGTAGGATAAAGTACATCACCCAGGTACCTGCATAGCTTTGGCTTTCTTTAAAGACTCTGTTTGCCATGTTTATTGATTGAGTGTTCCTACGTTCAGTACAGGGCTGGCACTCTTGTCCGAGCAGAGGACGACCATAAGGTTTGAGACCATCACTGCTTTTTTCTCTTCATCGAAATCTACGATACCTTTGATTTTGAGGTCTTCCAGCGCCATATCCACCATTCCGACGGCTCCTTCTACGATTTTCTGCCTTGCGGCTACTATAGCAGTTGCCTGTTGTCTTTGGAGCATAGCAGAAGCTATTTCAGAAGAATAGGCCAAGTGCGAAATTCTGGCTTCTATGACTTTAATCCCGGCATGATGGAGACGTTCGCTGATTTCTTGCTCTAGCGAATGATTGACGTCTTCAACTCCAGAACGTAACGTGATTTCGGCTTCCTCATCTTCAAAATTGTCATAGGGGTATAAACCTGTCATTTTTCTGATAGCAGCATCCGACTGCAGGTGAACAAAATTTTCGTAGTCATCCACGTCAAAGGTAGCCTTGAATGTATCTTCTACCTGCCAAACTACTATAGTGCCAATGAGAACAGGATTACCGATTTTGTCATTCACCTTGACTGGCTTGTTTTCAAAGTTTCTTACTCGTAGTGAGATCTTCTTCTTGGTCATAAAGGGGTTCACCCAATAAAAGCCATTGGCCTTTACACTTCCTTTGTAATCTCCAAAAAGCAACAACACCATAGCTTTGTTGGGTTCTACAATGAAAAAGCCGGCAGCACATACCAATGCCGTTACCACAGATAAAATACCAACTAGTATCAGTAGTTGTTTGATAAAAAGTGCGACTGCAAAAACAATTAGTCCTAGTACAAACAGGATCATGAAGTATCCTGACATGGGTTTAATGATCTTTTCCATATTATTATGATGTTAAAATGATATCAATATAATTTACGATATTTTATTTGACTTTGTTGCTTTGAGCAAAAAAAAATGCCGTGATGCAGGTCACGGCATTGCAAATCGGCAGTTTTACTTTCATTTTTTGGTGAAAAGCGAATCCACAAATTCTTTTCTATTGAAGATCTGAAGGTCTGTCATTTTTTCACCCACACCAATGTATTTGACAGGAACTTTGAGTTGGTCTGAGATACCGATGACTACTCCGCCTTTTGCAGTTCCATCGAGTTTGGTGATAGCTAGAGAGGTGATTTCGGTCACTTTCGTGAATTCCTTTGCTTGGATAAAGGCGTTTTGCCCTGTAGATCCATCCAGTACAAGTAGGATTTCGTGGGGAGCGTCAGGAATGAATTTCTGCATGACCCTTTTTATTTTGCCCAGCTCATTCATCAAGTTGACTTTGGTGTGCAGTCGGCCAGCTGTATCGATGATAACTACGTCAGCATTGGAGTCCACTCCCTTTTTTACTGCATCAAAAGCTACAGATGCTGGGTCGGTATTCATTCCATGAGAAATCACGGGTACATTTACCCTTTTTCCCCATAGAATAAGCTGGTCAACAGCTGCAGCTCTAAAAGTATCGGCTGCGCCCAAGATTACAGATTTCCCGGCAGACTGGAACATGTTTGCCAGTTTTCCTATGGTAGTTGTTTTTCCCACCCCATTCACTCCTACCACCATGATAACATATGGTTTTTTGCCTTCAGGTAGGTCAAAATCCAAATGATCTTCGGAGTTGTTTTCTTTGAGCAAAGATGCGATTTCTTCTTTTAGGATGATATCCAGCTCGGTAGTATTGACGTACTTGTCACGCGCTACTCTTTCTTCTATCCTTTGAATGATCTTGATCGTGGTATCTACTCCTACGTCTGAGGTGATGAGTACTTCCTCGAGTTCATCGAGGACTTCATCATCTACCTTAGACTTTCCAACTACTGCTTTGCTGAGTTTGGAGAATATATTTTCGCTTGATTTCTGTAGGCCTTGATCAAGACTTTCTTTTTTGTCCTTCGAAAAGAAACCAAAGATTCCCATGTGTGTTAGTTTTAAAAGTGGAATATAACGAAAAAGTCCCTGCTGACCGATGGACAGAGGGACTTGAATACCTTAATGTTGCGAAAGCAACTTATTTTTTCAAAGTTTCCTGTACCATTGGGGCAGGAACCATCTCTTCTCTAAAGGTGTAAGCTCCGGTTTTTTCAGATCTTACTGCCTTGATTACTTTGGCGTAAGACACGCCACCTTCTTTTTTCAGGGTTGCTACTACTTTCTTAGCCATGGTCTTGTCGTTTTAAGCGGAAGTTATTCCGAGCTAAATTACTTAATTTCTTTATGAACAGTCATTTTCTTCAAAATTGGGTTGAATTTCTTCAATTCCAATCTTTCAGTCGTATTCTTTCTATTCTTTGTAGTGATGTATCTTGAAGTACCTGGCATACCAGAGTCTTTATGCTCCGTGCATTCCATAATCACTTGTACTCTATTGCCTTTCTTAGCCATCTTTAAATTGATTTAAGGGTCGTGACTTTGATTATCTGATTACAATCATCCCGTTATCCTGCGCCTTTTTCAAAACTGCAGTGATCCCGTTCTTATTGATAGTCTTCAATGCCTTAGAACAAACTTTCAAGGTGATCCATGCATCTTCCTCTGGCACGTAGAATGTCTTCTTATGAAGATTTGGGTAGAATCTACGCTTAGATTTATTGTTTGCATGGGATACGTTGTTACCTACTCGAGGTCTTTTTCCGGTAATGTCACAAACTTTTGCCATGGTATTTATAGTAAAATTGTATGCGTTTCTGTAATGAGTCTGCAAATATCGGAACTTTTTGCTAATTAACAACAATGCCTTTCAAAAATATTCCCTTTTGTATCAAGGTTTTGGATAAGGACAGTGCTTACATCCATTTCCACAGCAGTAGCCCCGCTTTAAGTGGTATTTTTCTGTGAAAACCATCAGCCCATTTTCCATAAAATAGTAATCATCTCCACTCATTGCCGCACTTGATCTCGGCTTCTTACGTTCTTTCATGGTTCGGACAGAGTCAATTGTTATATTTGAACAAATCGATTCCTTATTATATAGTATACAAAAATACACAAAACATGCAGACAATTAGTTCCAGTGCCCAAGCAATCGAGTTGGAAAACCAATACGGGGCGCACAACTATCATCCTTTGCCGGTAGTGCTCGCCCGTGGGGAAGGCGTTTATCTTTGGGATGTGGAAGGAAAGCGTTATTTCGATTTTTTGTCTGCCTATTCGGCCGTCAATCAGGGGCACTGTCACCCCAGGATCAAAAATGCGCTGATAGAGCAAGCTGGTTTATTGACTTTGACTTCCAGGGCTTTTCATAATGATATTTTGGGGCCTTTTGAAAAGTACATTTCTGAATATTTTGGATTTGACAAGATGCTGCCAATGAACACCGGGGCGGAAGGAGTGGAGACTGCACTCAAGCTTGCCAGAAAATGGGGGTATGAAAAGAAGGGTGTAGATACTAACCGTGCGAAAATCGTAGTCGCAGAGAATAATTTCCATGGCCGGACTACCACTATTATTTCCTTTTCGAATGATGAGAATGCCCGCAAAAATTTTGGCCCGTACACTGCGGGTTTTGTGAAAATCCCGTATGATGATGTATATGCACTAAAGACTGTGCTGGAAGATCCGGATGTGGTTGCTTTTTTGGTGGAGCCTATCCAGGGAGAAGCTGGGGTATATGTGCCTAGCGAAAATTACCTAAAAGAAGCCAAAGCTGCCTGTGAAGCAAAGAACGTTTTGTTCATTGCGGATGAGATTCAGACGGGAATCGCCAGAACAGGTCGCCTGCTCGCGGTGGATCATGAAGAGGTACGGCCGGACATCTTGATTTTGGGTAAAGCAGTGTCTGGTGGATTCTATCCTGTTTCCTTAGTATTGGCTGATGACCATATTATGAACGTGATCAAGCCGGGCCAGCACGGGTCTACTTTTGGGGGAAATCCCTTGGGGGCCAAAGTGGCTATGGCTGCGCTGGAAGTGGTCAGAGATGAGCGCTTAGCAGAAAATGCCGCTAAGTTAGGAGAGGTGTTTCGGCTGAGAATGCAGAAACTGGTAGAGAAGTACGATGTAGTGAGGCTGGTGAGGGGAAAAGGTTTGCTGAATGCTGTGGTGATCAACGATACCGAAGATAGCAGTACTGCCTGGGATATCTGCGTGGCCTTGAAGGAGAATGGGCTTTTGGCAAAGCCTACGCATGGAAATATTATTCGATTCGCGCCTCCTTTGGTGATGACCGAAGAGCAACTTCATGAATGCTGTGATATCATTGAGCAGACCATTTCAGCTTTTTCTAACTAGGTGGGGAAAATGTACGGTTAAATAATTGAAACCCTTCTGAGTCATGGAACTTGGAAGGGTTTTTTAGTGTCTTATGCTTAATTTTGCATTTTCAAAAAGAAAACTAAACAACGCATGTTACAAGCTGTAATTTTTGATATGGATGGCGTGATCTGCCATACCAATCCCTTTCACTCTATTGCCTTCCAGCAGTTTTTTGCGAAGCGTAATCTCAATCCCTCAGAAGCGGAATATGCAGCGCATATGTATGGTAAAAATAATGGCTACATTTTAAGTCACTTTCTAGGTAGGAAAATAGAAGGAGAGGAGCTTGCGCAGCTCGAAGATGAGAAAGAAGGTCTGTTCAGGGAGATTTATAAATCTGAGGTGAATGCAATAGATGGGTTTATGGGGTTTTTCGACTTGCTCAAAAAGGAGGGGCTAGCTACAGCCGTGGCTACCTCGGCGCCTCGTGCCAACCTTGATCTTATTATAGGCACGTTGAAAATAGGGGGGCAAATGCAGTCTCAGTTGGCTTCTGAAGACGTGTCCAAGCATAAGCCAGATCCAGAGGTTTATTTGAAAACTGCTGCAAAGTTAGGGGTGGATCCTGAAAACTGCGTGGTGTTTGAGGACTCCTATTCGGGTGCAAGCGCTGGTTTGAATGCCGGAATGAAAGTGGTGGGAGTGTTATCCAGCCACACTGAGGATGAACTTCCAGCTTGTGATTTGTATATTAAAAACTATGAAGGGTTGGTTTTGGATCAACTCAGAAATTTATTCTAACAAGAAATGCTAAGAAGACCCAGAAGAAATAGAAAATCAGAAGCAATCAGGAACTTAGTGGAGGAGACTAGTCTTTCTGTGAAAGACCTTATTTTTCCTATGTTTTTGATCGATGGACAACGCAAAAAAATAGAGGTCAGCTCCATGCCTGGGATATACAGGTTTTCCATTGACGAAATGCTGAAAGAAATGGAAGCCTGTGTGAAGCTTGGAATCATGTCTTTTGATGTGTTTCCGGCTTATCCGGAAGAGTTGAAGGATGCAGTCGCCAGCGAAAGTTATAATCCGGATACGTTTTACCTCAAAGCCCTGCGGGCAATCAAGAAAGAGTTTCCTGAGGTCTGTCTAATGTCAGATGTAGCGATGGATCCTTATAGCAGTGATGGGCATGATGGTATCGTGAAGGATGGTAAAATCATTAACGATGAAACTTTAGAAGTCCTGTCTAGGATGGCTTTGGCACAGGCCGATGCCGGTGTGGACATCATTGGTCCTTCGGATATGATGGACGGGAGAGTGGGGTATATCCGAAGCCAGTTGGATGAGTATGGTCATCAAGATGTTTCGATTATGTCCTATACGGCCAAATATGCCAGTGCGTTTTATGGGCCCTTTAGGGATGCGTTGGATTCAGCTCCGAAGTTTGGAGATAAGAAAACCTATCAAATGAATCCGGCGAATATTCAGGAGGCAATTATTGAAGCTGATCTGGATACAGAGGAAGGCGCTGACTTTTTGATGGTGAAGCCTGCTTTGTCATACCTGGATGTGATAAGAGTATTGGATCAGGAGTTTCCGCTGCCTATCGCCGCGTATAATGTGTCTGGGGAATATAGTATGGTGAAAGCAGCAGTGGAGAAAGGATGGTTAGAAAACGACCGGGCCGTTCATGAAATTCTACTCAGTATCAAAAGAGCAGGGGCTAAGGTGATTTTGACCTATTTTGCCAAAGAATATGCGGAAACATGGGGTAGGTAGTATTTGCTCTCAGTATTATCATAAAAAGCCGGTTTATTCCGGCTTTTTTTTGTTTCAAGGTTTTTTTCAAGGTCTAATTCTAAAATTTGATTGCATTTTTTTGATTGGTAGTCTGTAATAAAATCAATTTTTTGAAAATTTATATTTTTCATAATTCTTTGCTATTTGTTTCGAAATAGGAAAAATTCAAAAAATCAGAATATAATTTTTTTACACTCCTGATTTCGGGACATGAGTTTTGTTGCCTGCTGTGGATCGAATAGATCAGCGAATATTATAGATATGAACCAAATAATATTTTTAGAATCAATAAGTTTAAAAAACACCCTATTTTTCTTAAAAATTTGTAGAAAATGCAAAAAATGGATCTAAAATGACATTAAAAACTCTATCAAAATGTGAAAATCGCAAAAATGGATTTGTTTTTTTATCAATAATATAATTACATTCGGATCAAGTAATAGCTATCAGACCTATTGTAAATTTTGTTAAACGATAAAAAATTTATGTTTCACCTATGATGTATTTCGCAACCCTGTTGGCCCAAGATGCGGCCGCTACTATGGACCTATCAGCTCAGATTTCTCAAAATCTGATGACTACAAACAACGTCTGGATGATGTTGTCTACTGCACTTGTTTTTATTATGCACTTGGGATTTGCCGGTGTTGAGGCTGGTTTCGGTCAAGCCAAGAACACTGTCAACATTTTGTTTAAAAACACCATTACTCCGATTTTGGGTATTCTGTCCTATGCTTTTGTAGGATTCTATTTAATGTATCCAGGCTTTGAGACTCCAGGATGGTTTGGGTTTGATGCTGCTGGCTGGAGTATGTTTTGGTTTTCTCCCGGAGATGCCGACGTCTCCACAGGCTATGCAGATGGAGGCTATACCTATTGGACTGACTTTCTGTTTCAGGCCATGTTTGCCGCTACCGCAGCTACAATAGTTTCAGGAGCTATAGCTGAGCGTGTAAAGTTGTGGGCTTACCTGGTGTTTACGCTAATTTATGTGGGTATAGTATACCCGTTGATCGGAAGTTGGAAATGGGGTGGTGGTGCTCTAGACGCCATGGGCTTCTATGATTTTGCAGGAAGTACCTTGGTACACTCCGTAGGTGGCTGGGGGGCGTTGGCCGGTGTGATTCTGGTAGGGCCTAGAATCGGAAAGTATGTCAATGGTAAAACTGTAGACAAGCCTGGCTCAAGTGTACCTTTGGCGGTAATCGGGGTATTCCTGCTTTGGTTAGGCTGGTTTGGGTTTAATGGGGGCTCAGTGCTTTCTGCGGATCCGGCTCTTGTTTCCTTTGTTTTGGTGACTACTTCACTGGCTGCCTGCGCTGGCGGACTGGGTGGCTTCCTGGCCGGAAATCTTGTATTTAAGCGATTGGATCTAGGTATGGTTTTGAATGGGATTCTAGCCGGTTTGGTGGGGATTACCGCTGGGGCCGACGTGATCAATCCTTTAGCTGCTGTATTTGTGGGTTTTGTGGCTGGTATATTAGTAGTGTACTCAGCTGTACTTCTGGATAAACTTCACTTAGACGATGTAGTAGGTGCTGTGTCTGTACACTTGACTTGTGGTGTTTGGGGTACTTTGGCTGTAGGTATTTTCTCTACCAACCCTGATCACACCTTTTTTACCCAGCTCATAGGGGTGGCCATTTGCGGAGCGGTAGCTTTCTCTGCTGCCTTTATCATATTTCTTGTATTGAAAAAGACTATAGGAATTCGTGTGTCTGAGGAGCATGAACGAAATGGTCTTGACTCTCATGAGCATGGTATACGTGGTTATACCATTGTTTACGACGAGTAATCTTCTACAGCTCTTTCCTACCAGAGTATCGGTAGAAGATACTCTGGTGGGTTTTTAATTACTAAAACCAATTTTAAACCTATACCTAATTAAATCATGAAAAAAATTCAACTATTATTAATTGCATTGCTTGTTTTTGGCAGTGTGAGTGCCTTTGCTCAAGAAGTGATTATTATTGAGGAAGAAGAGCCGTCAAGACTGACTTTTTCAGGTTCAGTAGATGCTTATTTTAGAACTAACTTTAACGGCCCGAATAAGGGTGATAATTTCCAAGCTCCTGCAACTTCCTTTGCTAATCTTCCGGGATTTTCTCTGGGTATGGCCAATATCATCGCGACCTATCAAGGTGAAAAAGTAGGTGCTGTGGCAGATTTGGTCTTTGGTCCTAGAGGAGAAGATGCGGTTTTCGGATCTCCTATGTACGGAGGGGGAATGGCCGGTAGTTCTCAAATTGTAAACCAATTGTACGTTTACTGGAATGTGTCAGATGCTGTGACTTTGACTATGGGTAATTTCAATACCTTTTTGGGTTATGAAGTGATCTCTCCAACAGCCAACTTTAACTATTCTACTTCTTACATGTTTTCTTATGGACCGTTTTCGCACACTGGTCTGAAGGCTGATTTCGCCTTATCCGATAACTGGTCTTTGATGGCGGCAGTGATGAATCCGACAGATATGACTGAGTTCAATTTGGCTGGTACTTACACCTTAGGTGCACAGTTAGGGTATTCTACAGATGCAGGAGGGGCTTATTTGAACTTTGTGTATGGGGATCAGGATGGTAAGCTTGAAGATGATGGCACGTTGATCACGGATCAATATTCTAACGGGCAAACTTTTCAAGTGGATTTGACTGCTGGATTTGATGTTTCGGATGCTATCTATCTTGGTTTGAATACTACCTATAACACCACTGCGGCTGGAGAAATTTATTCTGGTTCATCTGTTCAAGATGCCAGTGGCGATGGTGGTGGATTTTTAGGATTTGCCGGCTATCTGCAGGCTACTACTTCGGAGATGTTCTCAATTGGTCTTCGTGGAGAATACTTCAGTGTATTCAATGGTGGTCTTGATGGTGTGGTAGGATTGAATGCAGAAGGTGATGGCAGTGTGTTTGCTGCGACGCTTTCAGGGAACGTAAGAGTTCATAAAAACCTGACTTTAATTCCTGAGTTAAGAATGGATGCTATGAGCGATGAATTCTTCACAGACAATGATATGAATGCAAGCAAAAATTTGTCATCCTTTATGCTGGCAGCGGTTTTTGCTTTCTAAAAATATAAACAGGGTCTATTGTTAATTTAAAAGCCGGGTTGATTTTCAGCCCGGTTTTTTATTTGTTGCATATTTTTTTGTGAAAACTAGTTTCTAGGATAGCTTTTTTGAGCAAAAAGTCTGTATGAATTGATTTTTTAAGTTTTAAAAAACACCGAATAAAATAAGTTATTTGTAAATTTGGAAAATTAAATTTTATCATTTGTCAATTAATAGAAATTAAATACTGATTTTTTGTAACCTTTTCTTTTCTCTCAAGTATAGGTATGTGAGTGTTAAAATATACTTGTTATGAAGAAATCAGTTTTATTAGTCGCAGTTATGTTGTCCGCTTCAGTAGCCTTTTCCCAGTCTACTTTGAAAGGACCTAAAGCAAAAAACGCTACTCCAAGTGAGCGAGTGGCACATGCATCTCCCATCAAGTTTAAGGTTGAGCCTGCAGCCGTTCAAGGCCCAGAAGCTAAAAACAAGAAAGTATGGGAGTCAGAAAAAGTAGAGACCAAGACGGTGTATGTCAGAAGAGAACAACCTCTTAAAGGTCCAAAAGCCAAGAATAAAAAAGTGTGGGAAGATTAATCCTATTCTTTAAATGCGTAATATGTAAAAGCCCGGATTTATTCCGGGCTTTATTGTTTTAAAGGTCTTGCTCTCTTTCCAGCATTAAGATGGAAGCTTGCGGGACTATAAAGTATTTTTCATTTTCATAAATCACCTCGTGAGCACCAGAAAGTAAGAAAATGGCTAAGTCACCTTCTTTGGCTTGCAAGGGGATATATTTAACCTGCTCCTCTTTTTCTAGCCAAGGCTCCTGATCTTCTGAAGCCATAGGGATAGGATATCCAGGTCCTGTTTTGATGATGTATCCCTGCTGTACTTTTTCTTTCTCCTGCACTCCAGGTGGAAGGTAAAGTCCTGAACCTGTCTTTTCACTGGGCTTCTTTAATCGGATCAAAACTCGGTCACCTACCACAATGAGGTTTTTCAATTTGTTATTTGCAGTTAGTTGCATTGCCGGTGATTTCTTGGTTGATGAAAGAAAAGCCAAGAATCCAGATACTTTGTCCTTTTCCTTGGCTTTGCAAATTAAAACGGCACCCGTATTACTACAGATGCCGTTTGAGTTGGTTTAATTCAACTTATTTCTTGTCTTCTTCGCTGACTTCTTCATAGTCCACGTCAGACACACCATCGCCAGACTCCTCTGCACCTGCATTGGCTCCAGCTTCTGGACCTGCTCCTGGAGCACCTTGTCCTGCGCCGGCAGCATTATACATTTCAGTGGAAGCAGCTTCCCAAGCTTTGTTCAATCCTTCCATTGCGGAATCAATTCCTTCTAGGTTTTGGGACTGATGAGCTGTTTTAAGGGTTTCAAGCGCTTCAGTGATAGCTGTTTTATTTCCTTCGGAAAGCTTGTCACCGTATTCTTTCAACTGCTTTTCAGTCTGGAACACTAGGCTGTCTGCCTGGTTTAGCTTTTCGATTTTCTCCTTTTCAGCTTTGTCAGTGGCAGCATTTGCTTCTGCCTCCTTCTTCATTCTGTCGATTTCTTCCTGTGAAAGCCCGGAAGATGCCTCAATCTTGATTTTCTGCTCTTTACCAGTTCCTTTGTCCTTCGCGGATACATTTAGGATACCGTTGGCATCGATGTCAAATGTAACTTCGATTTGAGGAACACCTCTCTGTGCTGGTGGAATGTCAGAAAGCTGGAATCTACCAATCGTTCTGTTGTCCTTTGCCATTGGTCTTTCACCTTGCAGTACATGGATATCTACTGCCGGCTGGTTATCCGCGGCTGTAGAGAAAGTCTCAGACTTTTTAGTAGGAATAGTAGTGTTTGACTCGATCAATTTAGTGAATACTCCACCCATAGTTTCTATACCTAGAGAGAGCGGAGTTACGTCCAAAAGAAGGACGTCCTTCACCTCACCGGTCAATACACCACCTTGGATGGCAGCTCCTATCGCTACAACCTCATCTGGGTTTACACCTTTAGAAGGCTTCTTACCAAAGAATTTCTCAACTTCTTCCTGGATTTTCGGTATTCTAGTGGATCCACCTACCAAGATTACTTCGTCGATGTCAGAAGGGCTAAGGCCTGCATCTTGCAAAGCTTTTTTACACGGCTCCATGGATCTTCTTACCAAGTCCTCAGAAAGTTGCTCAAACTTAGATCTGCTCAAGGTTCTTACCAAGTGCTTTGGCCCTGACTGAGTAGCCGTAATGTAAGGAAGGTTGATCTCTGTAGATGAAGAGCTGGAAAGTTCGATTTTTGCTTTTTCAGCTGCTTCCTTCAATCTCTGCAGCGCCATAGGGTCTTGTCTCAGGTCAATCTGCTCCTCGCCTTTGAACTCATCTGCGAGCCAGTTGATGATCACTTGATCGAAGTCATCACCTCCTAGGTGCACGTCACCATTGGTGGATTTTACTTCGAATACTCCGTCACCAAGTTCCAAAACTGAGATATCAAATGTACCACCACCAAGGTCATACACCGCGATCTTCATGTCTTGATCTTTTTTGTCCATACCGTAAGCCAAAGCTGCTGCGGTAGGCTCATTGATGATTCTTTTAACATCTAGGCCAGCGATTTGGCCGGCCTCTTTAGTGGCTTGACGCTCAGAGTCATTAAAGTATGCGGGTACAGTGATCACAGCTTCTGTCACTGCCTGTCCTACGAAATCTTCTGCAGTACTCTTCATTTTCTGAAGAATCATGGCAGAAAGTTCCTGGGGAGTGTAAGATCTGTCACCGATTTTGATGGCTACGGTATCATTTGCTCCTTTTTCTACTTTATATGAGGCGTGTTTTTTCTCTTCAGATATTTCAGAGAATTTTTTACCCATAAACCTCTTTACAGATGAAATGGTATTTGCTGGGTTGGTGATGGCCTGTCTTTTAGCCGGGTCACCTACTTTTCTTTCTCCGTTTCCGTTGTCAAGGAAGGCTACAATAGAAGGGGTAGTTCTTCTTCCTTCACTGTTTTGGATGACTACAGGTTCGTTACCTTCCATTACTGCTACGCAGGAGTTGGTGGTACCCAAGTCAATGCCGATAATTTTTCCCATGATTATATGATTTTAAGTTATTTCGAATAGATACATCTCCCTTTCTTCAAGGGATGTGCCATCAGAGAATTCAGCTGTTTTTGTGTCACATTGTCAGAAAACTTGACAGGATTTTCTTTCACTGATCGCTGAATTGTCACGGATTCTGAAATCCTGCCTTTTGGGTTGACATTTTTTCGGGAAATATGGCCAGCTCTTGCAACCTATTCCTGACCTGATGCATCTATAGTGTAGAATGAAGAATTTTTTCAAGGGAAATATGAAAGAAAGATACCGATGGCTCTGCGCTATTATGCTTGGGGTTGCGCTACTCACGCTTAATAATGAATTGGAAATCGTGCCCACCTGCTGGAAATATTTCGAAGGGCTGATTCAATTACTTTGATTTGTCCTGAGATCAAAGTGTTTTTTCGGCTAAGCTCCCTATTTTTAGAGCATGACAAACTCACTCAGCATTCAGGATATTTACGTCTATCCCATCAAGTCGCTTGGAGGGATCAGACTTGCTAAGGCTACTGTGGAGGAGCGTGGTTTTAAGTATGACAGAAGGTGGATGCTAGTAGATCAAAAGGGTGTATTTCTATCCCAGCGGACTACGGCTAGCTTAGCATTATTGCGCGTCAGATTAGAAAGTGAGGGGTTAACCGTCTTTCCGGTTTCTAATTCTACAGATCAGATCCACATTCCATTTGATCAGGTGGGTGAGGAACTCGCTGTACAAGTTTGGGACGATGAGATGCTGGCCAAAACGGTCTGTAAGCAAGCTGATGATTGGTTTAGCCGGATATTGGGGAAAGAAGTCAGACTAGTGAAAATGCCAGAATCTACGGTAAGGAAAGTAGATCCCAAGTATGCCCCAAACGGGGAGGCTGTAAGCTTTGCTGATGGGATGCCTTATTTAATGATCGGGCAAAATTCACTAGATGACCTGAACCAAAGACTGGAGGAAGAGATAGAAATGAATCGCTTTCGGCCAAATATTGTTTTTTCCGGAGGGGAACCATTTATGGAGGATACATGGGATGAAATCCAGATTGGAGATGTCACCTTTCAGGTGGTGAAGCCCTGCGCAAGATGTGTGATGATCACCATTGCGCAGGAGACCGGTGTCAAAGGTAAAGAGCCTTTAAAAACCCTGGCTACTTATAGGGCTACGGGTAAGAAAGTTCTCTTCGGACAGAATATGCTGGCTTTGAGCTCGGGTGAGTTAAAGGTAGGGGATAAACTCGTACCTATGTCCTATAAATAAAAAAGGAGCCCGAGGCCCCTTTTTTATTTAAAGTTTTTCACAGTTTGTATAAATACCTTCACCTTCTCAGGGTCTATGTCCGGATAGACTCCATGACCAAGGTTGGCGATATGAGGTGTGCCACGAAACTCTTCCATCATAGCCTCGGTAGCCTTTCGCACTTGCTCTTCTGAGCCATAAAGTGCTGCTGGATCTAGATTTCCCTGCAAAGTTTTGCCTTTTCCGATTAACTTTCTGGATTCAGCAATTCCCATGTTCCAGTCCAATCCTATGGTTTCGCAATTCAATTTGCTCATTTCCTCACGTGCGAAAAATGCGCCTTTGGCAAAAACAGTCTTAGGAACGGAAGTGATTGCATCACAGATTTGGGCAATGTAAGGCAGGGAGAACTCTGAATATTGCTTTGGTCCTAATATTCCGGCCCAACTGTCGAAAACCTGAATTAATTGAGCTCCAGCTTCGATCTGGGCATTTAGATAGTTGATCGTGCTCTCAGTGATCATCTGAAGCAGTTGGTGCGAAAATGCCGGTTGGGTATATAGCATTTCTCTGGCTTTTGAAAAAGTTTTGCTTCCATGGCCTTCTACCATGTAGGAGAAAATGGTCCAGGGGGCACCGGCAAAGCCTATCAAAGGAACTCTGCCATTCAGTGTTTTTTTGGTGATGGAGATGGCATCGGTTACATATCTAAGTTCAGATCCATCTGATACATGCAGTTTTTTCAGATCTGCCTCAGACTTCACGGTTTCAGGAAATAGAGGGCCTCGTTTTTCTACCATTTCATAAGGAAGCCCCATAGCTTCGGGTATTACCAGGATGTCTGAGAAAATAATTGCTGCATCTACTCCCAGCAAGTCAACCGGCTGAATGGTCACTTCTGCAGCAAGTTCGGGGGTTTGCGCCAGCTCTATAAAGCCACTGACGCTTTCACGGACTTTGCGGTACTCGGGCAGGATGCGGCCGGCCTGACGCATCAGCCATACCGGTGTTCTTTCTACAACTTCGCCTTTTGCGGCGCGAAGTAAGAGGTCGTTTTTCAAATGCATGCTGCAAAGATAAGTGTCAAATTAGTTTTGGCTCGGAAAATACGGACATAAAAAATACTCGTGATCCCGATTGCTTCGCAAATGGGTATGAAAGAAACATCTCCTGCGAATGAGATCTGCGTGAAATCAGCGTCTTTTTCTGCGCTGATCTGCGGGAAGCCAAAAGACTTTAAGAAAAAAAACTGGACCTGTTCAAATCACAGATCCAGTTTGCGGTAATCAGTTGGTTTAGGGTAATGTTTATTATTTTGAAGAATCTAATCTTAGGAAATCAGCATCTTCTATGTCCAGCATTTTCATGGTAGCCTCATAGTCGGAGAAATCTATTCTAGCAGCAGGGAAATCCGAAGGGACCACCACCACTCTGAAAATCTGCCCATCTGTCCAGTCAGGACCTAATAGCTCATAATCAATTGGCCCATCCATGAAAATGGAGAAATCATCCAAGGTGAAATCGAAGTTATAGATGAGCACTCCTTCCTGGAAGAAGAAGTTTTGAGGTAGCATGGTCCAAATATCCCTTCCATCATCTACACCTGCCAGGCGATAGACCAGTATTACATCGCTTTCAACATTGGCAGCAGGAAACTGAAAGAGGTCTGAGTGGTTGTTTTCAGGAGTAAAATCAATTTCTACTTCATAGGTGGTGCCCAGAATATTCACTCCATCTTCACCCGGGATTCCCTGAGGACCTTCTGGACCCATCGGGCCTTCGCAGGCTTGGAAAGTGAATAAACCGACCAAGGCTAAAACTGCTGTAATTTTTCTCATAGTGATAGTGTTTTAAGGTTGGTACACCTGCTTTCACGAATTGTGCCAGAAATAGGTTAGTTAATTATCCTTAACAAATACTATTCGATAGGGGCTATCACCTGCACTTCACTAGCTGAGATGATTCTATCAATGAAAATACCGCTCAGTTTCAGTTCATTTTCCGCTGCAAAGGACTGTAGTTTTTCTTTGATGCTTTCAGGGCTTGGCATTACCCAGCGGTTACTTTGGATGGTAGCCAAAAGGTATTTGGACTGGGTAAACTTACGGGTCTCCATATCCTCCAGAGGAAGCTGTTTGTTGATCCCCACAAAAACCACCATGGTATCATGCTTGCCGGCAGGCTCTATCTCGTAGATAGTATGTAGGTAGCTACCTGGGTTTAGACTTTTCTGCACCTCCAATTCCTGGAAGTTAGCGGCCAGTTGTTCGTCGCGTGGGATTCCTCTGAATGTTCTGCCGATGAGGGTTTCCGGTTGCCTTTCTATCAACTCTATTTTTATCGGATTATTTCCGCCCAGGAAGTCAAAAATCAAATACCCCACCACTACTAATCCCGCGAGGATACCGGATGCAATAAGTACTCGTTTTTTCATCTGTTTATCGTTTGGGTTTTTACGGCCTTAAGCTACCCCGTGGCTAGGGATACGGGATGGGATCTCCGGTAGCTTAAAATCATCACATTAGGTGCGGCCTTTGAGATGTTCGGTTTTTTGGCTAGAAAATATACCTTACACCTATTCCGCCTTGACCTTTGATATGGCCTATTCTGTCGATTAGCTCAAGGAAAAATCCGGCTTCGCCAAATACGGAGATAGGTACATCATCAAAATAGTATTCTGCACCTATAAATGCCTCGGGACCAAAGTCTCCATTAGTTCTATTGTCCTGAGCCTGGGTGGAGGACTGTCCATCCGTGTATGTGTAGGTGACTTTGGTACTTCTAAACTGTACGCCTGCCCCTCCATATGCCAACATGTAACCGCTTTCTATATTGAAAACATCTGTAATATCCTCATGATATGCGGCTCTGACATTGATGGAAATGCCTTTTTTGGCTGTATGGGAAATGTAAAAGGCATTTGAAGTAGGGAGGTTAGATTCGAATTCCTTTTGGTAATAGCTGGCTCCATTTACCCCTGCGCTGCCTATCATGCCTTCAATGGATATGTTGTCATCTAAGAAGTCTTTGAAAGTCACTGAAAAAGGTTCGCCTAGACGTATGCCTATGCCTCTTTCCTGCGCAAAACTCAAGAATGGTAAACAAACAAAGAGTAGAATTAATCTGTACTTCACTTTAATCTGGTTTTATTATGATAGTATTTGATTGGCCTAGATCGCCATGGTTTTGAGCTGCATCTGATGCAGCTGGGTGTAGTGTCCGCCCTGCTCAAGCAAGGATTCATGAGTGCCGATTTCTACGATCTCACCTTTGTGAAGAACGATGATTTTGTCGGCCTTTTGGATGGTAGATAGTCTATGGGCTATCACAATGGAAGTTCTGCCTGTCATCATTGTTTCAATGGATTCCTGGATCAGTTCTTCGGTTTCGGTATCCACTGATGAGGTAGCCTCATCCAAAATGATGATTTCTGGATTATAGACCATGGCCCGCACAAAAGAGATCAACTGCCTTTGGCCCACAGAAAGTGTCGCCCCTCTTTCCATTACATTATAGTCCAATCCACCAGGGAGCCTTTCGATGAATCGTTTGGCTCCTGCCAGCTCAGCTGCGTACATGACCTGCTCTCTGCTAATGTCAGGATTTCCAAGTGTGATGTTATAGAATATGGTATTGGAGAATAGGAACACATCCTGTAGTACAACGCCGATATGCTTGCGCAAAGTATCCAGTTCAAAGTCTTTGATGTCGTGGCCATCAATGGTGATTTGGCCTTTGTTGATTTCATAAAATCTCGAGATCAAATTGATGATGGAGGATTTACCGGCTCCAGTGGCACCTACCAGTGCTACCGTCTCTCCTGGCTTCACTTCAAAGCTGATGTCTTTTAGTACATAGTCCTCATCTACGTAGGCAAACCAGACATTTTCCACTTTGATGTTGCCCTTTACTTTTTCAGGTTTAAAATTACCTTCATTGGCTATGTGCTCACTGCTTTCCAGCAATTTGAAAATTCGGGACGAGCTCACTACGCCCATTTGCAGGGTGTTGAACCTATCAGCAATCATTCTGATCGGACGGAAAAACAACTGCAAATACATAATGAAGGAGATCAAGACTCCTATCTGGATTTCCATGCCCAACACGCCCACAGCTCCATACCAGACTACTAGCCCAATGCCCATGGCCTGGATGATTTCCGCTACTGGGAAGTAAATGGAATAATACAGAACCGAACGTATATGCGCTCTTCGGTGCTCCTTATTGATGTCCTTAAACTTTTCAAACTCCCTGTCTTCCCGGTTGAAAATCTGCACGATATTCATTCCGGTGATGTGCTCCTGGAGGAAGGAGTTTAGATTGGAAACGGCGTTTCTTACGTCATTGAAGGTGACTTTGATTTTCTCTTTGAAAATATAAGTGGAAATCACCATCAGGGGGAGCGTACACAAGCTTACCAAGGTGAGTTTCCAGTCAATGTAAAACATGACCCCTAGAATAGTCACCAGCTGGAGCAGGTCACCAATGATGGCAGCCAGTCCTTCTGAAAATACATTCGCCAGGGTCTCTATATCTGAAACGTTTCTGGTGACCAGCCGCCCAATCGGCGTATTGTCAAAGAATTTCAGGCGGAGCTTGAGCAGATGTTTGTAGAGTTTCACCCGGATATCCCTGATGATCACCTGGCCTATCCAGCCCGAATAGAACGTGTGCGCCCACTGCACTAATGCTTGAAGGATCATTAAGCCTACGAGCAGGTAGATGATTCGCAGCAAACCTGCGCCATCACCCACCGTGACATAATCATCGATCGCCACCTGGATAAAGTATGGCCGTGTAGGTGCCAGTACAGCAAGTGCAATCGTCAGAAAGACAAGAAAGTAAAACTGGGCTTTATAAGGCTTCACAAAGCCATAGAGCTGCTTGAGGACTTTCGAATCAACGATTTCTCCGGAGGATGTTTTTTCTTTTTCTAGGCTCAAGTGTCTGTTAATCTAAATAAATGTCTGCTGGATATTCGATTTTGCTAAAAAATAGTCCTTTCGCTGGAGCTGATTTTCCGGCTTTTTTTCTATCCTTCGATACGATTATTTGCTCTAGGTCTTCAGCGGTTTTTCTTCCTAGCCCCACATCCATAAGTGTTCCCACGATCGCTCTTACCATTCCACGCAAAAATCGGTTTGCAGTTATATGAAATTGCAATTCCCCGTCTTTTTGTTCCCAACTGGCATGGATTATTTTGCAGCGAAAATGCTTGACCTCGGTATGGACTTTGCTAAAGCATTCAAAATCCTCATGTTTTAACAAGATCCGTGCAGCTTGGTTCATCAAATCCACATTTGGCTGGAAATAATTCATCCAGGCAAAATCTTCCAAAAAGGGACTTTTCTGTAAAATCACCCTGTAAATATAAGAGCGCTTTACGGCGTCAAATCTAGCATGAGCATCCGACCTCACTTCACGAATGCCTGAAATGGCGATGTCCTTAGGCAAAATCCCATTGATAGCTCTAAGAAATCGCTGGTAATCCAAAGCAGCGTCTGTATCAAAGTGGCAAACCTGCATGCTGGCATGAACTCCGGTGTCTGTTCTGCCACTGCCCATGATGCCTACTGGGTGACGGAAGTAAGTCTCCAATGATTTTTCCAACACTTCTTGGACAGAAATTGCATTGTTCTGGATTTGCCAGCCATGATAATGGGTCCCTTTGTAGCTCAATTCCAGGAAATATCTTTTGCTCATGGTCATACGGGTGCAAAGATACTATTCCCGGTCAAAACTTGGCTAGAATCCTACAATCCTTGGTAATGAACTTATAAGGCCTTTTCTTTGCGGAAAAATTAATTAGAAATGATTCAGCGCGTACAATCAATATTCCTGCTTTTGGTGGCCATAGCCATGGGACTGACTTTGGGAATGCCCCTTTGGGTGCAGGAGCTTGCCAGCTCTGGTGAAACCTGGAAGCTTGATGCTTTATTTATGAACCAAATGGATGCATCCGGTGAAGTTTTGAGTTCAAGTTCTCACTGGTACATTGCTGCCATAGCTGCGTTTGTAGGACTATTGGCGATCATTTCCATATTCCAATACCGTAATCGTGCCCGTCAGATGATGATCAATATGGTCAATTCCTTGTTTATGGTAGCTTTGGTCGCTATTGTTTTTTTGACAACGAACGGAGTGAACAAAGAAATAGGTGCAGTGGACAATGGTTCCTACGAGATCGGATTTTGGGCTATTTTAGCCGCAATGGTCTGTAATATGCTGGCCAATCGCTTTATTAGAAAGGACGAAGCCTTGATCAAATCCGTGGATAGAATCAGATAGTTTTTAGATTATGGAGTCTAGATACAAGAATCAAGACTAAATTCTAAAGTCATTGCTAGCAACGAAGAAGCATGGCAATCTACTTGAAACACAACCTAAAAGAGCCAGCAAATCGCTGGCTCTTTTAGGTTGTTCACCTGCTTCTCCAGAAGCTGGCTATTGTTAAATATCCTACCAAAATCGTATTCCCACCGTAGGGTAGAAGGTTTTGAAGTTCTCTGTGCTGATTACCCCAACTTGTATGGAGATGTTTTTGCTGAGTTTTCGATTGTAATAGGCTTGCATCGTGGTGCCACTGAAAAGCTGGCTCTTGTTCTCGTTGATCAAATAACCCACCCCAAAAGTGTTTCTTCTTGGTCCTGATAGATTGCCAAATTCCCAGGCAAATTCCACATTGGCGAACCAGTTGCTATTGACTTTGATGTTGTTTTCCACTCGTTCGGGAAAATATACGGTATTGGTGATGGATCCTCCCAGTGAGAAATTGCGCCAGTTGAGGTGAGTTCTGAAGCCAACCACCGGAGTGAAATCACCACCGGTAAAGTCTAACCCTACCGGAAATGTCATTTCCAGACTGTGTACATAGGGGACATATTTTTTCTCGATCTTGTATTTCACATTCTTTAAAGCCGTAGGCTGGAAATTTTCGGCTATTCTGTAAGAGCGCGTGGTAAACTCAGGAAAGTCCGTTGCCCTGCGCAGCAGCGGCTCAAATTCCTCCGTCAACTCATCGGCTGTGAATTCTGTATTGTTAAAGTACAGCACAAGTGCACTTTCATTGGGAAGATCGAAGACCAGGGTGTCAGTCACCGGCCAGTCCCGGTCTAGCCATTCCTGAAGATTGCTTGAAAGTTCATTTTCTACATCCTGGGCCATGGTTTGAAATGTGCATAGCAATGCCAGGAAAGGAACTAGTAGTAGTCGTTTCATGATAGGAGTTAGTTATAAAATGTTTGTTGAATTAGTCTTTTTGAAACTTGATTTTGATCGAGTTATTGGTGGTATTCGCTCGGCTCAACTGAGCATTTGGGAGGTTTTCTGGAGACGGCGATCCAAAATTGGTTTTGAATTTCACACGTTCTTGAAGCCCCCAGGAAATCGCTACCTTATGATAGGTCTTCTGCGGTTCCACCTCAGGAGTTGGGGGAATGATGATGTCAGCGACCAGATTTTTTTCAATGCTTAAATCACTTACTCTCAAGGGTGGGACTTCTATAGGATCTGTACTTGCACGATTTATACTTTTTTGTTTCGGCTTTTCCTCCCCGGAGGCTAGCACTTGTTTTGGTTCTGGCGTTGGTTTCTCAGTTTCTGGCTGAGGAGGATTTTCGGTTTCTGGTATTTCTACAGCTGTAGTATTGGTGTCATTTGCTGTGATCAGTGGAACTTCCGATTCTTTTTCGCCCAGCTGTAGATATGCTGTCCCGGCAATCACCACGATGAGCGCGATGGCAGCCGCTGCCAATCCATATTTCCAAAGCGAAACCACAGGTTTTCTTTGATCCAACTCCTGCTCGATATCACTCCACAGCTCAGCCTTAGGTTCTCTTATGGGAAGATTTGCAGCATGCATTTTTACTTGGGAGTCAAAGTCCTTTTGCTTCTGGATTTTGCTCCACAAATCTGGTTTTGGGCTATATTCCTTCATGCCTGAAGCAGTTTAGTGATCCTTTTTTTTAATAGAGTTTTCGCATAATTTAACTGGGACTTCGAGGTGCTTTCCGAAATGCCCAATAGCTGTGCAGACTCCTTGTGGCTGTATCCTTCGACCGACACGATCAGGAAAACAGACCTCGCACCATTTGGCAAACTTTGAATAGCCTGATCCAGTAACTCTGCATCAAACCAAGCATCAAATTCTTCACTGGGTTCTAGATTCCTTTCGTCGATTTCTTCGAAGTGAATCTTCTTTTTGTGTTGTTGTATTGCTTTTCGGACAGTGATGGTTTTCATCCAGCCTAGCAGTGCTTCCGGATGTTTGAGTGTATGGAGTTTTTGAAAGATCTCCACATAGGAATCCTGGAGTGCATCATTGGCTTCATCTTCATCGCTTATGATCCGGTAGCAGGTAGAGTAGAGCATTTCTTTAGTCAATTCAAAAAGCCGGAACTGAGCGGTTCTGTCTCCTTGGAGGATGTTTTTGATCAGGTTGGTGTCTAGCTTTTGATTGTTCATGAAATATGCTTTCTAAAAGAGTATGATCAGACCCGAAAGGTTGGAATGGGGTAAAAGTTTTTTATGCTGTAGGCATTATACAAAATCTTTTCCGGCTAGGTGAAAATAATAGTAATTTCAGGCTTAGCATTTTGGAAGCATTAACATCACTTGATATTATGAAGTTAGAAACCTTAGCCATTCACGGTGGAAATATTGTCAGCGACAAGGAAAAGCCGGTGATCCAGCCCATCACTTTGAGTACTACCTTTGTCCACCAGCCCGAGTCGATGATCTATGCCAGGGCCAATAACCCAAACCGCCATGCGCTTGAGCAACTATTGGCTGGCTTGGAAAAAGGAGCAGATGCAGCGGCTTTTTCTTCCGGAAATGCAGCCGGCGTTTCGGTTTTTCAAGCTCTCGACCCTGGATCTCACTTGATCGCTCCGGATGATATGTATCACGGATTGAAAAATGCGATAGAAACTATTTTTAAAGGAATTCTGGAGGCCACTTTTGTGGATATGACCGATTTGGATGCAGTGGAGCAAGCTTTTCAGCCCAATACCAAATTGGTCTGGGTAGAGACTCCCTCAAACCCACTTTTGAAGATCACAGATATACGTGCTGTCGCAAAACTGGCAAAAGCCAAAGGAGCCATACTTGCCTGTGACAACACTTTTGCCACCCCGGTTTTCCAAAACCCTATAGCGCAGGGTGCGGATATAGTGATGCATTCCAGTACCAAGTATTTTGGCGGACACTCGGACATCATGGGTGGAGCACTGATTACGAAAGTGCAGGATGAGTTTTGGGAGAAAGTAAAGAATGTACAGATAGGTGGTGGAGCGGTACCTACTCCCATGGACTGTTACTACCTGTGCAGAAGTATCAAAACTTTGCCCTATAGGATGAAAGGCCATGCCGAACATGCGATGGTATTGGCAAATTTCCTCGATGGGCACCAGGCGGTAGAAAAAGTGTACTATCCGGGATTGAAAGCCCATCCAGGCCATGATATAGCCGCAGCTCAAATGACTGGTTTTGGCGGAATAGTTTCTTTTCTGGTCAAAAGTGGAGCGGACGCTGCGGACGTGGTGATCTCCAAGCTCAGGTATTTTACCAATGCTACCAGTTTGGGAGGGGTAGAAAGCTTGATCGAACGTAGGGCTGCAAGTGAGGGGCCTGACACATTGACCCCGCAAAACCTCATTCGTGTATCCGTGGGGTTAGAGCATTTGGATGACTTGCTGGAAGATTTAGAGCGGGCTTTAGCCGCAAGCTAAATCAATGCTTATCCCATCCATCCATTGCTTTTCGGTGAGCGGAGCCGGGCACTGCACCTATGAATTCAATAGGAACTCCGTCGAGATCTTTGGTGGTGCCTATATGAATGCCTGTCAGCGAACTGACTCTTGGCCCATTGGCATCTAAACCAAAATCCCTGAGTTGCTTCAGCAGGGATTCTGTGCCACTGGTTTCTAAGCCAAAATGATCCAATCCAGCTGGTCGAGATGGGGATGCCGGCACTAGTTCTATAAATGTGGTTTTACTTACCTGAAAGTATGACCAGGCAGGGTTTCCCTCTTCGTCTTTGAATTCGATTGCTAAAGGAAAGCCAAGCGTGTCTCTGTAGTAACTTGCGGATTTTTCGAAATCTTCTGTGGCTATTGCAATGTGGTTGATGCCAAGGATTTCTCCTTTCTCTATGGGCTGTAGTTTTTTGCCTAAAGTGATGCCGACTGTCAGCCCGATGAAAAGCATGACAAATGCGACCAGGAGAAATTGACTTGAGCGTTTCATGGACGATGATTTTGGGTTGGTATTGCAGTGGAATATAAAGAAAACTTCCCAATACTCGCCCGTTCACCACCCTGTCGCCTATTGGCCTGAAAAGTATCCTCCCAAAGTAGATTAGCGCGTTTCTTTGGCAGGATAGGAGCGCATTTATTGATACCAGTTTCTCAGACGAACCTCCACATCCGGGGCTGCTTCATTTACCAAGGCTTTGAATTTATCAATGTCATTAAGCCCGTCTGTTCCTCGGTAATGATAGGGGTAAACTATCTCAGGTTTGAATTCGACAACAGCGCTGGCAGCTTGGTCCACATCCATGGTATAGGGTAAATTCATGCAGACAAATGCGATAGCTATTTGCTGAAGGGAGCGCATCTCGGCAATGTCTTCCGTGTCTCCTGAGATGTAAACTTTTTTACCTCCCAAATCGAGCACATAGCCATTTCCTCGGCCTTTTGGATGTCTGGAGTCAGAGGTTTCCGGTAGATTATACATGGGAATAGCTTCAGTTTGTATCCCATTGATGGTTTTGGTTTGGCCATTTGCCATCACTTCTACTTTCATTCCAGTGCCTGCCGTGAGTTGATCTGCTACAGCCTGGGGAGCGACTATAGTGGCTGCTGATAAATCCAACCCATCTAGAGTTTGCTGGTTTAAGTGATCACCATGAATATCTGTGATGAAAACCAAAGTTGGCTTTTTTTGCTTGCTGAAAAGCTCAGCTCCTCCATAGGGGTCCACATAGATGACCTCATTTACATGCTCCAGGACTAAAGTGCCATGGGTAATCGGGGTAATGGTGATGTCGCCGTCATTGGTTGGGATTTTGTCTTGACCAAAGACATCAATTGAAATCAGGATGAGGAGGAGGGTGAAGTATTTCATTTTGAGTGGATTAATGTGTTAGAAGTTAATGAATTGCTTCGCAAAAGAAAATTTAATCTTACCCAAAGTAGCCGATTCCTTTTGCCATCAATCCCGCCAAAAGAGGAATGATAAACAATAACAACAGTTCTAACCTGAGCAGCATAAAGATTGTTTTTGGGATTTGGATAACTTCCTCCGGGTTGCCTTTTCTGTTTTTGATGAAAAAGACGGTGGGGTAAATCGACAAAAAGCCTATGCTGGCGAACAGGGAAATTTTGATATGAAAAATGAAATTGAGCGTGTAGTATTCCGAAGGTTTCCCATACCCTCCTAGCCAAAGCGTAAGCCCTACAGCCAAAAGCGTGAGAGCTGCCATTCCATAAACCCCGTCGATGGTTGCCAATCGCTTGATTTCTTTTCGTGTCAGTTCTTTTTTCAGTAAGAGGTGCTCAGAGACCAATGATCCCACAATTGCAAAAATGCTGATAAAATGAAGGTAACGTAGAATGATTTCTGGGGTCATAAAAATGTTTTTTAAGGACCGTACCTAAAGGCACGGCTGGTTCATGATGAATTCTATTTCTACCCATAGTGAGTCCCTGACGGGACCAAGTAACTAGATGGGATAAAAGCTGGGTTGATAAGGTCGGATTGCTTGTTTAGGATCATTTCCAAAACGGTTTCACTATTCTAATAGCCCCTTTAGGGGCATACTATGGGTAGCATATTTGGTTATAAATTTTTTTGGCTGTGCCTTTTGGTACAGCTCTGTTCATATTCTTTAAAATTCAAACTTTAAATTTTAAACTTTTCTCACCCGGCCCAGCCTTCTCGATCTAGACTCCTATACTGTATCGCTTCAGCCAGGTGCTCCACTTTTATATCTTCACTTCCTGAGATGTCAGCGATTGTTCTAGCTACTTTCAAAATCCTGTCATAGGCTCTGGCAGATAAGCCCAAGCGCTCCATCGCAGTTTTTAGCAGGGTTTTGCCTGCTTCGTTAATCTGGCAGATTTGCTTTACCATATGTGAAGGCATCATGGCGTTACAGAAAACCTCCGGGTTGTCTTTGAACCGCTCTTTTTGGCGTTCTCGTCCTTTGATGACTCTCTCTCGGATCTCCTTACTTGATTCTGATTTCCGGGTGGAGGTCATTTCATCAAATTTTACTGGAGTCACTTCTACATGTAAATCTATACGATCCAGAAGAGGTCCTGAAACTTTGTTCAAATAGCGCTGTACGATGCCTGGGCCACAGACACATTCCTTTTCTGGATGATTGTAGTAGCCGCAGGGGCAGGGGTTCATGCTGGCAATCAGCATAAAATTTGCAGGGAAATCCACTGAAACTTTCGCTCTGGAAATGGTGACACGTCGTTCCTCCAGCGGTTGGCGCATCACCTCCAGTACGGTGCGTTTAAATTCCGGCAATTCATCCAAAAACAATACACCGTTATGAGCCAGCGATATCTCTCCAGGCTGAGGGTTTCCACCTCCTCCCACTAAGGCTACATCACTAATGGTGTGATGAGGTGAGCGAAAAGGGCGGTTTGCGAGTAAGGATCCGTTTTTACCCAGCTTTCCGGCTACCGAATGAATCTTGGTGGACTCTAGCGCTTCTACCAGGGTGAGAGGAGGAAGTATGGAGGGGAGACGTTTGGCAAGCATGGTTTTGCCGGCACCTGGAGGACCTATCATGATTACATTATGTCCACCGGCGGCGGCGATTTCCATTGCGCGCTTGATGTTTTCCTGACCCTGTACATCGGCAAAATCAAACTCGATATCATCTAAAGAATGATAAAAGATTTCTCTAGTATCGGTAACCAGCGGATCGATCTGCAATTCTCCGGATAGGAAATCTGCTGCCTGCTGTATAGTCTCCACCCCTATGATGTCTAAATTATTGACAATTGAAGCTTCTTTGGCGTTTTCCAAGGGAAGTATGAAACCCTTAAATCCTTTTTTTCGGGCTTCTATCGCGATCGGCAAAACGCCTTTGATCGGTCGGAGATTGCCGTCAAGTGAGAGTTCGCCCATGATCACATAATCGCTCAGTGCCGGAAATTCTACCTGTTCTGAAGCCTGGAGAATTCCCATTGCAATAGGTAAATCATAGGCCGAGCCTTCCTTGCGCACATCTGCAGGAGCGAGATTGATGACTACTTTTTGCCGGGGCATTCTGAAACTGTAATATTTCAAAGCGCTCTCTACCCGCTGCTGAGATTCTTTGACTGCAGAGTCTGGAAGTCCCACCATGAAAAAACTGGTGCCTTGACCAACATTTACTTCGATGGTGATGATGTTTGCGTCTACGCCTGAAACGGCACTTCCAAAAGTTTTTGCTACCATAATGTATGAAAAAAGGAAACCGAATTGGTTTCCTTAATATAAGGTTTTCAGAAAATTTAAGTCTTAAAATCACCTGAAAATTTGTCTTTCTGCATCACTGAGGCTTAGGCTTTACCTTTTCAGCATGTAATTTTCATACCCCAATGGGGACAAGGGAGCTTCACAAGTTGAGGTGAAAACATTCCCTATGGAAGAAATCTTCGGCGATTAGCTGATCCTTTTTTTGCATGGATCTGTGGGATGTACTAGGACTTACCATACCCAAAACGAAATGGGATTACGTGATGTTTTGTCTAGGAGGAAGGTTGCTTTGATCGCTATCGGATGGTTTTGCTGGATTGGCAGGTCTAGGACTATCCGGAGTTCTAGGGTGCTCAAAGTCATAGATTTTTGCTTTGAGGCCATTCATGTCATGTTCCATTTTTTTGATGGTACCTGAGAGGCTGTTGTAGGCTGCATAGCTACTTCCCCAAGCCGCCAAAAACAAGATCAGACCTATGAGTGTGATGGTCACCATAGTGTCTGAAGTGATTTCTTCCATGCCAAAGATTCCTCCTAGCGTATCAAAAGCAATGAAGAAAATTAGAAAAGCACCAAAATAGACCAGCAGGACTATTTGAAGGATTTGGTGAAGTTTTTTCATAAGTCTTAAAATTAGTTTTAACGAATATACTAAACGGACTGAATACTAGAAAGCTTCTGGTATAAGCCTTCTGTCTGCATCAATTCATTGTGGGTTCCACGCTGCACAATTTTACCCTGCTCAATGACCAGGATCTCGTCGGCATGCTGGATGGTGCTGAGTCTGTGGGCGATCACCAGGGTGGTTCTGTTACTCATCAGTTTGGTGAGGGCTTCCTGCACCAAGTGCTCGGATTCTGAGTCTAAGGCAGAAGTGGCCTCATCCAAAATCAATATAGGAGGGTTTTTCAATACTGCCCTGGCTATGCTCAGGCGCTGACGCTGACCTCCCGAAAGTTTAGAACCTCGTTCGCCTATGGAAGTTTGGTAGCCTGACTCCATTTTTTCAATGAATTCATGGGCGTTGGCAATTTTGGCGGCTTCTATCACCTGCTCCTCTGAGGCATGATCCAGTCCAAAAGCAATATTGTTAAAGACCGTATCATTAAATAGAATCGACTCCTGTGTCACTATGCCCATGAGACTTCGCAAATCTTTGAGATCAAAGGATTTCAAGTTTTTTCCATCCAATAAAATCTCTCCTTCGCTGGGATCATAAAACCTGGGGACCAAATCCGCTAAAGTGGATTTTCCTCCACCTGAAGGCCCTACCAGGGCAATAGTCTTGCCTTTACTCAAGGTGAAATTGATGTCTTTTAGCACTAAGCTATCCTGATAAGCAAAACTCACCTGATTGACTTCCAGTGCTTTGTCAAAACTGCCTAAGTCTATGGGGTTTTGCGGAGCAGAAATTTCTGTAGGCGTATCTACTACGGTGAAAATACGCTCAGCAGAAGCTATCCCTCTTTGAATACTGCTTACAGCACGGGAGATTTCTTTTGCTGGGTTCAGTACCTGCGTGAAAATGATGATATAGGTGATGAAGTCGGATGCATCCAGGTCGGAATTTCCGCTGAGAACCAAACTGCCACCGTAAACTAATATTCCGGCCACTACGAAGACTCCCAGAAACTGTGAAATAGGTGAGGCTAGCTCATTTTTCCGGGCCATGTTCACATTTACTCCTGCATAGTAATCTGTTTCTGTGTCAAATTTTGACTTCATAAAACCCTCGGCATTGAAGGCTTTGATTACCCGCATTCCGCCTAAAGTCTCGTCGAGAATATTGACTATCCTGCCTAGGGACTGTTGACTTTGCACGGCTTTCTTTTTCAATCTTCGGGTGATTCCACCTATGATGGCGCCGGAGATGGGAATGATGAGGATCGTAAATAGAGTCAGCTTGACCGACATGAAAAACAATACCGTGAAGTAAAGGATGATCGTGGCAGGTTCGCGGAAAACCACGCGGAGGGATTGTACTATGGTGTTTTCTACTTCCTGTACGTCATTGGTCATTTTTGACATCAGGTCTCCCTTCCTCTCATTAGAAAAATACCCTATATGTAGGCTGCTCACCTGCTCGAATACATCCATGCGCATTCGCTTGATGACCGTGGCGCGGACTTTAGCCAGAACCACCCCGGCGAGATAAGTGAAGAGGTTGGATAAGAAAACCGAAACCACAATGATGGCACAGACATAATATAAGGTGCCCATTTTGCCATGTTCCTCAGCGATTTGAAGAAAATTGTAATTGAAAAGGTGAGTGAAATACTCTATGGAAAAGCTGAACTCAGGTTTGCTTGCATAAAGAGCTAAGGACTCTGGATCCACTTGCTCGAAGATCACGTCAAACAAGGGCTTTAATAAAGTGAAATTCAGCAAGCCAAAGACTATGGAAAAGAAAGCGTAGAATATATATACGGGCACGAATTTTCCGTAAGGCTTGGCATAGGAAAGAATTCGTAAATAGGTCTTCATAAACTAAAATACATAGAATAATCCCGCAAGTTACGCAAAATTGCCAGTGCGGGTTCCTTTTTAGTAATTGTAATCAGGACGGATGAAGTTCCAGCGGAATGCCAACTGTAGGTAATTGCTGGTCTCGGGACTGTCCAGATCTTGTGCAGTTCTTTGGCGGAAAGTGTGCGAGGCGTCTATAAAGAAGTTGTGCTTCAGCATATAGCTGGCGTTCAGGTTCGTTTGCACAAATTTGTTTTCAATGCCTTGCCCAATTTCATTGCCAAACAATCCTGTGGGGCTTCCTTCTAGTCTGTTTTTAAGCACATCGCCTCCCCAGTTGGTCGCCTCGTCTGGATCTGCACCGTATAGCTGATACAGGCCTTGGAATGTCAGGCTGAGTTTCGGGATGGGTTGATAGCGGAGTATCCCCAATATTTCCCGGAAATTTGCCCCTCGTGGATGCGTGAGCGGCGTTCGCCAGTTGCTGTAAGATTGATAGTCTTTTTTCTCCTGAAAGGTATAGGGTCTGGCTGAGTTGAATTCCAACTGTAAATCCAGATTCGAAAGATTGAAAGCGTTGATGTATTTGTAACCGGCCTGTATGCCGTATTTGTTTCGCTTGGAGCCCTTCCCGTCTTGGCCGAAAAACTCCGAGAACACAAATTCATCCAAAGCAAACTGGCCGTAAAGCTGCATGCCGGGGTGAAAATTCCACTTTCCATCTATTCCCAGCATGACTTTGTCCGGGGTTCCTAGAGACTGCTCCACCCAGCGGTAAAAGACGATAGGGTTGAAATAATTGAAATCCACTTTATCAGTCATTACAGACTCAAAGAACCCAAGATTCAGGTTTTTGCCTATGTTGAACCCCAGACGGTGAAAGGAAAACCACTTTTGCGGATATCTTCCGTCTGTAGGCCTTCCTCTATCGTAATCTACATCTGCGGTCATTTGCGTCCAGATATTGGTCAGCTGGAACTTCCAAACTCTAGTGTTGAACTTGACAAACATGTAGGGATTGGAAAAATCAGAGAGTAAGAAAGAGCGATACCCCTCACCGATAAAGTTTCGGTCATGGCCAACTTCCACTTCTATGTGTTTGGTGATATTATAGCTCACATGGCCCAGTGCAGAGAAATAACTGTAGCCTTCTCCATTGTATTCTTTCCAAAAGCCCTCTCCCGGCACTGCCCCGTTGTGCTCCGCATAGGTTTTGACCCAGCTTGGGAAAAAAGCTTCGGAGGTGGTAAAGTAGGTGTAGAAGCCTACTTTTTTGTCTATAGATCCTCTTAAAACCACTCCCCTCGAAAGGCGATTTGGGTTTTGCTCAAAGTCAGGTTCCAGACCACCGTTGAGATAAATCACCGGACTTACGTGAATATCAAACTCCTCACTATAATAGTGTGCAAAATCTCCAGGTCTACGGTAAAGGCCTTTTAGAAATGGCTTCTTAGATTCTGGTGTTTCTCTGCTCACAAATTCCCAGTTGTCCTGACTGAGATAAGCGATGTTAAACTGATCAGACCTGGAGCGGATCACCGGATCGTCTGCGATGCTGTCCAGGTAGGCGGCCACATCATCTCTACGATAGGGTTTGGTGGCCGATCGATACACGGGGTTATTCTGACCGCGCAATATATCGTAGCGGTCTAAGAGGTGGTAATAGTCTCTATTGTATGGGATATAGCTTCCTTGGGCATTAGCCAAAAATGGAGTCAAAACTGCGGCTGCTGCAAGGAATAGCTTCAGCAGTCTGGATTGGGCGTAAGAATTTTGCATCGGCTAAATCTAAAAAACATTCATGAAAATGAAGTTCATATCAGGTGAAAGAGAGTTGAAAATAATGGAGAAGAATTAGTTTCGTTCAGGTAATATGGGTTTTTTCAGGCCGAAAAAGATTTCGATGGAACCAGGGAAAGGCTAGCTTAGTCTAAACTCCGCATACACATTAGCAATTCTATTCACTGTCTTCCTAACGAAATCTAATGCAAAATTCGGGTTAAATTTAGGGCTTGGAAAGCTTGTTTTGGTTTTTGCTGATCGATTGAGAAAGAAATACTTGATAAAGATTTTGCGGATAATCTGAAAAAGGGTAACTTTGTGCCTCATTTGAAAAAGGTACTATATAACTAGCAATAATATGAAAGCTGATATCCATCCAAACTACAGAGAGGTCGTATTCCACGATACATCTAGCGAGTTTAAGTTTCTGACCAAGTCAACTATCGAAACAAGCGAGACTATCACTTGGGAAGATGGAAATGAATATCCTTTGTATAAGATCGAGGTGAGCTCTCAGTCTCATCCATTCTATACAGGTAAGAAAATGATGCTTGATACTGCGGGTCGAGTGGAGAAATTCAACAGAAGATACGCGAAGAAGAAGTAATTCTCTGCTATCTCAGGCTAAAAAGTCTCCCGGAGCATGGATTCCGGGAGACTTTTTTATTTTTGCCTCATGGACTCGATTTTGTTGTTTGATGACCCGGCTATCCGTGGTTCATTGCTGCCTTTTACTTTTACCAGACCGGTGGCAGAAATCCGTGTGGGAATTTTGAAGATTTCAGAAAAATGGGAGAAAATCACCCAATCCTCTGTTTCTTTTCTGACCCAGGATTATTTGCAAAGTAAATTTCCTAGGAAAAGTGGAAAAGCCCTCGCTATCAATGGGGCATTGCTGCCAGATGAAATGCTACTGTCTAGGCTGAAAAACCTGGACAAAGACGAGGCTTTGTACTTTGGCAAAACCCTCCTTGCTACTTACATAGGCGAGACGGAAAAGAATTTGGATTTTGCCCGAGACAAAAAAATCATTCAACTGCAGGCGGAGCCTTCCTTGCTGCTGAAGCCTTGGAATATATTTCAACTCAATGGAGCTGAAATTAAGAAGGACTTTGCTGTGCTGACCAAAGGGAGGCAATCAGCAAAAATCACTGATCCATTTACCAGGGTGTATGCTCCAGAAAATGTCTTCGTAGAGGAAGGGGCCGTTATCAGAGCGGCTGTTCTGAATGCAGAAAATGGCCCTATCTATATTGGCAGAAATACCGAAATCCAAGAAGGCACCCTCATTCGTGGTCCCTTTGCCCTGTGCGAAGGATCTACCCTCAATATGGGGGCTAAAATCAAAGGAGATACCACCGTGGGCCCGCAGAGCAAAGTGGGCGGAGAGGTGTCTAATTCAGTGATTTTTGGCTACAGTAACAAAGGCCATGAAGGTTTTCTGGGCAATTCGGTAGTGGGGGAGTGGTGTAATATGGGAGCAGATACCAATACCAGTAACCTGAAGAATAATTATGCGCCGGTGAAGCTTTGGGATTATACCAAAGGGGGGTATGCCTCTACCGGTCTGCAGTTTTGTGGGCTGATGATGGGGGATCACTCTAAGTGTGGGATCAATACCATGTTCAACACGGGAACGGTAGTCAGTGTAGGTGCCAATATTTTCGGAGATGGATTCCCACGCAATTTCGTTCCTTCCTTTTCCTGGGGCGGGGCTGGGCCGGTTTCTACTTATTTGTTTCCCAAGTTTCTGGAAACAGCAAAGGCGGTAATGGGGAGAAGAGGTCAGGAACTGACTGCTGTGGATGAGGAAATTTTAGCTACTATTTTCGATTTGACAAAAAACTATAGAATTTGGGAAACTTCATCCTGATCAATTAATTCATGCAATTCGCAGCTATACCGGGATTACCCGAGACCAAGGAAAATCTGATCAATGCAGTAAAGAACAACCATCTGGCGCACGCTTTACTTTTTCATGGGCCGGAAGGGTCAGCCAGCTTGACTATGGCCTTGGCTCTGTGCACTTATTTGTATTGTGAAAATCCCACAGAAAGCGATTCCTGCGGGAACTGTCCATCCTGCCAGCGGATGAGCAGGCTGGTGATGCCAGATCTGAATTTCGCCTTTCCGACTATCGCCAAAGCGAAAGAGGACGACAAGGAAGAAGATGAAAAGGTGGACCTGATGAGCAATTGGAGGAAGTTTGCCATGGATCAGCCCTATGGAAATGTCCATGACTTTATTTATTTCAATAAGTTTGAGAAAAAGCAACTGAACATCTCCAAGGGGGCGGCGAGGAAAATCATCCAAACACTTTCTCTAAAGTCCTTTGAAGGTGGCTATAAAATCATGTTGATCTGGGCTGCGGAATTTCTGCACCCATCAGCAGCTAATGCCTTGCTGAAAATCATAGAAGAACCTCAGCCCAAAACGCTTTTTATTCTGGTTACTTCCCAGGCAGACCAGCTGCTGACTACCATTCTGTCCAGAACTCAGAAAGTTTTGATCCGAGGGTTTTCAGATGAGGAGATCCAAGAGCACCTTT
Source organism: Algoriphagus sp. TR-M9 (assembly GCF_027594545.1). NCBI lineage: Bacteria > Pseudomonadati > Bacteroidota > Cytophagia > Cytophagales > Cyclobacteriaceae > Algoriphagus > Algoriphagus halophytocola. Next base: position 3,545,368 of record NZ_CP115160.1, on the reverse strand, counting down.
CAGTAACGAACCTCTGTGACTCCGAGTCTGCGGGTCAAATAGCCATGCTGGCTGATGGAAATATGCGGGAGGCTTTTCGCTTAGTGGAGCAAGTAGAGGACTTGCAAGTAAAAAAAATCCGGGAGTGGTTTCTGTTTTGCTACAAAGCAGATTTTCAAAGCCTTTTCAGTCTGGCAGATGATTTTCACAAGTCGGATAAGGAAGCTCAAAAGTCCCTTTTGCTTACAGGCCTGAATGTGGTCAGGGAGATTTTGCTCAAAAACGTGGGGCTGGATCAACTGCTTCGTACCCAAAATGAAGATCGCAAGTTTGTGGATAATATCAGTGGCAAAGTGCTCAAGGAAGACCATCTAGGAGTGCTGTATGAGACTTTTAATGAAGCTCACTATTTTCTGGAGCGAAATGGCAATGCAAAGTTTATTTTCACAGACCTTTCGATGAAAGTCACTAGATTAATGGCAAGTATCAGTTGATATGGAAAAGAAAATCATAGGCAGACGGGAGAAAATCTCACTTCCGGATCTAGAGCTAAATCTGGTTTGGGCGAAAATCGATACAGGCGCTTACACCAGTAGTCTTCATGCAGAAAACCTACAGCTGATAGAAAAGGACGGTAAAAAGCTGCTGAGTTTTCAGGCGCTGCTTCCGGGGCACAAGGCTTTTACCGGAGAAACTGTGACCTTTGAAGAATTCAGGGAGAAGAAAGTGAAAAATTCATTTGGCCAGGCCGAGGTTCGTTACCTGATCGAAACTACCTTTGAGCTTGCGGGTGAAAGCTATACGGCAGAATTTACCCTGTCTGATCGATCCAATATGAGAAATGCGATTTTGCTGGGTCGGAAGATTCTGAAGAACCGTTTTCTGGTGGATGTGGCTGGACATAACTTGGCCAAGCCGTACCGCAGCCTCGTTAAGTAACTCCACACCATTACTGAGGATTCAGAAAAACATTAAAAAGACCGACGGTTTAGCATGAAATCAACTCGCCTCAAAGCTTCCATAATCCTTGACAGACCATGATTGTTTTACTCGTTAAAGATACATCAGCTCGCCCCGACTAAACCGGGTAAGCCCTTCATTCAACTCCAGACACATGAAAATCGCCATACTTTCCCGGAATCCAAACCTCTATTCTACCAAGCGTCTGCTAGAAGCTATCCAGAAAGCCGGACATGAGGCACTTATAGTTAATCACAGTATTTGCGATCTGATCATTGAGCAGGATGGCCCTTCCATTATCTATAAAGGGGAAAAACTGACTGATGTAGATGCAATCATCCCGAGAATAGGCGCTTCGGTGACGTTTTATGGCACGGCTGTAGTCCGTCAATTTGAGCTGATGGGCGCATTTTCCGCAGTGAATTCCCAGGCTATAGTGCGAAGTAGAGATAAACTGAGAAGTCTACAGATCCTTTCAAGCGCGGGGCTGGGCATGCCAAAGACTGCTTTCACTAATTTTTCAAAAGGTGGAGAAAAGCAAATCATCGAGCATGTGGGCGGAGCACCTTTGATTATTAAGTTGCTGGAAGGAACTCAAGGTCTGGGGGTGGTTTTGGCAGAAACCAGAAAAGCGAGTCAATCGGTGATTGAAGCTTTTCATGGGTTGAAAGCAAGGATCATCGTGCAGGAATTTATCAAAGAAGCCAAAGGGGCAGATATTCGGGCATTTATAGTGAATGGGAAAGTAGTGGGCGCCATGAAAAGGCAGGGAGCCGAGGGAGAGTTTCGGTCCAATCTCCACCGTGGAGGAAAAGCCACGATTATCAAATTGAGCCGGGCGGAGAAGCAAGCAGCACTTGGTGCCGCCAAAGCACTCGGACTGGATGTAGCCGGCGTGGATATGCTGCAGTCTGCGCGAGGTCCTCTCATACTGGAAGTGAACAGCTCTCCTGGGCTGGAAGGAATAGAGAAGGCTACCGGCGTGGATATCGCGGGAGCAATAGTGAAATTTATCGAAGAAGGGGTGAATAAACGCCCAGTAAAGATTTCAAATCAATGAGTGAATTAGTGAGAATAGGAACCCGCGGAAGTAAGCTTGCGCTTTGGCAGGCTTACCATGTGGAGGAGTTGTTGAGGCAGGCTGGTCTTCAGACGGAGATTGTCCTGATCGATACCAAAGGTGATCAGGTACTGGATGTCTCCATAGCTAAAATCGGGAGTAAAGGGGTCTTTACCCAGGAACTGGAAGATCAGCTCTCTGACGGAAGAATAGACATCGCTGTGCACAGCGCAAAGGATATGCAATCTAACCTCCCTGAAGGATTTGAAATTATCGCCTTCACGGAACGGGAAAAAGTAAACGATGTACTGGTGTCTCACAAAGGTTCTGTGTCTCTGGATGGGCCTGTGGTGCTGGGGACCTCTTCTACGCGCCGAGTGGCGACCCTGAAGCATTTTTATCCTCAGGTGAAGACTGTGGAGGTGCGCGGTAATTTACAGACCAGAATCCGAAAAATGGAAGAGGGGCTTTGCGATGCACTTGTTCTTGCCTTTGCCGGTGCCCATAGGATGAACTATGACTCTATGATTGTGCAGGAGCTTGACCTCGATGAATTCACACCTGCCGTGGGCCAGGGATCTGTAGCTATAGAAGTTTCTCTAAACATAGATGAATCCTTAAAGCAAAAAATTATTGCCGCATGCGACCATGAAGAGACTTCCTATCGCCTTCGGGCAGAGCGAGCCTACTTGCGGATATTGGAAGGTGGTTGCAGCATTCCTGTATTTGCTTTGGCCACGCTAGCAGATGATGAGCTGACGCTAAAAGGAGGGATAGTGAGCTTGGATGGGAAAGAGCGCATATCCATCACCGTATCTGGGCCAAAGGAACAAGCCGAACAGCTAGGCAAGCAGTTGGCACAAGAGGTTTTTGCCGCAGGCGGAAAAGAGATTTTAGATCAAATTAAAAGCACCCTGAATAAATGAGGTTTGTAAAGATATTCACAGTTGTTTTACTCGCTGCCGTGATGCTAGGCTGTGCCGGTGGCAAAGACTATTTGGTGACCATAGAGACCAGTCATGGGGACATAGTGGCCGTGCTATTTGATGATACTCCGGCTCACAAGTCCAATTTCATAGCGCTAGCGGAGGCTGGGAGATTTGACTCTACGGAGTTTCACCGGGTAATCAAAGATTTCATGGTGCAGGGTGGCGATGTTTTTTCTAAGGAGAACCTTCCCCCGCAGGACTGGCCTACTTTGCCCGCTGAGATTCTGCCAAATCACTACCATAAAAGAGGGATGATTGCCGCTGCCCGTCAAGGAAATGGGATCAATCCCGAGCGAAGGTCGAATGGTTCACAATTTTATATTGTGCTGGGCAAAGTTTACAATGAACTGGAGCTGACAACGGACATGGAGGCCTTGCAAAAGGCTTTTATGAAATACATGGAGCTTGGAAGCCAGGATGACCTGAAAAGTGAATACGTCCGGCTTTACAACGAGCAAAAATATGACAGCCTCACCACCTTGTTGCTGTCTAAGCGAGACGAACTGGAGCAGTCACTTAACGTCAATTTGACCAAGAAATTCACCCCAGAGCAAATAGAAGTCTATACCACAGTGGGGGGTACACCGCATTTGGATAAGGAATACACTGTGTTTGGCGAGGTGATCCAGGGATTAGAAGTGGCGGAAGAAATTTCCGAATTGCCAACTCAGCGTGAAAAGCCGGTGCAACCGGTTTACATGAATGTGACCGTAGAGAAAATGTCCAGAAATAAAATCGAAAAAGACTATGGCTACAGCTATCCAGAGGGACAGTAAAAAGACCGTTTTTATCACTGGGGCAAATGGTTTGCTCGGTCAGAAACTGGTAAATCAACTGCTGGGAAATGATCAATTTTATATTGTGGCCAGTGGGAGAGGAGCCTGTCGCCTACCCGGTGAAGGCTTCGAATACATCTCGTTGGATATCTCGGATGAAGCTGAGGTCCAAAAGGTGATAGCTCATGCTGCTCCTGATATCATTATTCATGGGGCTGCGATGACTCATGTGGATGAGTGTGAGCTGAACCAGGAAGCCTGCTACGATGCCAACGTGAATGCTACCGCATACTTGGTCAAGGCTGCAGAAGCTTGCCAAGCGCATTTTATCTTTGTTTCCACCGATTTTATTTTCTCGGGAGAAGAAGGTCCTCTGGACGAAAGCGGTATTCCCGCCCCAGTCAATTACTATGGTGAGAGCAAACTCCTGGGTGAGAAAATGGTGATGAGATCCAAAACAAAATGGGCAATAGCCAGGACTGTATTGGTATTTGGGATTGCGCATGATTTAAGCAGGAGCAATATTGTGCTATGGGTTAAATCATCCTTGGAAGCTGGCAAAACCATTCAGGTGGTGGATGATCAGTACAGAACGCCCACTCTGGCAGAGGATTTGGCGGCAGGTTGTATTCTAATAGCCGAGCAAGGGGCAGAAGGGGTTTTCAATATCTCCGGGCCTGATTTTCTGACACCCTATGAGATGGCCAATACAGTGGCGGACTTTTTTGGGCTTAACAAGGATTTAATCAAAAGAGCAGATTCCACTACCTTTACCCAGCCGGCAAAACGCCCGCTGAAAACGGGCTTTATTATCAAGAAAGCGCAGGAACAGCTTGGTTTTGAGCCGAAAACTTTCCGAACGGCAATTGGTATTTTAGCAAAACAAATTATCTTAGCCCGGTCTTAAAAAGCAGTTTATACACCCTTATAATTTAACATTAAAATAATTTATGGCAGTTAGCAACGATACCGAGGAAAGAGGACAATGGGGCTCTAGTCTGGGTTTTATCATGGCCGCAGCAGGATCCGCAGTAGGCTTGGGAAACATCTGGAGATTCCCTTATTTGGTCGGTGAGTATGGTGGAGGAGCATTTGTATTTGTATATATATGTTGTGTCCTTTTGATTGCTTTGCCATTGCTGTTTAATGAAATAGCACTCGGTAGAAAGTCCGGTAAAAACCCAATTGGGGCAGTGCGTGAAACTGGAGGAAATGGCTTCTGGCAGTCCGCAGGCGTGCTTTGTGTGGTGGTTTGTTTCTTTGTATTTAGTTACTACTCGGTGATTGCAGGATGGACTGTAGGTTATATTTTTACTGAAATCATTAATATTCCTATTGATTTTGTGGAGTTTGTCAAGACTCCTATGTATGTCATTCCATTGACTTTTGTGTTTATCTTAATGACCATTCTCATTGTATTGGGTGGGGTTTCAGGTGGTATTGAGAAGGCATCTAAGTTTTTGATGCCGGTGCTCTTTATCATTATTATATTTATCGCAGGTAGATCGGTGACTTTGGAAGGAGCTTCCGCAGGTATTGAGTATTACCTCAAGCCTGATTTTGCTAAAATCAATGGAGCAGTAATGCTTCAGGCCTTAGGTCAAGCGTTCTTTTCCATGTCTGTAGGTTGGGGTTTGATGATTACATTCGGATCTTATTTGCCTAAGAAGTCCAACATTATCCAGTCTGGTGGGTGGATAGCTGGAATGGATACCTCAGTAGCACTTTTAGGTGGATTGATGATTTTCCCGGCCTTGTTTGCTTTGCTTCCGGGCAAAGATCCGGCTGCCGGTCCAGCTTTGGTGTTTGATGTATTGCCAAAAGTTTTTGATGCCATGCCAGGTGGAAATATCATCGGTGGATTGTTTTTCATTCTCTTGATGGTGGCCGCACTTACTTCCACTATTTCTATGCTTGAAGTTCCGGTTTCCTATCTGATAGATGATAAAAAGTGGGGCAGAAAGCGTGCAACTTGGACAGTAGGTCTAGCTGCTATGGCGCTGTCAGTGCCTTCTGCTCTTTCGCAGATCCCAGGTACTTTCTTTGCTAATCTCCATATCAATTTCTTTGGCAATAGACTAGAAGGGTTCTTTGGAATCATGGACTTCATATTCGGTACTTTTGCGGTGATCGTGATCTGTTTGATGCTGGCTTTGTACACTGGATGGGCTTCTAAGCTTTCGGATTATGCAGACGAACTAGCCTCGGGTGCACCGGCATTCAAAGGCCCTTTCCGTGCGGGTTGGATGTTCTTTATCAAATATGTTTGCCCGATTGTGATCATACTTTTGATCCTGAATATGCTTGGTGTAATGGGCTTTGAGCAAGCGGCATAAATAAAGCCTCATTAAAAACATAATAGTTATACTAAAGGAAGTCTTCGGGCTTCCTTTTTTTGTTTAGTGCTTTAGTATTTCCCGCTTACGTGCCCAGAAAAGGCGGCAGTTTCACGCGGGTTTCACGTTTTGAATTAGTGTACTTTGTTTTCCTTTTTTGTCCGGAAAGTGGATTGAAAGGTATAGGCATTTGGCTTGGGTGCTGAGGAGACTTGTCTCACTGAGCGGAGCCATAGTCCAAGCTGATTTTCTATGCGTATTTCCCTCTGCCCTACGCAGCGTAAGCCGACAGTTTCCCACTGATCACTGCAACTGAATTTCTGCGACTACACGCTGATAACTTTTAACATCAAACCCTAGCCTATTTTTAAATTTCTTCAGTTGGCAAGGGAATTGCTAATTTTTCTTAATTGCTAGCGTTACACTTTATACTAAACCAATAACTAGATGCCATGAAAAAGCTACTTCTCTCAGTTTTCCTCCTCAGTATGACCCTGTCGGCCTATTCTCAGGGATTTTCTATCGGGCCAAAAGTAGGACTCAGCCAGACCAAGTTGGATCTGAAAAGCGATGATTTTAAAAACGGAGATTCCAAATTTGGGTACCATGTGGGCTTGTTTGCCCGGGTAGGACTAGGGCCGCTTTACCTGCAGCCAGAGGTATTGTACACCCAGACACAAGGTCAGTTTAGTTTTGACCCGGAGGATCAGCCGATCCGGGATTATGAAGCGGATTTCAATAGGGTGGATATTCCGGTAATGGTGGGTTTGAAAATGTTCAAACTGCTGAGGATACAGGCTGGACCCATAGCTAGCATTAATGTCAACTCAGAACTGAAGGATGCAGGACAGACCGTTCAGAATGTGGATTTTGAAGATGCTACTATTGGTTATCAGGCTGGGCTGGGATTGGATATAGGCAATCTGATCATCGATGCCAAGTACGAAAGCTCACTCAACAAGATCAGTAGTAGTGTAGGTAATTTCAGCACGGACCAGCGGATCAACCAGTGGATTTTATCGGTAGGATTTAAACTATTCTAAAGCCCATGCTGTCCAAATAAAGCCCGATTGAGTTATTTCAATCGGGCTTTGTTTTGCCTAATCATTTCTGAACGAGTCGGGTTTTATAAATGACCGAATAGTCGTTTTCTGCTGCGGAGAAGTTCAGTGAAAACCAGATTTCCTCCTTGGAGACATATTTATCCAGTTGTCCTAGAAGTGCAGGTTTAGTGATGGGGTTACTCAGCGCAGTACCATCAAAAATCACCAGGCCTCCTTGGTTTACTTTACCCAGTTCATCCCATTGTTTGTCCATGTCTCCACCGGCTTTGTCCACGGCTTCATCATATTCTGCCCCTGTCAATCCTGAGAGATAGTCTATTATAAAATGCTGATTTTCCATGGCAATTATCTTGTTGATAGTTCCAGCATAAAGTTCGCTGATATTGATGTTGTCGTCTACCTGGTCACTTTTCGGTTCATTTTCTACGAAGTTTTTTATGGGTATGAATTTAGTGGAGCCCAAAGTGGATAAATCGGCAAGTGGATAGGCGAAAATTTTCGGTTCATGTCTGTAAGTGATGTACAAACTGTCATCTGCAATGGAGAAAGTAGGATAGGTTGAGTAGAATTTGTAAGCTTTCTCTGTACTACTGAATTTGGATGTGGAAGGGAATTTAATCTCTGGGCTAAATTCCTCTGACTCCAGATTGAGTACTTCTATGTGGTTTGATTTTTCTTGATAGGCTATGCCATGAGGTCCGAACTCGTCTGAACCTCTTCCGGGAAGGTTGAGGTATATTTCATCGTCATGGATTATTAAATTGTCTGCTCCAGTGATGATAATTTGAGCTCTAGGAGAAAACCCGGGTTCATATTTTTTTTGTAAAATGCCTTGACTATTGTATCTATAAACTCCGCCTGTAGTAGGAGTCAGGAACTCCTCGTTATTCAAAAACTTACTTTTTCCATATAGATTTTCTTTATACTGGTTAGGGCCTTCGCCGCTTAGTTTGTATTGATGAAGTATCTCACCTGCGGCATTTGCCAGAAGTAAGGTATCGGTATTTTGATCTCTGAGTAGATAAGATTGTCCATCTGGGCTGATGTCCATTAATGCCAGATTGCCTAGGTGATCCACCACTAGGGAATCATAAATCTCAAATTCTAGGGATTGCTCTGCGAGCGGTGTAGAGGGGCTTGTTTCCTCTTTTTCTCCGGAGCAGGCGGCTATGCTTAGTGCTAGTGTAGGTATGAGAAAAAGCTTGGTTTGTGTTTTCATTTCTGTACGAGTTTCAGTTTATAAAAAGTCAAGTAATCCTGTTCTTCACCAAGATATTCGTCATTTCGCAGGGCAAAAAACGCTTGGGTAGGATCTTCCATGGCAAAGATTTTATCAACTTTTTTAGGAATCAGGATTTCGTTTGACCAGCCTTTTTCTTCGTCATAAACCTTGAAATTAGATTGGTTCAGCGCTATCAGTTTTGGGAAATCCTCGGGGAAATTGAATTGGTTTGCGGTGAAGACTTCTTCCGATATTCCTTCCGAATAATGCACTACCACATATTTTTGATCTGCAAATACCCCGAAAATATTGCCCTCGACCAATTTTTCATAGCCATAGTTTTCTGTTTTATCTTTAAGTTCTGGTGCTTCGATAAATTTAGTCGGGTTAATATCTAAAGTCTCCGTGTGCTTCCCAGAATCTAGTAGGTTGAATCTGTGGATTTTGGGCTCATTGTTGAAATACAGCAGTAGGTCATCACCAGACAGTGTAAATGAGATTGCTGGTCTTTCGTAAAGCAGTCCTGAACTGAATTTTGAAGTGCTTGGGGTACGGATTAACGGGCTGCTTTCACCAGTCGTTGGATTTAACTTTTCGAGCAAAAAATTCTCACTTAGATAAGTTTCTGTGTAGGGACTGACCTCATCTCTACCTGGAAAGTGAAAGATGATGTTTTCCTGCCAAAACTCAAATGATTTCTCATCCATCAAACCTCCAAATGATTGGGAAGGAAAGGGTAGTTCTATGTTTCTTTTGACAGAAAGGTCTTCATTTAATTCTAAATATGGGCCTCTATAGTGGCCGATGTAGGGGTTCCCACCTGGGTGCAATTTGACAGTGGAAACATAGGAGATTGAATTAGGGCCGTCTTTAGGATAGGTGTGGGTGGCCAGCACTTGTCCTTCGTAATCAATTTTGACCAGAGTATTGGCCGTGTAGTCATAGAGCAAACCTATCCCCCCTCTGAAATCCCCGGTGGATATATCTCCTAAATAATCCACTTGGATAGAATCCAGAATCTGCAATTCCCATTCATGGGAGCTTTCCGATTGTATTTCCGATTTGTTTTGTGGGGCGGAGCAGGCAATAATTCCCAAAATGAGTAAGGAAAATATGAAGCATTGTTTTTTCATTTCTGTACCAGTTTAAGTTTGTAAAAAGTGAGATAATCTTGTTCTTCGCCTAGCCATTCGTCATTACGCAGGGCGTAGAAAGGCTGGGCGAGAGATTCAATATTGAGGATTTGGTCAATTTTATTCGGTATGGTTATTTCATTGGACCAGACGGAATCAGTATTCATGAACTTCAAAATATGCCTTTGGAATTCACCATATTTGGGAAAGTTTTTAGGGAGTTTTAATTCATTCTGAGTAAAAATATCTTCACTTATCCCTTCTGTGTAAGTAACAAAAATGGCATCGTGGCGAGGATAAAATCCTGAAATTCGTCCATCTAACATTCGACTTCCAGAAATGTACTCGTAAGCCTTGGTATGTTCTCCATTATCGAGGAATACTGATGGAGAAAAAGTAAAAGTTCTCACGTATCTGAAACCATCTGCCATATCATAGCTATGTATTAATGGTTCATTGTTTAATACTAGATATAGATGGTCGCCCACTATACCGAACCGTAAATGTGCTCTTTCATAATATTTATCAGTGGTATATCGGGAAGTGGTAGGTAGTTTTATAATCGGCTCTGCGACACCTGTTGTGAGGTTTAGTTTTTCTAATAGAAAATGATCTCTGAAAAAAAATGGGTCATATTGATCTGCTCCGTCCCTTCCCGGATACCATGCGATGAGGTGGTCATTCCAGGGTTCAAAGTTTCTACCGAAAGACATTCCATCATTCGAAATAGACAAGAAAGGCATATCGACTTGTCTTTTAAGTGTTAAATCAGGATTGAATTCATAAAGCCAGCTTAAGAAACTCATCCCATATAGTTTTCCAAATTCGTCATAGCGCAGGGTGGTGGGATAAATTACTGCTCCGGGACCTTCACTGGGGTAGGATTGCTGATGTAGAATTTTTCCGTTTTCACTAAATTCTACCAGGCTATTTTTTTTAAAATCAAAAATCACTCCTTTCCCATTTCTAAATTCGCCTCCATCTACACTTCCCAAATAATCCACCCGTATGGAGTCCATAATCTGCAATTCCCATTCGTTGGAATTCCTTGCTGCGGAAGTTTCAGAATTGTCTGAGGAAGTACAGGATCCTAGGGTGGAAAGAATTACAATTGCTATGAATCCATATCTCATCTCTCCACCAGTTTCATTTTATATACTCTCAAAAAATCCTCTTCTACATCTGGATCGGGGGTTTTTTGAAACCATGCAAAACCTCCACCGCTGGCATAGGTCCTGCCACCGGTTAGGTCAGGCTGAGTGACATGACCTAAGTAGCTTAGATCGGATAATTGATAAATCAAGGTGCCCTTAGGGACCTCAGACTCTATTTTTTGGTACATGGCGCGGGCTTCTTCCTCATTTCCACTGGTCCATAGTGCTTCTGCTTCCTGGGACTTTGCCGGCTCTATACCCGCATAATAATTCAGAAGAATCAGATCATCTAAAATATGGATGTTCCTGAAGGCAGCAGTACCACCCCGGATTTCTATATGACCTTCCTGAAATTCCGCTCTGTCTTTTCCTTCCGGAAGAATAAACCCCGGAATATCCAGCTGGATCACCGTGTCTAGCGCTGCTAGTTCAGGGCGGAGTTGATAAACGTAAAGTTTTGGGTCTCCACCATGCACAATGTAAAGTTTGCCATCCTTTGCCTCATATGCGGGAGCGTAGTCACTTTGTATGTAACCTTTGCCATTTAGGAAGTGACTCCCTTCCTCAAAAGGGATCAGCTCAGTCATGGTTTCTGCATCCGGATCTACCAGTTCTATGGCCCTGTAGGTATCATAGAACTCCTGCTCCCCTGGAAATGAATTGCGTGGGCGCACAGAGATAGGGATGAGGTATTCTTTGCCATCAAGGGTGGCAGTTTCTACGGATTTGCCAATGAAAGTCATGGATCCTGCACCTCCCAATGATTCCGGGTGAGGGATTTTCTGTTGCATCTCTCCCTCTAAATCGTAAATAAACAGGCCGTTCATGCCGAAAACGGCAACTTGCTCACCTCTGAAAAAACCAGGTCTTTCTAACATAAATCCATAAGCATCCGGTGTGTCTTCTACCTTAGAAAAGCTATGGTTTAGATTTCCTTCTGAATCTGTGATCAGAATTTTGGAACTCGGCTGGTCAAAAAACACCAGTTTGCTGCCATCTGGGCTGACATCGGTTAGCATGGGATTGCCCAGAAAGTCCAAATCCAGGGAATCAGCAATTACCCATTCGTAAGTTTTGGCAGCTTCAGAGACTTGTTCCTTGTTTTCTGAACAAGCCCAGCTAACTAGAAGTAAAGCTATGGTGAGTAGTTTAGAGAAGTGTTCTTTCATGTGTTTATAATTTTTTTTTAAGGTCACATGGAATCTTCGCATGAATTATAATCATCTCTCTGTGTGTCGCTTCGGGTCATGCTTGATTTCATAAGAGTAGGCTAGGAGCTAAAGCTTAATAAGATAGTGGAATATAAAAACAGGCACAAAAAAACCCGGACAGATTGACCGGGTTTTTAATTTATTTAACCGATGAGGTTTCCTTCATCATCCCACTGGGCTATGGTGCCCCTATCTTCTGGTTTGAGATAAATTGGGATATATTTTTCTTCCAGCTTGAAACCATGCTTGTCCATTACATTTTGAGGTACTCCATCCCATGCATTAGGTCTATTCCCTAGGTACCCGATGTAGTCCCAGCCTGCCTGCGTAGAAAAGTATCCGGAGCAAACCAGGTTTCGTAACATATTGAACCAGCGTACGGCTCCCTCATACTCAGGTGTGGCTTTGTCCGGCCAGGCCACTAGGTCTACGATCGCTATGACCTGATCCTGTGACAGTTCATTGAAAGGTTTCCCGAATTTCTCATTGGCTTCAAAGTCCAGCCACATCAGCCCGCCTCTCATCCGGGTTTGATTTCCCGGCTGGTCGTTCATCATAAAGTCTATGAAGTCCGTCACCTTCAGTGCTGTGGCAGCCGGAGATTCCTCGTCTGCCGGGCAGATGATATCCGCTAAGGTGTCTACCTTTTTTCTTTCTTCATCTGTGAAGAAGTTTTCTGCCAGCAGTTCTGCATCACGGATTTTTTCAGCTTCAGTTCTGTTACCTGGAGTTCCTCCTCCGCCTATGATGGGCTCGTGAGCGAGGCTGGTCTGCTCAGGTTCGCATCCGGTCATTAACATACCCGCTCCCAAGGAGCCAGTAAAGAGTAGTTTTAGGTTTTCTCTTCTGTTCATGGCTTAGATGTTTTTTTGTTTCAATTGATCCACAATGTACTCTGAGGTTCTCCAGGAAAGTGCCAGGATAGTCCAGGTCGGGTTCTTGTCTGCCTGAGATACAAATGAACCGGCATCCACTACGAAGAGGTTTTTGCAGTCGTGAGCCTGACAGTTCGAGTTCAATACAGAGCCATCAGGACTAGTGCCCATTCGAGTGGTTCCCACTTCGTGAATGATCCTTCCAGGAGCGTGAAGTCCGTAATTGGACTCAGGTCCAGGTTTAGAACCGAGCAGTATTGCCCCGGCATTGGTCAGGATTTCTTCGAAAGTATCGTGCATGTGCTTGGCTTGCTTCAGTTCCTGATCTGTCCAGTTGTAGTTAAATCTCAAAACCGGGATACCGTATTTGTCCACGGTGCCATTTGGATCGATCTCGCAGTAATTTTCATATCTAGGTACACTCTCGCCTCTACCGGACATACCGAGCGTAGATCCATAGATTCTACGAATGTCTTTTTTCAAACCTACACCATAGCCTCCATTAGGACTAGGGTTGCCAAATTCATCTTTCAGGTATTTTCTCATCGTATCCATACCTCCGCCGGCACCATAGGATGGCTGTCCCATTCCGCCCCAGTACTCGATATGGTACCCTCTGGCAAAGTCCAGTTTCTTATTGTCCAGCCACCAAGGGGTGTACATGTGCATTCCGCCCACACCGTCTTCATTGTACCGCTCTCGATCGAATAACTCTGGAAGAATCCCCATTCTGTCCGCTCCTGTAGAGTCGTGAAGGTATCTGCCTAGTGCTCCGGAGTCCCCGCCGATTCCATTCGGATGGGTGTTAGACTTGGAGTTCATCATGATACGTGCAGATTCACAGGCAGAGGCACCTAGCACTACCACTCTTGATTTCAGCTTGTATTCTTTCATATCCATTTTGGAAACGAAAGAAACACCAGTTGCTTTTCCAGTCTCGTCTGTAGTGACTTTTCTTACCATAGAGTAGGTGAAAAGATCGACTTTGCCTTTTTTCATTGCAGGATGCAATAGACAGGTGCCAGATGAGAAATCGGCATAAGCTTGGCAAGCTCGGTTACACTGCGCACAGAAGAAGCAGGTGCCGCGCTCGTTATTGATAGGACGGGTAAGCATGGAAAGTCTGCCCGGGATCATGGGCATTCCGGCTTTATCCGCTCCTTTTTTTAAGAATAGCTCGTGCAGTCTGGGCTTGGGAGGAGGTAGGAAAAACCCGTCTGGTTCATTGAAAATACCTTCTTTTGAACCGAAAACCCCGATCAGTTTATCTACTTTATCATAGTAGGGCTTTAGGTCATCATATCCTATCGGCCAGTTGTCTCCTAGGCCATCAATACTCGCTCTTTTGAAATCATTGGGACCAAATCTCAGGGAGATCCTTCCCCAGTGGTTGGTTCTCCCGCCGACCATTCTGGACCGGAACCAGTCAAACTTAGTACCGTCCTTACGAGTGTAAGGTTCACCCTCAATGTCCCATCCACCAATAGCTTGATCAAAATCACCAAAAGGGCGGACCTGCGTACCTGCTCCTCTCCGTGGAGATTCCCATGGCGGCCGCAACTGGGTCCTGTCTTCCTCTTTCGCTGGATCAAAATCTCCTCCTGCCTCGACTACGGCTACTGATAGTCCAGCTTCCGAAAGGATCTTGGAGGCCATGCCTCCTCCTGCTCCAGAACCTACGATGATCACGTCATAGGAATCCGGAGTTTCTTTTATCTGAAAGCTCATTTTTGAAATTTTTAATGAAGTTTAAAAATTACTTCAATTTTTTCGGAAATGAAATTTCAAATCCACAATGATGGATTATTTTCAATAAGCGGTGGAAAAGTTTGAAAATTCAGAATGGTTCTAAGCGTTACACCTTCTCTTTGAGGTATGTCCAGACTGTCTCAGAAACAATTTTGTGCCCTTCTTCAGTGGGGTGAATGCCGTCAGGAAGATTTAGTTCCTTGATCCCGCCTACATTTTCTAGTAAGAAAGGTATAAGAGTGACGTTTTGCTCTTGGGCTACTTCTGGATAGATCTCCGCAAATCTCGTAGAATATTCCGGGCCCATATTGGGCGGTATCTGCATGCCGGCCAGTATGATTTCCGTGTCGGGATACTTTTCCTGCACCTTATCTATGATTATCCCTAGATTCTTTTTGGTTTCGCTGATAGCTATGCCCCTTAGACCGTCATTTCCTCCAAGTTCCAATACAAAAATATCCGGCTTGTCCTCTAGAAACCAATCAAGTCTGCTGACACCTCCTGCAGTAGTTTCACCACTCAGTCCGCCGTTGATGACCTTGTATTCCTTGCCCAAACTATCCAGACGGTCCTGAATGAGCCCTGGGAATGCCAGATCCTGCTCTATTCCGTAGCCTGCGGTGAGGCTATTGCCAAAGAAAAGAATGATCTTCTCGTCCGTTTCAGGGGTAGCTTCTGCCTCTTTGCTGGCCTGAGCCTGGGTAGTTTCGGTTTTTTTCTCGGCACAGGAAGATGCGGAAATAACCAGTGCCAGCAGGAAAGTGAAATGATAAAGAGCTTTGAAATTCAACTTCATGTTCTTTGGTTAGGTATGATGTAAAACTATATACCCAAATGGATTTCCGGGCAAAAGGTTCGCTGAAATTAAGCTTATTGGGGTATTTTGCCGCTATTCTAAAAGAATTTGCTGCTTTCTCTGGGGATCACTATCTTCAAATCAACCAATGCAAGGGTTTCTCGTTAAGCCTTTTCAAACCCTTTATCGTCTCCCAACACAACACATGAATATTTTATCAGTTTCAAACCTGAGTAAGGTTTACCAGAGTGGCAGTAGAAAGCTTACTGTCCTAGACGAAGTTAATTTTGATATCAAAGCCGGAGAAATCATCTCCATAGTCGGCCCCTCCGGAAGTGGCAAGACGACTTTACTCGGACTTTGCGCAGGCTTGGACTCAGCCAGTACCGGAAAAGTAAGCCTGAATGGCGCTAATCTCCAGACAATGAATGAGGATGAACGGGCGGCCGTGAGAAATCAAAATGTCGGGTTTATTTTCCAGAATTTCCAATTGTTACCCACTTTGACGGCTCTGGAAAATGTGATGGTTCCCCTGGAATTGAAAAAAAGGAAGGATGCCCGGGCAAAAGCACAGGAACTTTTAGAAAAAGTGGGGCTAGGCAATCGTGGCACGCACTATCCCACACAGCTTTCAGGTGGGGAACAACAGCGGGTCTCCATTGCAAGGGCTTTTGCCAACGAACCCAAAATCCTTTTCGCAGATGAACCAACTGGGAATTTGGATACGGAGACCGGGGAGATGATTGAGAAGTTGATTTTTGACCTCAATAAGGAACAGGGCACTACCTTGGTTTTGGTGACCCACGACTTAGAATTGGCTGCCAAAACCCAGCGCATCATTCATATCAAAGGCGGTAAAATACAGGAGGGTGAACATGCCTGATTTCGGATGGATTATGAAGATGGCTTTCCGGGATTTCCGGAAAAACATCTCAAGGCTTTTGCTCTTTGTCAGCAGTATAGTAGTGGGGATTGCTGCTTTGGTGGCGATCAGCAGTTTTGGGGAAAATCTGACCAAAGATATAGATAATCAGGCCAAAGAGCTTTTGGGGGCTGATTTGGTTTTGGAAAACAATCAGGCTTTGGGTGACCAGCCTGTGGATTCTATCGCAATCCAAGCTGCTTCCGAAGTGAACTTTGCCTCTATGGTGGCTTATCCTAAGACTGGAGCGAGTAGATTGACGCAAGTCAGGGCTTTGGAAGGTAATTTTCCGTTTTATGGATTTTTAGAAACTATCCCAGCTTCGGGTGATGCGGATTTCCGAAGTGGAGGCAAAAAAGCTTTGGTGGAAAAAGCGCTTTTGGCGCAGTTTGGCGCAGAGGTAGGTGACCAGATCAAAGTGGGGAAGGTGGTTTTTACGGTCAGCGGAGAGCTTCAGGCAGTGCCGGGACAGACTGGGATCACGGCTACAGTAGCCCCGGCAGTGTACATTCCTATGGAATACCTGGAGGAAACCGGCTTGGTCCAGTATGGTAGTCGGGTAAATTATAACCGATACTATCAGTTTGAGCCAGGGACCAATGTGGATGAGCTAATCAAACCGTTTGAAGAGCAGTGGGAAATCGATCGTGTCGATGCTGATACGGTGGAAGATCAAAAAAGATCCACGGGTAGGTCTTTCGGGAATATGTCTAATTTTTTAAGCCTGGTGGCGTTTATTGCCCTGCTGCTGGGCTGTGTGGGTGTTGCCAGTGCAGTCAATGTTTTTGTCAAGGAAAAATTGGCTTCGGTGGCAGTGTTAAGATGTCTGGGTGTTTCTTCCAGAGATGTGTTGTTTATCTATCTCGCTGAGATCAAAATCATGGGATTGGTCGGTGCGATATTGGGGGCGTTCTTGGGGACGCTTTTGCAATATGTGCTTCCGGCAGTGTTTGCAGACTTTTTGCCGGTGGAGGTGAGTTTTGGGATTTCTTGGCTTTCGGTGGGTTTTGGAGTGATTACTGGGCTTTTTGTGTCGGTTTTGTTTGCGCTTTTGCCACTGCTGAAAGTTCGAAATGTGTCCCCAATGGCTACACTAAGACCGGAGACAGCCGATACAACTTTGCTCAGAGATCCGCTTCGCTGGCTGGTAATTTTGGCAATTTTGGGTTTCATCTGGGGATTTAGTTTTTACTTGTTGGATCGGGTTGATTTTGCTTTTGGTTTCACCGCTTTTGTGGTGTTTGCATTTGGGATTTTGTGGGGAGTGGCGCAGGCAATAATTTGGGCAGTTCGTAAGTTTCTTCCCATTTCTTTTTCCTATCCGCTTCGTCAGTCTTTGGCTAATCTTTATAGGCCAAACAACCAGACTGTTTCGTTGATAGCGACCATAGGATTGGGTACAGCGATGATTTCTACTCTGTTTTTCCTCCAAAACCAATTGCTTGAAGAGGCGAGATTTGCAGATAAGGAAGACCAGCCTAACATGCTGATGTTTGATATTCAGACAGCCCAACTGGCCGAGGTGAAGGGAAAGATAGAGTCCAGAGACTTGCCGATCATGCAGGAAGTACCTATAGTAACTATGAATCTGGGAGCTATCAATGGAATCGATAAGCAGGCCAATGAGGAGTTGCCAGATGAAGAGGATTATTCTAGGTGGATCTATAATCGTGAATTTAGAGTGACCTACCGGGATACGTTGATTTCGTCTGAGACCTTGCGAGAGGGAGAATTGATCCCCGTGGGGGCAAGAGGTGATAGTATTTTTGTCAGTTTCGAAAAGGGTTTTGCCGAAGGCAATGGCTTGAAAATCGGTGATGAAATTGAATTTAATGTACAGGGAAGGCCGATAAAAACGTATATCGGCAGTTTTCGAGATGTGAAATTCAATCAGGTTTCTACCAATTTCTTGGTGTTGTTTCCTACTGGAGTTTTGGAGCAGGCTCCAAAGTTTCACGTGCTGATCACCAAAACGAAAAATGACCGGGAAGCTGCTGATGTGCAGGCCGAGATTGTACGTCAGTTTCCTAATATTTCCATCATCAACCTGGGGACTATAGTAGCGACCTTGGAAGAGATTCTGGGTAAAATCAGCTTTGTGATTCAGTTTATGGCGTTTTTTAGTATTGCTACTGGGGTGCTTGTACTGATCAGCTCGTTGATTATCTCCAAATACCAGCGCATGCGTGAAAGTATCCTACTTCGGACCTTGGGGGCTAGCTCGGCAATTGTAAGTAAAATCAATACCCTGGAATATTTCTTTTTGGGGAGTCTCGCTTCCTTATCCGGGATCCTGCTTTCGTTTGGGGCTACCTGGCTGCTGAGTGAGTTTGTGTTCAATATTCCATTTAGAGGAGCTTGGCTGGAGGCCCTGGTGCTTTATGTGGCGATTACCTTGCTGACCATAGTACTGGGTTGGCTGAATGGGAGAAAAATCATCAATCAGGTACCGATGGAGATTTTGAGGGGGAATTAAAGGCTGAAATTAGAAATCTGTATTAATAAAATATAGGGCTTAGCAGAAATGGAGAAAGAAAACTGGGCTATTCGCTTATTTTTTGGTGTTTTAATTCTGGCTTTGGGAATTTGGTTAGAAAAAAGAAGAGATAAAAAAACTAAAAAATGGTATCATGGAGGGTATATAGACCTTCAGTACAAGTGGGGAATTTGGACCATAATTGGTTGTGGTCAAATTTTAATTTGGCAAGGAGCTATGATTTTGTTTGGGATTAATTGGGTTCCAATAGTAGGTGTATATATCTTATTTGGAGGAGGTTATTATTTATTTCGGTCTTTAAATTCTTATCATGAAGTTTCCTGGTATAATCGGATAATAAGAAATAAAGGCTCTGCAATTGGCCTTATGCTATTCGGGATTCTTCTTGTTGTTTTAGGATCTTACCTAAGAAAATTTACAAGTAATTAAATTAGAGATGTAAAAAATTGCAGGGCTCGCAGGGATGTGGGCCTTTTTTATGGAGGACTAATCTTTGTGGATAAAAAGAAAAAGCCCGCTTTTCAGCGAGCTTTTTGTACCCAGGGCCGGAGTCGAACCGGCACGCCCGAAGGCATTGGTGTTTGAGACCAACGCGTCTACCAATTCCGCCACCTGGGCTTTTGGTAAGTCTGGTCTTTTACCGGACTTGGCTCCGTCACTTCCGTAACGGGATGCAAATATGAGTAAAGATTTTTTTTTCTACAAACTCAATTTCCCACTTCCCGGATCTTTTTTGAACTCCAAGCCTCAGCCTTTTCTGAAAATAAGGTTTTGGTATAGCTCCAAATTGATTTAAAAAGCTCAGAATCACGATATTGATTGAGATGTGCCTCGCTTTCCCAATGACTGTAGGTAGTGAAAATATTTTTTTTGTGTTCATCCTGCCAGAGCTCCAAATGCCTGCATCCCGGGAAATTTCGAATAGCATCCTTGTTAGTATCAAAATTTGCTATGAAATCATCCACGCTTTCCTGATGGAAAGTCATTCTTACGATTCGGATCAGCATCAGCTTGCAAAATTCACATATACCACGCTATCGTATTTCAAGCCCAGTAGATTCCCTCCATGCCCATGGTAAATGCCGATTTCCAGTAGATTCAAGCTGTTGAAAAACGCAAAGCAGTCTCCGGGCTCGACCTCATCATAGCCGGTCTGAAGTCGGCTCACAGACTCTCTGCCAAATTCAATAGAAAAGGTACCTGGATTCAGTTGGTCAAATACCTCCTTGCGTATGTTGGTGATGAGGTTTCCATAGACATCTACCTTGAGCACATGGCCTATGATGTTTTGTCGAGTAGCTTTTGGTTGCCGTGACATCAGCTTCCTGAAATTGCTCAGCGGACCACCGAAGTCATGAATGGCCGCTCCACTGGCTACTTTGGCTGCTATGGGTGCCAAAATATCCTTGGCAGGGAAAGTGGAATCTTTTACATGTATGTCAGCAAACTGCACCAAAATCCCCGGATCATGATCTGCGAGCAAACTTAAAATCCCATTATTTGGGCCTATGAAAATATGTTCTTCCAGCTTGACACCGATATAGCCTTGCGTGATGCTTCCAGTGGTGTTCATGGCCACTAGGTGCACCGTGCCTTTGGGAAAATCCCTGAAAGTGGACCTTAACACGAAGGCTGCGTGTGCCAGATCGAATGTTTCGATTTTATGAGAAATGTCGATGATATTCAGCTGCGGATTGATGGAAAGCATTTTGGCTTTTACCGCCGGTACGTAGTAATCTGTGTCCCCAAAATCTGAGAGGAAGGTAACCAATGCCATAGAAGCAAGTCAATTAAAATTTATGTACTTTTGTTTTGTAGGGATTTGAACAAAAATAGAAATTTTATTCTTCTACCTTCAAGGATATTCTAATCAATAAAAAAGAGTTTGGTCGAAAAAGTAATCACCTTAGAAAACGTTCCCTTGGCAGAATTTTTAGGCGAAGCCAATGAGAACATTAGGCAGATAGCCGCTGCCTTTCCACAAAGCAAAATCATATCCAGAGGCAATGAAATCCGGATTAAGGGTGGAGCGCCTGAGATTTTGAGGATTAATGATGTGCTTAATCTGCTGTTGGAGCATATCGATAGATTTGGTCACCTCACGCCAGAAAATGTCAAAGATTATCTAGAGGTCGAGGGAGAGCCTTTCGAGGAGCAAACAAGAGACCAGGTCATAGTTTTTGGAAACAAAGGATTGGTCATCAAACCCAAGTCTTCCAATCAACGCAAGCTGGTAGAATCTGCTTTAAGCAATGACCTGGTATTTGCCCTCGGGCCTGCAGGTACAGGGAAAACCTATATCGCTGTGGCTCTAGCTGTGCGGGCTTTGAAAAACCGGGAAGTCAAGCGCATCATCATTACCCGTCCTGCTGTAGAAGCCGGGGAAAACCTGGGTTTTCTACCAGGCGACCTACAGGAAAAACTGGATCCATACCTGAGGCCAATTTATGATGCCTTGCAGGATATGGTGCCCGCTGAAAAGCTTAAGTATTACCAGGAAACCCGAGTGATTGAAATTGCACCTTTGGCATATATGCGCGGAAGGACACTGCACGATGCTTTTGTACTCTTGGATGAAGCGCAGAATACCACCAGTGAGCAGATTAAGATGTTTCTTACACGAATGGGGCCAAACTCCAAAGTGATCATCACCGGAGATCAAACGCAGGTGGACTTGCCGGTGAGGCAAAAAAGTGGCTTGTCCGAAGCGCTGAAGATTTTAAAGAATGTAAAGGGCATAGGTATAGTCAACCTCAGTGGGAAAGATGTGATCAGGCACAAACTCGTAAAGTCTATCATAGAAGCATACGAAAAAGACCAATACCAAAAAGAACAGATCAAAAATGAGTCTTCAAGTAGAAAAAATAACTCGTAACGACCAGCTGAAATCAGCCTACTGGATTCGGGAGCAGGTTTTTGTACTGGAGCAGGGGGTGAATCCCTTGGAAGAATATGATGATCACGAAAGTGAATCCATACATTTTCTCGCTTGCTTGAATGAGGAGCCGGTAGGCACAGCGAGGTGGAGATTCACCCCAAATGGAGTTAAATTAGAACGTTTTGCAGTACTTGAAAAAGCCAGAGGGAAGGGAGTGGGACAGGCCCTGGTCGCAGCGGTATTGAAAGATGTCAGTACGGATTCCCAAGCAGCTTCGAAAATAAAATACCTGCATGCCCAATTGAGCGCTGTTCCTTTGTATGCAAAGTTTGGCTTTAAAAAAGTAGGTGATATATTTGAAGAGTGTAATATTAAACACTATAAAATGCAATTGGCGTAACTATTGATGCGTTATTGAAAACTAAATCCGGAAATATGAAAAAATCAATTTTTACTCTAAGTCTCATCTTGGGCCTGATAGGTTCGGGATATGCGCAGGAAGTGATTTCCAGCAGCGGGAATCCTACCTCCACCATTGGTCCCAATACCAATGAAGTACATGTCAATTTTGTTACCTTGATATGGTTTGGATCTTTGGAAGTAGGGTATGAGCGATACCTGAGCAATGACCATTCCCTGGAATTCAAAGGCTTTATCAATGATCGCTTTGGCTTTAACAATGAAAGAAATGGTAAAAAGTATAAAACCAATTCCGTTCAGGCTTCCATGAATTTCTATTTCGGAGATGATGGGAAAGGTAGATTCTTCCTTTATCCACTTGCCAAATTCAGGTTTGGAGATTTCGAAGAGGAAGAAGGAGGTGAGGTAGTCACCACAGATATGAGCGCATTTATTCTAGGAGCTGGAGCAGGTTACAAGTGGGAACTCTCAGAGAACTTCTCCTTCGGTCCTTTTGCTAGTATATCTCGAAACTTTAGTGATGATGTGTCGGATAGGTTTTCAGGGATTGAGTTCAATGCAGGCTTTAATCTAGGCTATAGATTCTAATCACACTTTACTATAAGACTATGGAGCCCCTTTTTGGGGCTCTTTTTTTTTAAAAAAAGAAGATTTCAGTTAGAAATTCAGTATTTTAAACTTCAGTTTTTTCACTATGAAGTTTGCTGACTTTCCATTTTTACGCTATCTGCTATTCCTTTTGCTGGGTATTTTTATAGCCAGAGACATTCCTCTGCCCAGTCTATGGATTATCCTGCTGATGCTGGGCCTGACTTGGCTTACCTATTTTTTATTGGTGCTGCAAGGAAGAAAGTTAAGAGGAATGGCGTACCAAAGTTTTGTGGCCTACCTGGCTTTAATGCTTACTGGGATGTTTCTGGTACAGCATAAGACCTCTCAAAAGCCCGATGTATACCTGCTGGCGAATGCAGAGCAATACCTCGCTGAAGTCACCCAGTATGATCAGACCAAGCCCAATTCCTCAGAAAATCTATTGCAGGTCAAGTCAGTCTTCTCTAAGGGCAAATGGCATGATGCTTCCGCAAAAGTGATTGTGTATCATCAAGGAGATTCCTTAATGCCGGGGGAGCTGATTTGGGTGAATCAGGCGCCAGACCGGGTTGACCATCCTCGCAATCCGGGAGAGTTTAATTATGCAGCCTATTTGGAGCGAAAAGGAATCTATTTTCGGCAGTTCATAGGCATGGACTTTCAGGTGATTTCCACAGTTGCCGATAGAGATTGGAAGTATGCACTTACACATCTTCGGCATAAGATGGCCGTGATGCTCAAGTCCAAAATCCCCAATGAACGATCTGCTCAGATAGCTTTGGCGCTGCTGTTGGGGCAGAAAAATGAGCTGGATCCAAGGATTCGTGAGGCATATACACAGGCCGGAGTGATGCACATATTGGCAGTTTCAGGTTTGCATGTAGGAATTATCTACGCATTATTCCTTTTGATTCTGAAACCATTGAAGTTGAAAAAAGCCCAGTCAAGGCTGTTTCTTTTTGGTGTGATCTGCTTGATCTGGGGTTACGCCTTCCTTACTGGGCTTTCTCCATCGGTGGTCAGAGCTTCCACGATGTTTACCTTGCTTACGCTGGGCCAGATGCGGGAGCGAAAGCCTTCGATTTACAACATACTGGCTTTTTCTGCCATGCTCATGATCGTATCCAATCCAGATGTGATCTACGAAGTAGGTTTTCAATTGTCCTATTTGGCTGTCTTAGGCATTGTGATGCTTTATCCTTTGATTTTAAATTTATGGCTGCCTAGGTCCAAGGTGGTAGATTACTTTTGGAAGGCTGCTGCTGTGAGTATAGCTGCTCAGTTGGCCACATTTCCACTTTCAGTATTCTATTTTCATACCTTTCCAGTATATTTTCTACTCGGAAACCTTTTGATTTTACCGCTGGCTTTTGTGATAATGCAGGTGGGTGTTCCCTTGATGATTTTGGGATGGATACCCAAAGTGGGCGATGTCTTAGGTGGGGGATTGAGTTTATTGATTTGGTTGCAAAACTGGCTGGCCGGATTTATCCAAAGCATTCCGGGAGGGAAAATTGACCGGCTTACGATTAGCATGCCAGCAATGATCTTGGTCTGGAGCCTGATTATTATGGTGGCTTTTTGGGAGCGTGAAAGCAGAAAACAGCTGGTGTGGCTGGTGCTGGTCTTGTTTTTTTGCTGGGGCGGAAATAGGGCGATACGCTCCCTGAGGAAGCCAGTAGAGCAACTGATCGTCTATCAGGGAAGCTCCGGACTATTGCTTGATTATGCCTACAGCGATCAGGTGTTTTCCTGGAACGAAGGCCTGGAAGGAGATGAGATCAGCTATTCAGTAGATCCCTTTAGAGTGGCTAACCACTGGCCATTGATGCCAGCATCTCTAGCGGCTCGTGCCTTTGCTCCCGGGCAAATTGAATTGATCGGTACTGGATTGGTATTAGACCAAAAAAAGAAAAACCTGAGGTTTTTAAAATCCCCTAATTCAGTGGAGATTTGGGGAGAAAAAGGCTGGGAAAAAGTTTCACTTTCTGATTCTGTTTCCATGGATTCACTTGCCTACAGAATTCTTTTCTGACTTAGGTTTTGCAAAGCCTTTTCTAGCAAGTAAATTGATCCCTTACCATTAAACTGCCCAATGACCCAAGCTGTTTTCACAGAAGTAGCCGAAAGAATAGGATACATTACCTTAAATCGACCCGATAAACGCAATGCACTCGGGCCAGAGTTGATTCTTGCTTTACATGAAGCGTTTTTAGCCATGCGAGCAAATGATTCCGTAAAAGTGATTGTACTGAAATCCACTGGCAAAGCCTTTTGTGCAGGAGCGGATTTAGGCTATCTCCAGCAGCTTCAGGATTTTTCTTATGAGGAAAACCTAGAAGACAGTAAGCGCTTGATGGAGCTTTTTAAGTTAATATATGATTTGCCCAAGGTGGTGATCGCTCAGGTCCAAGGCCATGCTTTGGCAGGTGGGTGTGGTTTGGTTACGGTTTGCGACTTTGCTTTTGCGGTGCCTGATGCACTTTTTGGTTATACAGAAGTACGGATTGGATTTGTGCCTGCTTTGGTTTCTGTCTTTTTGCAGGAGCAAATCGGGGCAGCCAAAACACAAGAGTTGCTCCTGTCCGGAGAGCTGATCAATTCTTCAAAAGCAGCCGAACTTGGCTTGATTACTTCAGTAGAACCCACAGAATTCCTGGAGAAATCCGTGCATGATTTTGCGCAAAAACTACTAGTACAAAACTCAGGGTTTTCAATGGCAGAGACCAAGTCTTTTTTGCGCAGCCAAAATGAGCAGTCGCGGGCAGCCGCACTCAGCAGCGCTGCGGAATTAAATGCAAAAGCCAGAGCTCATGCGGATTGCAAAAAAGGCATAGCCGCCTTTCTTTCTAAAAACACACCTAACTGGTAAATGCAAACCCGGGCTACACAGATCCTTCAGGAGGTTTTTGGGCATGCGGCTTTTCGCCCGGTGCAGGAGCAGATCATCGAGTCAGTTTTGACGGGGAAGGACACGCTGGCTGTCATGCCCACGGGAGGGGGGAAATCACTGTGCTATCAAATTCCTGCTTTGGTCCACGAGGGGATCTGTTTGGTGGTGAGTCCGCTGATAGCCTTGATGAAAGACCAAGTGGATGGCCTACAAAAAAAGGGTATTAAAGCCGCAGCGGTTTTTTCAGGAATGAGCCGGCGAGAGATTGATCTTACGCTGGACAATTGCATTTATGGGGATTATAAGTTTTTGTATGTATCTCCCGAGCGATTGAAATCCGACCTTTTTATTGAACGTTTTCGTCAGATGAAGGTGAATCTGATAGCTGTGGACGAGGCGCACTGCATTTCTCAGTGGGGATACGATTTCCGTCCCCCTTACTTGGAAATAGCCGAGATCAGAAAGTATCACCCTGGGGTCTCAGTTTTGGCTTTGACCGCTTCCGCAACTCCGCAGGTTTGTGCAGATATTCTGGAAAAGCTGGAAATGAAAAATCCAGCCGAATTCCATAAAAGTTTTGCCAGGAAAAACCTGAGCTACAGCGTACGACAAGTGGAAAACAAACTGGAAAAAGGCATAGAGATACTTTCCCGGATTGATGGCACTGCGATCTGGTACGTCAGAAACCGACAGGCTACGCATCAAATCGCCAGAGCTTTGACCCAAATAGGGATACCTGCCTCTGCCTATCATGCAGGGCTCTCCATGCAGGACAGATCCATGCGCCAGGAAGCTTGGATGAAAAATGAAGTTCGGGTGATGGTCAGCACCAATGCTTTTGGGATGGGTATAGATAAGCCGGATGTGCGGGTGGTGCTGCACAGTGACCTGCCCGAAAACCTGGAGAATTACTATCAGGAAGCTGGGCGGGCAGGTAGAGATACACAAAAAGCCTACGCGGTGCTGATGGCAAATCAGCAGGACTTTGAAAAGGTGCTGGACCGGGCGGCATTGGTCTATGCTCCACTGGATTTTGTAAAGCGGGTGTATCAATGTCTCGCCAATTACTTTCGTATAGCCGTGGGGAGCAATATGCTCAGTAGCTTTGATTTTGAATGGAGTGAATTTGCCAATACCTATGATTTGGGTGTTTTGGAGACTTTTTATACGTTGAAATTGCTGGAAGAAGAAGGGTTTATAGGCTTGAGCGAAAGCTATTACTCACCCTCGAAAATCCATTTTCTGGTGGATCCATCCAAGTTATATGAAATACAAATCGCCTATGCTAAGCTGGATCCTCTAGTGAAGATCATCATGCGTACCTATGGGGGAAATGTCTTTTCGGATTATATCAAAATCCAAGAGGCTAAAATCGCCAAAGCTTTAGGCATAGCTGAGCAAGCGGTGATTTCCGGATTGAAAAAACTGGAAGAGCTGGAAGTGATGGTTTATGATCAGCGAAAAGATAAACCCCAAATCACCTTTTTGACTCCAAGATATGATGCAGGCAAATTGCCGTTGAATTTTAAGCGGATAGAGTTACGCAGGGAGCTGACTTTGGAGAAGGCCAAAAGAATGGTGGAGTATGCGGATCAGGCCACACTTTGCCGCACGCAGTACATTCAGGAATACTTCGGAGAGGAGACAGATGAGGACTGCGGAGTGTGCGATGTTTGCATTGCAAAGCGAAAAAATGCCCATCCAAACGCCACCGAAGAAAAGCTGAAACAGAAGTTTCTGGAAACTTTAAAGGCAAACGAGGGGTTGACTAAAGAGCAATTGTTTGCTGAACTCCGCCTTCCGGCTTCCGCTCAAAACCTGGGTTATCTGCGAAAATTGGAAGACCAGGGATTTATCACCTTACTGCCAAATGGCACACTAACCACCTCCGGACATGAGTAACTTTCTAGATGATTTGTTTGCTAAGATTTTCAATACATCTGGAAATACCCCCGTCAATCATAAGGAGAATATTGTGCTAAAAGATGTAGATCGGGAGAAAGTGAGGGGTTGGATGCAAACGGAAGAATTCAGGGAGCTTGTAGCTAAAATCTATAAAAGCTATCATTTCAAAAAAGCTCAAATTGAAGAAAAACCGCAGGTGCACATCTTTGATTCGATCTATGCAAAAGGCTTTGCGATCAGTTACGATGAACCCTTGAATGAGGAAACATTTTCTTTACTTTTCTTGGCTTTTGCCCAGCGAGTTTTAGCTTTGAGTTATAGGCAGGTGAGTTTCGACCGAAAGATGGAAGAGATCAATGGAAAAGTGAAGGTGACAGAGAAGTTCTACTTCAAGCCACCACTCAAAGCACTGGAAGAGGGGGAGTTGATTTCCCAGCTTTATGGACGAATCTCCGTAGAGAAAATCCTAACCGACAATCAGCCCAGTTACCTCAAGGTCTTGGCGACATTCTATTCGGATAGATTATACCAAGACCCCAAACCGTACGATCAGTTTCTAGATTTATTATTTGACGCAACTACAGATGGACAGAAGTAACTTAAAAGAGCAGCTACAGAAGTACCGCACACCGTATGAGGAAGAGGCTTGTTTTATCCCCGGTTTTTTGGAACTGACGGAGGATCCTCTGGCATATAGGAGGGAGCGTCTGGAAGGTCACTTTACTGCTTCTGCCTGGATAGTGAACCGTAAGCGAACCCACACCTTGCTGACATTGCACCGAAAGTTGGGCAGATGGCTGCAGCTTGGAGGACACGCAGATGGGGATGAAGACCTGCTGGCTGTGGCTATGAAGGAAGCTCAGGAGGAAAGTGGGCTGAAAAGTCTCTCTTTCGTAGATCAGACCATTTTTGACCTGGATAAGCATATCATCCCTGAGCGCCCGCATGTGCCAGAGCATTTTCATTACGATGTGAGGTATATTTTGGAAGCAGATCTCAAAGAGCCCTTGATCAAAAGTGATGAAAGTATTTCCTTGGCTTGGGTGGCTTTTGATTCGGTACAGGATGTGATCGGGTACAATCCTTCCATTCTCAGAATGTTGGAGAAAACCAGTAAATCAGAAATTCTACTTTAATGAAGCCGATAGATCCGGCGCAGCTTCAGCGCGATATTAATTTTTCTTTGCCTATACAGGTGAGATTCTCGGATATAGACGGGTATCTTCATGTCAATAATGGCGTTTATTTCAATTACTTCGAACATGCCAGAGCAGTATTTCTCCATGAGACTTGCAACTGGGATGTGATGGAGACCGGTTGTGTAGTTGGCAGGATAGAGATAGATTATTTTCGACCTATACATCTGGAAGATGAGGTCAATGCCTTGGTGCATTGTACCAAAATCGGGAATTCATCCTTCCATCTCGAGCAATTTTTAATCGGCAAAACTAAGCGTGGTGCAGCCTACACTTTTGCAAAATGTGTATGTGTGATGGTGACCGTGGACATGAAAAGCATGAGTACAGTGCCAGAAATCTATAGGGCAAAACTTCAGCCCAAATCCTGATAAAAAGGACTCAATTCCTATCTTTGCGCAAAATATTAGCTGTGAGAAAACTTTGGATAATTACCTCGCTGATGGCGGGATTGGTGGGCTGTAGCCCAAGTGAAGATGAATTGCTTCAGGCAGGAATCCAGAAGATGGATACCCAAAACTGGAAGGAAGCGATCACCTACTTTGATCGTGTGATAGAAATCAACCCCGCAAACGGGAAAGCACTGAATGCCAAAGGTGCTGCTCTTTTTCAAGAGGAGAAATATTCCGAGGCAGTTCCTGTGTTTACCGCAGCTATAGATGCGGATTCAGCCAGTTATAAGGCTTGGTTCAATCGTGGCAATGCCAACCTCAAGCTCGAGAATTTCAAGGATGCCGTTTCGGATTACAATATGGCCAGCATGCTGGATCCTACGCAAACGGATATTTATTACAATAGAGGCCTGGCTTTACTGGGGATGGAGGAATACGAAGATGCCTTGCTGGACTTCGATCAGGCTATTCGGGTGGAGCCCAATCAAGCTTTGGTTCACTTCAATCGTGGCAAGGCGCTTCTAGGTAATAATGATCCATTGAATGCTATGAAAGCACTGACTGATGCCATTAATCTAGATGGTCAAAATGGCGCTGCGCATTACCTATTGGGAGTGACCCGAATGTCTGCTTTGGGAGAAAAAGAAGAAGGCTGCGCTGACCTGAAAATGGCGCTTTCCTTGGGATATACAGAGGCTAAAACCTGGCTGGACGATTTTTGCGAATAAATGGCGCTCATAGGTAAGGACATAGCGTATGCAAAGCAAGTATTGGATAGTGGTGAGCTAGTCGCTATTCCTACAGAAACTGTTTACGGATTGGCGGGAAATGCCCTAGATGCCAAAGCTGTCGCTTCCATTTTTGAGACCAAGAATCGTCCATCCTTTGATCCATTGATTATTCATGTGGCCTCGGTCACGGCAGTAGAACAATACGTCAGCACATTTCCCGAAAAGCTAAAAGCCTTGGCAGATAAATTCTGGCCTGGGCCTTTGACCTTACTTTTGTCCAGAAAGGAAATGGTGCCTGACTTAGTAACTTCCGGTTTGCCGAGAGTTGCGGTGCGCGTACCTGACCACTCCTTGACTAGGTCACTTTTGTCTGAGCTGGATTACCCTTTGGCAGCGCCCAGTGCCAATCCTTTTGGCTACATCAGTCCTACTCAGCCAGCTCATGTACAGCTTCAGCTAGGAGACAAAATAAATTATATCCTTGATGGGGGAGCCTGCAAGGTGGGCTTAGAAAGTACGATCGTGGGGATGGAAGGTGAAGATGTAGTTATTTACAGACTTGGAGGACTTGAGGTTTCGGAAATAGAGCAAGTAGTCGGAAGCGTGAAAATCCAAGACCACAGCTCTTCCAATCCTCAGTCTCCTGGTTTGTTGGAAAGTCACTATGCGCCTCGAAAGCCATTTTTACTGGGCAACTTGCAGGAACTGATTTCTCGCTGCCGGTATGAGCAAAGAGACTTTGCGGTACTGAGTTTCGATCAGGAATTTCAAGAACTACCCAAGGAGAGGCAGATTGCCTTGAGTCCAACTGGGGACTTACGTGAAGCTGCCGCGAATCTTTTTGCGGCCATGAGGAAATTAGACCAAAGTGATGCAGCTGTGATTTTGGCAGAAAAAATGCCGGCAAAAGGATTAGGATTAGCGATCAATGACAGGCTGAAACGTGCCGC
The DNA here is from genome assembly GCF_027594545.1 of Algoriphagus sp. TR-M9. Lineage (NCBI taxonomy): Bacteria > Pseudomonadati > Bacteroidota > Cytophagia > Cytophagales > Cyclobacteriaceae > Algoriphagus > Algoriphagus halophytocola. The sequence goes on along the minus strand of NZ_CP115160.1, from coordinate 3,514,689 downwards.
AGCCCAGGGTTGATTTAGGCTGAATTAACTATTCTTCTGAAATAGATCATCGCTGAAAGTCGATTTTTGATATAATCTTTGATAAATTCACCCAGATTTTTAACAATCAATTTTATCAATAGCTATTAACCTCGCTTATGAATCCTAGAATCAAAAATGTAGATAACCTCAGTTTTGAGGGAAAAAAGGCACTTGTTCGTGTTGATTTTAATGTTCCACTGGACGATCGATTGAATGTCACTGACGACACCAGGATCCAGGCGGCATTGCCTACCATCAATAAAATCCTGAATGACGGAGGGGCTGCCATTCTCATGTCCCACTTAGGTCGCCCTAAGGGAGGCCCTGAAGATAAATTTTCTCTGAAGAATATTGTATTGGCTTTGGAGAAAGCATTGGGCAGAAAGGTGATTTTCGCGCCTGACTGCATAGGCAAAGAAGCCGAAATGCTGGCGGAAGCCTTGAAGCCAGGAGAAGTATTGCTTTTGGAAAACTTGAGATTCCATCCTGAGGAGACTAAAGGGGACAAGGACTTTGCAGAGAAGCTTTCCCGCCTAGGTGATATCTATGTGAACGATGCCTTCGGTACGGCGCACCGAGCTCATGCTTCTACAGCGGTGGTGGCTGAGTTCTTTGCAGACAAAGTTTGTGGTTACTTGATGCTTTCTGAATTGAAAAATGCAGACAAAGTCTTGGGTAATCCTGAGCGTCCCTATACAGCCATTATGGGCGGTGCCAAAATCGCAGATAAAATATTGATCATAGAGCAGTTACTGAACAAGGTGGATACCTTGATCATCGGCGGGGGCATGTCCTATACCTTTGCCAAAGCTCAGGGAGGTACCATTGGGGATTCCCTTTTGGAAGAGGACAAGCTTGATTTCGTATTGGAACTGATGGAAACAGCCAAAGCTAAAGGTGTGAAACTGGTCCTTCCGGTTGACACTGTGATTTCAAAAGCTTTTGCAAATGACGCAGAACAAGGTCTGGCGAATAAGGGTGAAATTCCTGACGGCTGGATGGGCTTGGATATCGGGCCAAAAACCAGGGAGCTTTTCGCTGCCGAAATCATGAATTCTAAAACTGTACTTTGGAATGGACCTATGGGAGTTTTCGAAATGTCTTCCTTTGACAAGGGAACCAAGGCCATCGCTGAGGCAGTAGTGGCAGCGACTAAAGCTGGAGCATTCTCGCTTATAGGTGGAGGAGATTCAGCTGCTGCAGTGAATAAATTCGGGTATACAGCGGATGTTTCCTTTGTGTCCACCGGTGGAGGAGCTTTGCTAGAGCACATGGAGGGTAAGGTGCTTCCAGGTGTAGCTGCTTTGGTACCTTAATCACTACTTTGATATACCAAAAAGGGCTGGCTAAAGTAATTTAGCCAGCCCTTTTTGGTTTTGAGGTTGTATCATTTCCACTCCACTTCCACCATTACAGGAAAGTGATCAGAAGGATATTTTTTACCGTAATTGTCTGAAAGGATGCCATGTCTGATGACTTTTAGTTTTCCTTTGACAAAGATGTGATCAATGATACCTTCTGGCATTCTTTCCCAATCAAACCCTGTAAATGTCCCGGAAGGTCCATATGCTGGGATTTCAGAAATCAACCTAGCATCTTTCCAGTCTGGATTGGAAGTGATGGTAGTATATGCCGCATTTTCTGGTGTGACATTGAAATCACCCATCAAAATGGCCGGCGCATTTTCCTCGTTGATTTCAGCTACTTTTTGCATGACTAGCTTGCTGCTTTCCTCTCTCGCCTGCTGACCTCTATGGTCGTAGTGAATGTTGAACACGTAAAAAGTCTCCCCTTTTTCGTCTTTGAATTTTCCCCAGGTGCAGATTCGATTCAGAGCGGCATCCCAGCCTTTGCTCGGCTGATCGGGAGTAGGGGAAAGCCAAAAAGTACCTTCATCCAATAGCTTGAATTTTTTCTTATCGTACAAGATCGCCGCATATTCCCCCTTCTCGGTTCCATCATCCCTGCCTACGCCAATGTAATCGAACCCAAGGGAAGCGCTAAGGTCATTCAATTGATTATGTAATGCCTCTTGGACTCCCACTAGCTCGATTTGATGAAACTGAATGAGACCGCTTACATGGGGTAATCTGTCCTGCCAAAGATTACCTCCGTCATTTTGATTGGCGTAGCGAATGTTAAAGGTGGCGAAATTGTGCGTCTGTGCCTGCGCCAATCCGTGGAAGCCAAGTGCCAAAATAGCCAGGATCAGGCAGATTTTGAGGGTGTTGGATTTTGGTTTTTTCATGCTGAATTAACTTATTCTAGAAAAATGGGTTAAGAATTTAAAATTGAATCCTAATTTCATCAATTGAAGTCACGTCCTGCTGGGCAGTCATGGGTAATACCACTCCATGAACAATGATTATCAATTTGCAAGACTCCCCGATCTGTCTCTGCGGGTCTGGAGAAGCTAGTTGACAAATAAGAAAAAAAATACATGCAGATGAAAACCTTCTATCCTAAAGAGCACACATCGCTGGAATTTTATGGGCTGCTTCAGGGAGCTGTGGCACCTAGGCCTATCGCCTTTGTAAGCACCATAGACCGAGCCGGAAATGTAAATCTAAGTCCATTTAGCTTTTTCAATTTATTCAGTTCCCAGCCGCCTATTCTGATTTTTTCTCCTTTGAGGAGGATGAGAAATAATACCACCAAGGATACCCTGGAAAATGTGCTCGAAGTACCCGAAGCAGTGATTCATGTGGTTCATTACGGGATGGTGGAGCAGATGTCTCTGGCCAGCACTGAGTACGACAAAGGAGTAAATGAATTTGAAAAAGCAGGATTCACCGCAGTGAAATCCCATGAAGTCAAACCTCCAAGGATACTCGAAGCGCATGTGGCATTTGAGTGCAAGGTGAATGAAGTAAAAGCCCTTGGTGATAGCGGTGGTGCCGGAAACCTGGTGATCTGTGAGGTGCTGGCAGCTCATGTAAATGAGGATATTTTGGATGAGGCGGGTGTGATTGACCCCAGAAAACTGGATGCTGTGGCGCGACTGGGAGGCAACTGGTACAGTAGAGCAAGTGGAGATTCACTATTTCAGATACCCAAACCACTGAGAAATCTAGGGATAGGGATAGACCAGATTCCTGAAGCCATCCGGAACAGCACGATTTTAAGTGGGAATAATCTCGGTCGCCTAGGTAATGTGGAAACGCTGCCTACTCGGGACCAGATAGAGGAGTTTGGGCGGGGAGCTGAGATTCAGGAGATGCGTGTGCGTTTTCAGCACGATATGGATTCTATGCTGGACCATCTACATCTTTTGGCCAAGGAAGCGCTAGATGAAGGAGATGTCCACAGAGCTTGGCTGATTTTACTGCAGGCTACCTGATTTTATGACTATTTTAGTAAATGCAGCAAAGCTGTTTTGAAAATGATTTTTAGAAGAAAGGCAATTTTAGTATTACTGGGTATCTGCGTCTCTACCGTATTATTTGCGCAGCAAAAAGAGAGCTCAACTGATAGCACACAGGTGGAGAATAAGGTGGATTTTAATGTGATGCCATTTTTGAGCTACAATAGGAATCTGAAATTTATGCTAGGAGCGATTCCTATGGGTATGTATAGACTCGATAAGAATGATACGATCTCTCCCAAGTCCCTTTCTGGGTTGTCGGCAGTTTACACCACTAATGGCTCCTATTTTCTGGCTTTATTCAATAAGCTATACTTGAAAGAAGATACTTGGAGGATTCAGCTATTTGCCCTGAATGGCGATCAGAACTCTCAGTTTTTTATGGATGATTTTGAAGGGCCGGGGTTTTACGATTATGGCACCAAGACCTCTGTGGTCAGTGCAGGTGTGCAGCGCAAAATTATACCTAACTTATTTTTGGGCCTCACTTATACCTATGCGCATTACTACACAGAATATGAGGATGACGTGCAACCACCATCTACCACCGAGACGAATGGCCTGCAGTTGAATGCACTCTTTGATAGTCGAGATGCAGTTTATTATCCCACTGGAGGAAATAAAATTAGACTTCGCTGGATCGCTTTTCCAGAGTGGTTTGGGAATGATGTGAATGCAAATAAAATCCTTTCAGAGTACAATAAGTTCATTTCTATGTCCAATGGGGCGGATGTTCTGGCTCTGAGATTTTCGGGGAAGTTTGGTTTAGGGGATATCGCATTTGAGCAGCAAGTTACCATAGGGGGAAATGACATTCGTGGATACTCGGAAGGCAAATACAGGGGAGATGGATTGGTGGCCTTGCAAGGGGAGTACCGCTATAATTTCGGTGAGCGAATGGGATTGGTAGGATTTGCAGGGCTAGCGACTATTTATGGCTCGGATACCGAAAGTTTCAACTGGGGGTTCTATCCAGGAGCTGGGGTAGGATATAGGTATAGAGCCTTCAAAACCGTGAAGTTCAACATAGGCCTAGACGCCGCAGTGGGCAAGGATGATTGGGGAATTTACTTCCGAATAGGTGAGGCATTTTAACCTGGATTTTACATCAAATTTTGCTAATGCATTTTTCGGGTTTATTGATTTAACGCAGTAACAGTCTAAGCAAAAAAAAGCGGCCAAAGCCGCTTTTGTTATTTGATGATGAATTCCTGAGGCATCCTAGCTTGGATTCCTTCGTAAGCTTTTAACTTTTCAAGTTGCTGATAGAGTTGGTAGTTTGAGCCTAATTCGGACTGTAGGATTTTCAAACTGACTTTATCTCCAAGATCGTCCATGATGGCTTCAAACCAAGGCTTTTGGGAGGGGTAATACACGACTCGGTAATCATCCCCGGCATTGATCCGTGCAGCAGCCAGCTCAATGGTGGTTTCCAGTCCGCCCAACACGTCCACCAGGCCTCTTTCTTTGGCCTGATTTCCCGTCCAAACTCTCCCGGAAGCCACTTCTTTTACTGCTTCCGCCGACATGCCACGGCCTTCTGATACGCGGGAGATAAAAGTTTCGTACCCATCTTCTATTGTGTTTTGAATAATGTTTCGCTCCACCTCAGTAAGTGGTCGGGTCATATTCATAAAATCTGAGAGTTCCCCGGTTTTCACCACATCAGTAGTGATTCCTAGCTTGTCATTCAGTAATTCTTGCGTGTTGAACATCATCCCGAAAATACCTATGGATCCGGTAATGGTATTAGGCTGAGCCACGATGGTATCTGCCGGAGCGGAGATGTAATAGCCCCCGGAAGCTGCCACTTCTCCCATGGATACATATACCGGTTTCACCTTTTTGGCTTCGGTCATCTCTCTCCAGATCACTTCGGATGCCACCACTGATCCTCCCGGTGAGTTCACACGAAGCACTATGGCTTTGATATTATCATCTCTTCGGGCTTTACGTATTTCCTTGGCAAACTTATCTGAGCTGATAACTCCGTCTGCACTTCCGCCTACGATTTCCCCCTCAGCAATGATCACGGCAATTCTATTGGAAGAGGTAATGTTTTTGGATTTTACCGTCTTGTTCAGGTCGGTGACGTTGATGGATTTGATGTCATCGTCTTCATCCAAACCCAGTTTTTCGCGAAGCTTGGCATGCACCTGGTCCAGATAGACCAGTTCAGTGGCCAGGCCATACTTGACAGCATCTTCCGGCTTGCGCACCAGCATCTCATTGTTGATTTTGGCCAAGCTATCAAAAGCAATTCCTCTGGATTCTGAGACTGCCTGAAGGGCAAATAGATTCATATCATCCAAAAATGACTGTGTTTGCAATCTGGCTTCAGGGCTGTTTTTTTCCAGAATAAATGGTTCCACAGCGGACTTAAACTCTCCTACACGGAAAATTTCTGGCTCTACGCCTATTTTTTCAAAAAGTCCTTTAAAGAAAATTCCTACAGAGGAAAAACCGTTGAAATCAATTCCACCCAGCGGGTTCAAATAAATTTCATCCGCCACAGAGGCAACATAATAGCCTCCCTCGGTATAGGCCTCATCGTAAGCCATGATGAACTTGCCAGAAGTTTTGAAGTCTTCTAAAGCCTCTCGGAGCTCCAATAAACTTGCCTGCCCAGCGATTACCAGCCCGGTGTTTAAATAGATGCCTTGTACGTTATCATCGGTTTTGGCTGCCTGGATGGCCTTCTTTAGATTGATCAGGCCTGCGGTAAATTCCTGGCCAAAAGGATTGCCAAGCATGGATAGGTCGAGGTCATCTTCTGTGGTTCGCTCTACGATGGTTCTTCCGTTCAGATCTATATGTAATATGCTGTTTTCACTTACCTTCACCTCATCCGTGCTGGATGCAGCCAGCATCCCGATGATGCCAAACATGATGAGAAATGACAAGACGGTGAATACAAATAGGCCGACGATGACCGCCAGTACATTTCCTAAGAATTTCATGTGTTGATAATTGTTTTTTAAAGGTCAATACCTGTCCCGATACCTCGGGATGGAATCTCGCATTTCCTGTACTCATCACGGTGTGTGAATTTTCAGGTATGCTCGATTTCATAAGTTGGATAATTTGGGGCTAAAATAACTTATTTTGGGCGATGTTTACAAAATGAATACTATCCGGCCTATGACTGAAAATGCCGTTTTGATTCTGGGGGGCAATAGAGGAGCACGAGAGGAGCTTTTAAAGGCTGCAGTAGAGGCAGTTGGCGCTAGCAATACCATAGTGAAGCAATCTAAAATATATGAGACTGCTGCTTGGGGAGGTGTTGCCAAAGGCCCATTTCTAAATCAGGTGATAGAAATTAAAACAAAACTGAGAGCCGAAGAACTTTTAGAGCTAATCCAGCATATCGAGAAGCGCCTAGGGCGAAAACGGGCAGAACCATGGGGGGATAGAACCATGGACATCGATATTCTTTTTTTTGGCAAAACCATTATAGCTACAGACCTGCTTCAGGTTCCTCATCCCTTTATTTCACAAAGAAAATTTGTACTTATCCCCCTAGCTGAGATATTGCCGGATTTCATGCATCCGGTTTTGGGCAAAAGTAGCCAGGAGATGCTCAGGGAATGTGAGGATAAAAGCCAGGTGAAGGAGTATGAAAGATAACACCCCGTTTCTGAAAGAGGGCTTATTCGGCTGTATATTCCAAGATATCTCCAGGCTGACAGTTTAGCACTTCGCAGATGGCTTCCAGGGTACTAAAGCGTATGGCTTTGGCCTTTCCTGTTTTCAGGATGGAAAGATTGGAAAGTGTTACCCCTACTTTCTCGGAGAGTTCATTGAGCGACATTTTACGTTTTGCCATCATCACATCTAAATTTACGATTATGGGCATGGTTAAATGGTTAATTCATTTTCAGTTTGGATTTCCACACCTTTTTTGACTAGCTGCGCGATGACCAGCAGAATAAGAGCCAAGAACAGCCAAACGTCACTTCCGGCGATATGCAAGGCACTCAGATCGGCCGAAGCTAAGGCATTTTGACTGGATAGCCATTCGGCATACTTAAAACCAGCATGGGAGAAAAAACCTATTCCTAAGGACAAGTAAGCGAGATTTAAAATGAATCTTCTGATAGCTAGGCTAAAGGGTTTTTGCAGATTCAGTGTTTTTTCTGAAAAGAGCTTTACGATCAGGTAAAACATCGTGGATTTGAGTATCATCACTATACACATGAGGAGCACCATCGCCAGAAAATGTCCAGAATCCAGATCGAGTAGACTTGCTAAGTATTCTTTTCCTTGCCAAAAATTGCTTACGCCGGCAGGATTTATGAAAAGGGTGATGATAGAATTGACTATGACAGCTCCGGCTTCTATGCAGAGCCCTATGAAGATGATCCATGCCAGGACCTGTAGCATCAGCAGGGTATGATGGGTAGTGATTTTGATTTCCATGATTAGCATTTGTTTACATGACATTGTAAATATCAATTAAAATTTATTGATAAACAATAAAAATATCTTGTAAAAAGTAAAATGCTGGAAGCCCTGATTGGAGGTTGGGTTAAAAAGAAGAGGCTGTTTCCAAAGTACGGGGTCTCACCTAGAGAGAAGTCGAATTGTGGCCTAGATTACAGGTAATGGCCTTCGGCTCCGATCAGTCAGACAGCGAGTAACTTTTTGAGACAGCCTCTTAGGGTTTTATAGGCCAGAAACTTCTGCTGGCGGGTGGATTTTTTTCACTAGGCCTTGGAGTACTTTCCCAGGACCACATTCTACGAATTCAGTTGCGCCGTCTGCGACCATGTTTTGTACTGATTGGGTCCATTTGACCGGAGCAGTGAGCTGAGCGATCAGGTTTGCTTTGATGGCTGCTACCGCTGTCACCGCTGTGGTGCTTACATTTTGGTATACAGGGCAGCTTGGGGTGTTGAACTCAGTAGCTTCTATAGCCTTTTGTAGTTTCTCCCTAGCCGGCTCCATTAGCGGAGAGTGAAAAGCACCGCCTACGGGCAGTGGCAGGGCTCGTTTTGCGCCAGCTGCTTTCATCTGCTCACAGGCTATTTCTATGCCTTTGTTCGAGCCGGAAATGACCAGCTGACCCGGGCAATTATAGTTTGCCGGCACGACTACTTCCGCCTTGATCCCTGCACAGATTTCTTCTACTTTTTCATCTGCCAGTCCCAAGATTGCAGCCATGGTGGAGGGGTTGATTTCACAGGCTTCCTGCATAGCTAGCGCTCGCTGATACACTAGCTTGAGTCCATCCTCAAAAGCTAAGGTTCCATTGGCTACCAAAGCAGAAAGTTCACCAAGCGAGTGTCCCGCGACCATGTCCGGTGCAAAATCCGGAGTGGTTTTGGCCAGGATGACTGAGTGTAGAAAAACTGCAGGTTGGGTCACATTTGTTTGTTTCAGCTCCTCTGCGGTGCCGTCAAACATGATGTCTGTGATTCTAAATCCTAGGATTTCATTGGCCTGCTCAAATAATTCCTTAGCCTTTGGGTTTTCTTCGTAAAGTGCTTTTCCCATTCCAGGAAACTGGGCGCCTTGGCCCGGAAAAACAAATGCCTTCATTAAGTGGGTTTTATTTTGTTCGGGACAAATATAAGTCTTTTCCCCAAGAGGAATTGATCTAGGTCAAATCAAGGGAGTCTAAGGCCGGTAGCAGGAAGGGTTTGCGCTGAAAGAAACTTGGCTTGCTCCTCAGCAGAAGGCAGTCTACAGGTGTTTTTCTTGCCAAACCACTTGTACCTGTTTTGACCTATCCAGTTGTAAATCGGGTCCCGGAGGGCTTTTGGCAAAAAAATCAAAGGGTAAAGTGCAGGCCAAAGCCCGGAAAGTTTTCTGCTGATTTTAAGTGCAGCTGTACTTTTGAAGTAGATTTCCCCTTTTTCTAATAAAACCAGGGAATCGAGGTAATCCTCTTTTACATCAAATCTGGAGAGGATTTTTTTACTGAAATCGTCCTGTAATGCGCCCACCAGAAAGTGATCTTTGGGATCTCTTTGGATCACAAAATCTATGGATGCATTACAGAGGTTACAGACTCCATCAAAGAATATGATGGATTTTGCTTGTGTCATTTCAGGATTTGTATGGTTCCTTTCAGGCTTTCCTGCTGCTGGGCTGGATCCAGGACGTCAAAAGAAACCGAACCCGAATAATAGTAGGTGCCCGCAGGTAGTTCATTGCCATTTTTGTCCCTTCCGTCCCAGCGGATGTACACGTCATTTTCTGCGGATTCCAAGCTGTTATAGCTGAATACTTCAACTCCCCATCTGTTGACAATGAAGATTTCCACTCCGGTCACGAAGCGAGGACACTGCGCAAAAGGATTGTCAAAAGCCATGAAGGTGTCATTGGTGCCGTCACCGTTTGGCGTGAAGGCATTTGGCAGGTTATAGTTCGGGCAGTTTTCTACACAGACGATGTTACTTGGCTCACTTTCATTGCCCGATCGGTCTATAGCTGTGATGTAATAGCAGCCTCTGTAAGTGGTCAGGTCAGTGATAGTAGTCGATAGTTCCAGAGAAGAAAGCTCTGCGATCAGTTCAAATTGGCCTTCTTCACCATCTGATGTATAGTATAATTTATACCCGCTCAATTCATCATCACATTCACCTGAGAAATCAGGTGTCCAGCTGAGCTCATGCTCAAAAGAGTTCGTGTTACAAGGCATTCCTGCCAAGTATTCCTCGCACATTGGCCCCTCAAAAGTCAATACAGGTGGACATGGCAATCTGTTGTCATCTGGTTTCGCACAGACGATCTGGGATTTGTTTTCCAAAGGATACTCCAAACCATCCACATTGTAAGCGCCTTTGGTGATTACATAGTAGCAGTAGCTTACTTCTTTTTCTAAAGGAACCCCATTGAAGGAACCATCATCCAAAAAGGTGAATCCATCTTGGGTAACATCTACCTCTGCTATTAAGACGAAATTGTCCTCATCGGCAGCGTCGGCATCTGTTCTGTTTCTGTAAACCTCATGCTTGTATTGGGAAATGGAGTTGTTCCAAGGCACGGTGAAATCCCAGTTCAGTTCAATAGCTTCATTGATAATGGTTGGCTCCAGCCACACCGAGGATGCCTTGGAGGAAGTGTCAATTTTAGTGTTTCTGTCGAGTAGAACCACATCGTAATTGTACACCAATGCATCAGTATTCAATCCGGTGTCTGTGAAAAGTGTATCTGAAGTGACTCCCAAAGAAACTTGATCGGAATTACCAGTAAACCCTGTGCTTCGCAAAAGTTCATAGGTATATGGTCCGGGGAATTGTACCTGATCTATATCGTATGGAGGCGTCCACTTGATGAAAATTTCACCATCTTCTGTATCGGTTTCTTCTATGCTCACATTGGTGATGATAGGCACGTCTACATCTATGGTCACACAGATTTCCTGAGATACTATGCTTTCACCAAGCCTTGGCTCTGGGAATGCCGCTACCAATCTATAGCAATAGGTATTGCCTGGCGCTAGGCCCGCTCCTCCATTTTCGTCCAAGAAGTCGAAGGTTTGCAAATCTGTGGTGCCAATGAGTTCATATCCTGCCCGTATTCCAGTCTCGCAGCTGTCGGGCTCGTAGGGATCAGAATTGATTCTTCTCCATACCTGCATTTCACTTGCCGAATTGCCGCAGACATAAGGATCCCAGTTTAATTCTACGGACCTACCCGGCATTTGCTCGATCTCATTAAAGACCGGTGGAGGGCCGACTACTTTGATTCTCCAGGTTTTGATGTCCACCAGTGCAGGACCAGAGCTAGGCTGATCTGTTATACGCACTCTCACCTCGTATTCCCTTGCTCTCACATGGTTACATACAGTCTGCCAGTTAAAGTTTACAATTCCCGGTGTTGGCTGATATTCAGCTTCCGGAGAATAGCTGCCCGGGGAGGTGGTGATCTCTACAGGCTCACCAAATACCTCTATTTTAATAGGATCTCCATCCGGGTCCTGTCCTTGGATCACCTCTTCTATCAGTGTACCGGCTTCCACACAGAGATCTGGCGGCAGAATGAGTTCTGGGCGTCTATTATTTGAGTTTTCAATGATGATCTGCATATCACGGACCACCCAGCCGATTAGCTCCCATTCCCCATTGATTTTCCGGTATTCTTTGATCCGAAAGGCCACATTAAACTGTCCGGCAGTCCCGGGCGCATCCCACACCAGATCTCCGGTGACTGGGTCTAAGGTCAAAAAGGCAGGCGTACTGCCATCTTCCTGGCTAAAGCTAAATTCATCATCAGCTGGACTTCTATAGTTATTTACCGGACGCTCAAAAGCCTGCTTGGGTATATCCATTTCATAGGCCAAGCTGTCGCCATCTGGATCGTATGCACCAGGATTATGGATGTAGCGTACATTTACGGCTCCATTGTCCACAGGAGGGATAGTCAAAACAGGGGAGTTGTTCACCCCATAAAAAGGGTCAATGGTGATCGTGGTTTCTACATAAAAGGGAGTATCCACTGAATTGTCCATATTCAGCGTCCTGTCATTTCTGTTGAATTCTTGGAAACGTATGGTATAAGTTCCTGGGCCCTGAAATACATGACGGATAACATAGGTGTTTTTCTCAATAAGGTTACCCAAATCTTCGACTAATTTAAAATCACTTTCGGTTTGCAGTTCTGTTTCCCTACCGTCGCCAAAATTGATTATACCAGGGCCAAAGATGACACTGGATCGGGTGTCTGTATATCCTACTACAGTAATCTCGTATTCAAGCGTCTGTACATTGACTCGCTCTGCTATGATTTCCCCAGCTCGAATGTGCGTCGCCCAGACCTCAGTTATTCCAGCCAGTAGGAAAAATAAAAAAAGTCCAAGGGTTATTTTAAGCTTCATATTGATCAGGTTCTATGATACAAGGTAAAACAGAATGTACGGATTTATCCACTATAAAGATTTTACTTCTGGTTTTCCTTTTACTAAATAAACGGAAGTAACTCGAAAATTCATCCAAATTAAAACAATAATTCCTAGGTAATTGTTAAAACACGGCTTAACAAGCCCTATAAAGCCTAAAGTTATTTAGAACGACTTAAAATAAGACAAGTGCTTTTGAATGGATTGTTTGCTACTAGTTCCAAATGTAAATTTGGCGGTATTAATCAAAGATTTCGTTTTAAACTAATCGCAAAAATTGTATGAGCTGGGTTACAAAAACCTTGAGTAGCACAATAGGCAGGAAACTGATCATGGCGCTGACCGGACTTTTCCTGATCCTGTTTTTGACAGGTCACGTTTCGGGTAATTTATTGTTGTTCAAAAATGACGGAGGTGAGGCATTTAACATTTATGCCAAATTCATGACCACCAATCCCGCAGTGAAGCTTCTTTCTTACTTGACCTATATTTCCATTATCGGTCACGTGATCTTTTCTATCTGGCTTTCCAGAAGAAATAAGGCTGCACGTCCTGTAGGCTATGGAGTGTCCACTCCGCCATCTACCACCTTATCCTCTAGAAATATGGGGATCCTGGGTACCATTATCCTGATCTTCATCGTGGTTCACATGCAGAGCTTTTGGGCTCAGATGCACTGGGGGGATCTGCCAATGGTAAGCTATGACGGTGAGCAGTATAAGGATTTGTACAGCATAGTGACCTTTGCTTTTCAGAATGAACTGATGGTGATAGGCTATGTAGTGGCCATGGCATTCTTGGCATTTCATCTTTCTCATGGCTTTGCCAGTGCCTTCCAGACGCTGGGACTGAATCACCAGAAGTATTCTCCAGCCATTGCCCTGATCGGAAAAATCTATTGCATTCTGGTGCCAGTTCTTTTTGCCAGCATGCCAGTTTATATCTATTTCACCCAGAGCTAATCCATAGTCCCTATGATACTAGATTCAAAATCCCCAATAGGCCCTTTAGCCGAAAAGTGGACTAAACATAAATTCAACAGTAAGCTGGTCAATCCGGCGAATAAAAGAAAATACGAAGTGATCGTGGTGGGTACCGGTCTTGCCGGGGCTTCAGCGGCTGCTTCTTTGGCAGAACTTGGCTATAAAGTAAAAGCTTTCTGCTTCCAGGATAGTCCTAGACGTGCGCACTCCATCGCTGCACAAGGCGGAATCAACGCTGCTAAAAACTACCAAAATGACGGTGATTCGGTTTACAGATTGTTCTATGATACCATCAAAGGTGGAGATTATCGTTCCCGTGAATCCAATGTATATCGTCTTGCAGAGGTTTCTGTAAATATCATTGACCAGTGTGTGGCACAGGGTGTTCCGTTTGCCAGAGAATACGGCGGATTGCTTGCCAACCGTTCCTTTGGTGGAGCACAAGTGTCCAGAACCTTCTACGCCAGGGGCCAAACGGGACAGCAGTTGCTTTTAGGAGCCTATTCTGCCTTGAGCCGTCAGGTAGCCAATGGTAAAGTGAAGCTTTACCCGCGTACCGAGATGATGGATGTAGTCACTATAGACGGACATGCGAGAGGTATTGTGACCAGAAACTTAATCACTGGCGCTATCGAAACTCACGCTGCTCACGCGGTGCTATTGTGTACTGGTGGTTATGGAAACGTATTTTTCCTTTCTACCAACGCGATGGGTTCTAATGTGACCGCGGCTTGGAGAGCGCATAAGAAAGGTGCATACTTTGCCAACCCTTGCTACACTCAGATTCACCCTACTTGTATTCCAGTATCAGGAGATCATCAGTCCAAGTTGACTTTGATGTCTGAGTCTTTGAGAAATGATGGTAGGGTTTGGGTGCCAAAGACTAAAGAAACAGCAGAGAAACTTCGCAAAGGTGAGATCAAGCCTAGAGATATTAAAGATGAGGACAGAGACTACTATTTGGAAAGAAAATATCCTTCCTTCGGTAATTTGGTCCCTCGTGATGTGGCTTCCAGAAATGCGAAAGACGTTTGTGACGAAGGTCGCGGTGTGAATGAAACCGGTCAGGCAGTATTTCTGGACTTCCGTGACGCAATCGAACGCGACGGAGAAGATGCGATCCGCGCCAGATACGGCAACTTGTTTGACATGTATCAGCAGATCACTGGAGAGAATCCTTACCAGACACCAATGAAAATATATCCAGCTGTTCACTACACCATGGGTGGACTTTGGGTTGATTATAACTTATCTACTACTGTTCCAGGTCTTTACTCTCTTGGAGAGGCGAATTTCTCCGATCATGGAGCAAACAGATTGGGAGCTTCTGCATTGATGCAGGGATTGGCTGATGGATACTTCGTGGCACCTTACACAATCGGGGATTATTTGGCACAAATAGGAACCGCTCCAGTAGATGCAAATCATCCTGAATTTGCAAAAGCTGCCCAGGGAGTAAAAGATGCGATCCAGAAGCTTTTGAGTATCAATGGTACCAAAACAGTGGATTACTTCCATAAGAAGCTAGGCCATATCATGTGGGAGTACTGCGGTATGGCCAGAAATGCTGAAGGACTCACCAAGGCTAAAGGCATGATTCAGGAATTGAGAAAGGAGTTCTGGAAAGATGTGAAAGTGCTTGGCGCCAACGAGGAACTGAATCAGACCTTAGAGAAAGCCAGTCGAGTGGCAGACTTCTTAGAGCTGGGAGAGCTGATGGTAGATGATGCGCTGAACAGATCTGAATCTTGTGGTGGTCACTTCAGAACAGAATCTCAAACTCCGGAAGGGGAAGCTTTGAGAGATGATGAGAACTTTGCTTATGTGGCAGCCTGGGAGTTCAAAGCTGAGAACACTCCAGAGGAGCTGCACAAAGAGCCGCTGGTGTTCGAAAACGTGAAGTTGACCCAAAGATCCTATAAATAAATTCAAGACTTTAATTCATAATTAGATATGAAACTGACATTAAAAATATGGAGACAAAAAAATGCCAATGATAAGGGCGGTTTTGTCACCTATCCAATAGATGGAATTTCCACGGACATGTCATTCCTAGAGATGATGGATGTTTTGAATGAGGAACTTTCAGCCAAGGGAGAAGATCCAGTTCACTTTGATCACGATTGCCGGGAAGGTATCTGTGGCATGTGCTCACTTTATATCAACGGGCATCCACACGGTCCTAAGCAGACTACTACCTGTCAACTTCACATGCGTTCTTTTTCGGATGGAGACACCATCACCATAGAGCCTTGGAGAGCTGCGGCTTTCCCGGTGGTGAAGGATTTAGTGGTAGATCGGGGTTCTTTTGATAGAATCATTCAGGCGGGTGGATACGTATCGGTGAACACAGGTGGTGTGCCTGACGCAAATGAAATTCCTATTCCGAAGAGAATCGCGGATGAAGCCTTTGATTCGGCCACTTGTATAGGCTGTGGAGCTTGTGTAGCGGCATGCAAAAATGCCTCTGCCATGCTGTTCACCTCAGCGAAAATCTCTCAGCTGGCTATGCTACCGCAGGGACAGGTGGAAAGAATGTCCAGAGCAGAGAAGATGGTAGCACAGATGGATGCCGAAGGTTTCGGTGCCTGTACCAACACGGGAGCCTGCGAGGCAGAATGTCCTAAAGGAATCAGTTTGACAAACATCGCTAGGATGAACAGGGAGTTCTTCTCTGCTTCTGTGAAAAGCGAAAATGTTTAATTAAATACAGGTTCATAAATATTTAGAAAGCCGGCGAGAGTCGGCTTTTTTTGGTTTTGGGGAAGGGAGAAGGTTGTGAGTAAGGCGTACTAAGAGCACTACCTACAATAGCATAACCTATTCTGGCCTGAATAGCAAAATCAAGCACCAAGCATTTTCTCGCACTTCATCCTGATTTGTTGCCATGCTCACTTCTTCCAAAACATCCCATTGGATTTCAGATTGCGTGCATGATTCTTTAATTTCGCGCCAAATATGCAAGAAAAGGGATGATTTGTGATTTAGAGCCAAAGGAAATCGAAGAGTTTAAGAGTACCAGTATCCTACCACAGACGCCATTTTGGGGACGGGTGAAAGAGAATCAGGGCTTTGTACCTCAGGGTTTTGAGCTGACCATTTCCAAAGATATTTTATATGCTGAGGCAGATCCTTCAGGCAGGATGAGTGAGGATTTACTCGTATTGATTAAGTACATAGATCCGTATACCTGCTTTGCCTATGTACCCTATGGTCCAAAAATGGAACCTTCCTTCGAAAACCAGGGGCTGTTTTTAGAATACTTGGCTAATTCCATCCAACCTAAGCTTCCTGCAAACTGCATATTTATTCGCTTTGACCTAGCCTGGGAAAACCAATGGGCGGTAGAAGAGGAATATTTCGACGAGAGTGGCAACTGGGTTGGGCCTCCTCCCAATCAAACTCAGGAATATAGGGTCAACTTCAATACGGAAAACTGGAACCTACAGAAAAGCATCTCTGATAATTTGCCCAAAAACACTTTTTTCCTGGACCTGACATTAAGCGAGGAGGAGCTGCTTTCCAATATGCGATTTAATACCAGGTATAATGTCCGAAAAGCCAACAGAAAAGGGATCAGAGTTCGTGAATATGGGATGGAGCATTTGGAAGATTGGTATCGCTTATACCTGGACACCGCTACACGACATCACATGCAGATCCAAAATCAGGATTTCTTTTCTACCATATTGAAAAATCAGGACAATGGTAAGAAAGGAGTCTCGGTAAAAATGCTGATGGCTGATCGGGATGGGGAGTTCCTGTCTTCTATGTTTTTGGTGTTGTCCAAAGAAAGGGGAACCTATTTATATGGAGCTTCCACTTCCCAGAAGAACCATATGATGGCTAGTTATGCGCTGCAGTGGGAATCTATCAAGCTTTCTAAGAACTGGGGTTGCAAGGAATATGATATGTTTGGCTCGGCTCCGAATTTGAACCAGAGCCATCCTTTGCATGGCGTACATATTTACAAAAAAGGCTTCGGGGGAAATCTCTACCATAGGATGGGCTGCTGGGATTATCCTTTTGACCAAAAACTGTATGATATCTACCAGATGCAAGAGGTGAAAAAATGAAGATTGGCTAAGGCTGTTGCAATAGGTGGGAACCCAATGGAGTATTGAGGTCTTCTGAGCTTTCTGTGAATTAGGATTGGGTTTTAATCCAGGTTTGCTTCATTTTTTTGGAAGGGATGCTTGATCCTCTACTTTTTCAATCCAAAAGATTTAGGTTTTAGAATTATTCCAATCTTCAATTGCACTGAATGATCAAATTTATCTTTTGAACCCAATAAAATTTTGAATGTGAGCCATGTTGCTTACCTTTGAAAAATTATATTCTAGAGAGATTTTGTTACAAATAGAAAGACGATATGAGTTATATAGATCTGGGGATCTTTGTGGCCTACATGCTGGCGATGCTGGGTGTAGGATATTTTTACATGAAACAGAACTCAGGTCAGGAGGATTATTATGTGGGGGGACGCAGCATCGGGCCTTGGCACATAGGCCTTTCTGTAGTAGCCACTGATGTAGGCGGAGGATTTTCTATTGGTTTAGGGGGGCTTGGATTTGTCATGGGCTTGTCTGGTTCCTGGATGCTGTTCACGGGACTTTTGGGAGCTTGGCTGGCCGCAGTAGTTTTGATTCCCCGGGTAAAATCTGATTCTGCCTTTGCCCAGTTTTTCACCTTTCCACAGATCATCGGACATCTGTATAATTCTACTACAGCGAGAGTGGCTGCAGTAATCTGTTTTCTAGGTTACCTGGGATTTACTTCCTCACAGCTACTGGCAGGAGCCAAGCTCGCTTCAGGGACCTTTGAGGCGCTGGACCTGTCCTATGCGCTGCTGATCATGGGAACCATAGCGGTGGTGTACACCGTGATGGGCGGACTGAAAGCAGTGATCTATACCGACACCATACAATGGATCATTTTGATGGCGGGATTGATGTTTATCGGGATTCCGATTTCCTATAATTATGTAGGTGGTTGGGAAGGTATTCAGAGCACTTTGCCACAGGAGTTTTTCTCCTTTTCCAATCTTACCTGGCAAGATCTTGCCAATTGGGGGATCACGATTATTCCCATTTGGTTTGTGGGTATGACGCTTTACCAGCGGATCTTTGCAGCTCGGGATGTGAAGTCTGCCAAGAAGGCTTGGTTCATCGCAGGATTATTTGAATGGCCGATTATGGCACTTTTAGGCGTTTCTTTGGGTTTACTATCCAGAGTAGCGGTGGAGCAGGGTGCTTTAGAAGGGTTCACGACTGCTATGGATCCGGAGATGGGGCTTCCTGTTTTGCTCAGTCAGATCTTACCGGCCGGTATCTTGGGACTGATGATGTCAGCCTATTTCTCAGCGGTACTTTCCACGGCAGACTCCTGTCTGATGGCGGCGTCTGGTAATCTGACCACTGATATTCTAGGGAAGTTCTTTGTAGGCAAATCTCTAAAAGAAGAGATGCGGATCTCACAACTGCTCACCTTGGCCATTGGAGTAGTGGCGATAATTATTGCCTGGCAAATGACGGAAGTACTCAGTTTGATGTTATATTCCTATGCGTTTATGGTTTCAGGCCTATTGGTACCGGTAGTTGGAGGCTTGTTCTTTGGGCAGACCAGTCCCAGAGCAGCTACTGCATCTATGATTACGGGCGGGAGTTTGACGGCAGGATTGATTATCTCAGAAGTCAGTTTGCCGCTAGGCTTGGATGCCAATTTATTTGGGCTTACGCTCTCTTTTCTGACTTTCGTGTCAGTGATTTATTTCGAAAAAAATAACAGTTCAAAGTTAAAATCTATATGATCAAACTAGAAACTCTATCTACTATAGATTCTGCGACATATTTGCAGAAAAATGAAATTGCC
The DNA here is from genome assembly GCF_027594545.1 of Algoriphagus sp. TR-M9. Lineage (NCBI taxonomy): Bacteria > Pseudomonadati > Bacteroidota > Cytophagia > Cytophagales > Cyclobacteriaceae > Algoriphagus > Algoriphagus halophytocola. The sequence goes on along the minus strand of NZ_CP115160.1, from coordinate 3,495,605 downwards.
GATTTCCTTTTTGAGCACTTAGGGAAATATGGTGATCCCAAAGAGGATATCATGAAATGCCTAGACTATGCCCTTGACCAAAGTCTCCATGCAGGAGGTTTTGTGGTGATGGCCAGAGAAAATGGTAAATTGCTGGGTGCGCTGGTGATGAACAAGACCGGTATGTCTGGCTATATTCCTGAGAATATTTTGGTTTATATCGCTGTAGATGCTTCGCAAAGAGGCAAAGGAATAGGCGGAAAAATCATGGAAATGGCAATCAAGATGGCCAATGGTTCTATTGCTCTGCACGTAGAACCTGATAATCCTGCTAAAAATCTGTATGAAAGAATCGGCTTTACGAACAAATACCTTGAAATGAGGTTGACCAAGTAAAATGGCTTTTCTCACCTTAAATAAAGCAAAGCTCAAAGAGAATTTTGAGTTTCTTAGAAGTACATTCCAGGAGAATGATGTTTCTTGGGGAGTAGTGTCCAAGCTGCTCTGCGGAAACAGACTTTTTTTACAAGAATTAATTAACCTTGGCGTGAAGGAAATTCACGATAGCCGGATCAGTAATCTGGCTATGGTTAAATCACTCAATCCGGAGATTCAAACTGTCTACATCAAGCCGGTGTCCAAAAGGAACATCAGTAAAATGGTGCAGTTTGCAGATGTCAGCTTGAATAGCGAGCTGGAAACCATACGCTGGATCAGTCAGGAGGCGGTAGAGCAAGAAAAGAAGCACAAGATCATCATCATGGTCGAAACCGGTGACCTTCGCGAAGGTGTGATGGGCGAACAATTGGTGGAATTTTATTCCCAAATCTTCCATCTTCCAAACATCGAGGTGATAGGGCTGGGAACCAATCTTAATTGCCTGAACGGGGTGATGCCTTCGGCAGACAAACTGATTCAACTGTCCCTTTACAAGCAGATCATTGAACTTAAGTTCAACAAGAAAATCCCTTGGGTATCTGCCGGTACCTCAGTGACCATCCCGCTGATGCTGACACATCAGTTGCCAAAAGGAATCAACCACTTCCGCGTAGGAGAAACCTTGTATTTTGGCTTGGATCTGTTTGAGGAGAAAGTTATCGAGGGCATGAACGGAGATGTGTTTGAGCTACATGCTGAGATTATAGAAATGCAGGAAAAACCCTTGTTACCCGTTGGGAATCTGGCGTCTAACCCGCAGGGGGAAACAGCGGAAATCGATGAGTCGCTCTACGGTAAAAGCTCTTTCAGGGCGATTATTGACTTAGGCTTGCTGGATGTGGATCCCAAATACTTGCTTCCCAGTGACGACAAATACGAGATTCTCGGCGGTAGTTCTGATATGTTGATTATTAATTTGGGAGAAAATCCGAATGGTTACCAAGTGGGCGATACCTTAAATTTCGATATGAAATATATGGGGGCTTTGAGCCTGCTCAATTCTAACTACATCGATAAGAAAGTCATCGATACTTTGGATTAATAATCCTCTTTTGGCATGGTCATGGGAATACAGTTGCGAAAACCAACTTGTATTTGACTATGAAAAAAGTACTTTTATTTATCGCCTTTGGACTGGGAATGGTCCAGCTTTCTCAAGCCCAATCATCCGAAAAATTAGGAGGATTCGGTGTCCGTGGAGGGGCCAGTCTTTTCAATTTTGGAGGAGATGATGTGTCAGAGAATGATTACACCAATAGAGTAGGATTTCACCTGGGCGGATACACCATGCTGTTTATGACAGATCGCTTAGCACTGGAGCCAGGAGTTTATTATTCCGTAAAAGGCACGCAGAATGATGATTTTGTGGATAGCCGGGCTATTCTAAACTATGTGGATATTCCGGTGCTTTTCAGAATGTACCCTACAGAAGGTTTTAATCTCTTTGCCGGACCGCAGATTTCCTTCCTGGCCAAATCAAAATTTGAAGGGGATTTCTTTGGAGGAACGGTTTCTTATGACTCTGATGCGATTAAGGAAACTGATTTTGGACTAGTCCTAGGTGTAGGGTATAACCTGCCAAAGGGATTCAATGTGCAGGCCTCTTATGATTATGGCTTTACGCCGATCTTTAAAGACAGTGATGCCGATGTGTACAACAGAGGGTTTAAGCTTTCTGCCGGCTATACTTTCTAACAAATAGGAATTCACCTAAAAAAATGCCTCCGACTTGGGTTGGGGGCATTTTTTTATCCACTGAGTTCACCGCACAATTGTAGCGCGGTTCTTTTGTTCCAGAGGGACAGCTGGTTGGTAGTCCTGGAGTATTGGATTTTTGTTTTACGTTCCATAGGAACGTTTGATTATAATTACCACTCGTTCCTATGGAATGAAAACAGCCGCCTGAGTTTTGAGAGTAAGCCCTACTGCATGCTATTAATCCAATCCTTGATCAGCTGGACGCCTTCCTTGTGGACGGTCGTTCTCCCAAGCTCTGGCATCGCAATCCCAACTTCAGTAGAATTCATTCTGTGCGTGAGGATTGATTCATCAGCTTTGCCCGGTACAATGTCAAAATCGAAGGTGCCAGCTCCATTTCCTGCAGCTACCGGGATTTTATTTACACCAAGCTTACGCGGGTCAGTTTGATCGTAGGTAAGGAACAGTCCCGAAGTACTCGCCGGGCCTTCTGCGCTGTGGCAGTGCGAGCAATTAATGTCTAAATATGCCATGGCCCGATCGTCTAGTGGTAAATTTTTGTCCTCATAATTGATCATGGAGGGATGTGCCGCAGCCCCTTCAAAACCCTCCAGTTTTCCTAACTCAGCCCAATGTGCGAGTTGGTTGGATTTTCCTGACTTAAACTCCAACTCATTATTAAGATGCTGTACTTTCACGCCTATAGGAGCGAGGGATTCGTTTTTGTTGTGACAGGTTTTACACTGGTTTTTGTTGGGGACCAGGTAATTGATCACTTGATCCTTTCCTTCATGATCAATAAAATCTACCTGGATTTCTCCGCCCACCACTTTGAGAATAGCCTCCGTCTGGCTGTCGTTCCAGATGTAGGGAAAAGCTTCCCAACCTGTTTCTGAATTGATCAAAAGCCTTGTTTCTATGATTCTTCGGCCTTGCTCGGGTTTGCTGAAGTCAACGGGGTAATAGAAGTTTTTGATCAAAACTGTGCCTTCAGGAAAGTCTAGTTCGTTGGATGCTAGAATCGCTTTTTCCCCAGCAGGGAAAAACACGAAGCGGCTCTTCAAGGCATAATCAGTAAAGAGCGAAGAGGCAGGTTGATAGGGTATTACCTCATCTACAGGTGTCAATTCCTTCAATTCTCCGGCAAAGAAACCATAAGTGGATAGTCTTTGATAGGGAAATTTCCCATCTGCCAATTCCTCCTCTAAAGCAGGTACTGGGCTAGAAGTCGTGGAAGGCTCGCTTTTGCAGGCAAGCACTAGCATCAGGATTGCCAGCGAAATACTGAGGCTCCAGGTAATCTTAGTTCTCTTCATCACATTTCAGCAATTGCGCTCACGTTTGTGGCTACGGGAACTGTACAGTTTTGGAATGGTGATGCATCAGCAAAGCCTTCAATATTGTCTTCTCCGTCCATCAGTGAAAAACGCGTGAAATACAGTTCGGAAAGGTTGCTTTCTGACAGGCAAATCCGCATAGGGTTAGTGCTGATGTCCTCGCTGATGGATTCGTCCCAGATCCCGTCGTAGATGATGTCTTGGGTTTTAGCCTTGCCATGCGCGTTATAGATGCTGATCAATTGCCCCAATTCTCTGGAGAGATCAGGAAAGCCTTTAGTCCGGTCATACTCATTGTCATGAATGTATATGTCGGTGGTGAATGGAGACCAGTTTGGAGCCTCGCTAGGGAAACCTGTGATCTGATAGCTGGCGATGGCCACGCCGGTGGTTTTGTTTCGAAGAATCCGGTTGTTGTAAATTTCCACTTCTTTGGCAGCCAGTAAAATCACTCCTGAGCCCGGAGGGATCATGGTCACTGTATTGCCATTGGGGCCTTCTCCCATAGCTGTCGCAAAGTTTTCGTGGTTGTTTTCGATGATGTCATTGTCGTAAATTTTGGTTTTGGCACCGTCTGCTTTTGGTAAGCCCGGTAAGTTGAAAACCAATATTCCGCCTGCATTGTCACGGGCTACATTCCCAAAAACCTCCGCATTGTCACAGTTCTCGATTTCGATTCCGGCCACATTTCCAAAAGCCAGAGAGTTTTTGACTATGATGTTTTCTGATTGGCCCACGTAGATACCCGCATCTCTGGAGTGAGAGGCGATCACTTCGTCAATCATTACATTTTTACACTGCACCGGATAGATGGCGTAAGTTCCGTTCTTTGACTTGTCTCCGTTTGTCCAGGTGACGTTGATCCTGCGGAAGGTGATTCCATCGGTGTGTTGCGCTTTTACTCCATCACCTGGCGCATCTTCTATGGTCAGGTCCTGGATGGTAATGTTATTTCCTACCAGTTTGACGCCTTCTCCCCCAGTTTTGAGGTTTTTGAAGGAAAGTACCGTTTGTTTTAGTCCTGCACCTTTGATGGTGATGTTTGACTTATTGTCTAGGATCAGCTGGGTGTTGAATTCATAAAATCCGGCCGGGATTTCTATGGTAGCTCCATCCTCAGCCATGATGAAATCTTCCACTACTTTTTCTGTTTGCTCCAGGCTTACTCTTGGGAGTTCAGAACTGTCGAAGGTTTGCTCATTGGAAGAGCTACTGCAACTGTAATAGAAGACAGAAAATATGGCGAATAAGATGACTTGTAGTTTTTTCATGGGGTGGGAGTGGATTAGGCTTTGCCAAAATTACCTATAACCTGAAAAAGTGCCCCTTGACTTTTGTCAATAAATCAGATTTTAGCGCGAATTCGGCTCAGGGTTTCTATGGTCATGTCCAGGAACGAAGCGATCTGCCCTACGGAGGCCTTTTGGATCACCTTGGGTCGGTACTGCATCAGTTCTAAATAGCGATCTCTGGCCGATTTGAATTTGGTGAAAATCTGCTGCTCTTCTAGCACTATGTAATACTGCTCCAAAATCATTCTGTAGGCGCGCTCCAGCTCGGGAAACTTCAGGAAGCAAGCCTGTAAGTCATCATGGGAAATTTTATAAATGGTACTTCGCTCTAGGGTTTCTATATTTTCAAAAGAAGGCTTTCTGGTAATAAAGGAGTGCATAGCGGTGACAAACTCCTCATCTAGGGTAAATGAAACCGTGATGTCACGATTGTCTCGGGTGTAGTAGCTTCGGGCAGCTCCTTTGGCGACGAAAAACAATTGATCACAGATTTGTCCTTCACGAACCAAGAAATGGCCTTTTTCTACTTCAAATTCAGTAAGATGATCAGCAAATGCCTGCTTGGCTTCGTCGCTGGTGGTGGGGAATTTGTTAAAAAGATTTGAGAATTTTTCCATTAGTTTTTTACTAAAAGTCTAATTTGGCAAGGTTTTTACCCTTGGTTAGAAAGAGTTTGATCACTTAATTTAAAAAGATCTTGGTTGAACTACCCGCTTTTAGGCTAATTTAATCAGCATTTCGACGAAACTAGAACTATTTACCGTACCATTTAATCCATATTTATGAAAAAGCTATTGATTTTATTCTTCGCTATTGGACTGTTCAGTACTGCTGCTCATGCTCAGTTTGGTGTACGTGCAGGCTATAGCAGCCCTAATTTTACAGATTTTGCATCTACAGATGCGAATCCGGGATTTCACGTAGGTGCTTATTATAAGTTTGGCGCAGGTTTCATCGCGCTGGAGCCTGGAATCCAGTATGCGCAGAAGGGGTATAAAAACAATGCAGCACCGGGTGGAGCGACTACCGAGCGCTTGAATTACATAGATGTGCCGGTTTTGCTTCGATTGAATTTCCTTCCTTTTCTGAATGTATTTGCAGGGCCTCAGGGCTCAGTATTGGTTTCTAGAAGCTATGAGGAAGGTGGTGATACCAACACCAATACAGACGGTGTGAAAGGGTATGATATCGCTGGTGTAGCAGGTGTGGGTGCCAATCTGCCCCTAGGTCTAAACGCCCAGGTGAGTTACGATTTCGGCTTGCAAAACCTGAATTACTTTGGCCAGGACGTAAAAAATAACGTGTTCAAAATCTCCATAGGATATGATTTCTAACCACAGATTTTGAGGAAAGTCCCAAAGCCTGGCTACTAGCCGGGCTTTTATTTTTTTACCCGGCCGGGATTTTCCTCTATAAAGGATTTCCAGCCTGCACTTCTGCCCCGGCTTTGGATTCTGCCCTCGTGAAAATGATGACAGAGTGCTACCGCCAAAGCATCTGTGGCATCCAGCATTTTAGGGAGTTCATTCAGTGTGAAAAGGGTCTGTAGCATGGCTGCCACCTGTTCTTTGGAAGCATTGCCGTTGCCGGTGACGGACTGCTTTACTTTCTTTGGGGAGTATTCTGTGATCGGAATATCTCTGGCCAAAGCCGCGGCCATGGCCACGCCTTGAGCCCTTCCCAGCTTTAGCATAGATTGGACGTTTACCCCAAAAAACGGAGCCTCCAATGCGACTGAATCGGGCAGGAACTCCTCGATGATTCCAGTGATGCGTTCAAAAATCTTTTTGAGCTTCAGCTCATGCGAACCATATTTTTTCAGATGGATCACCCCGTATTGAAGCAATTTGTATTTTTTGCCTTCAGTCAGAATCACCCCATACCCCATCACATTGGTTCCTGGATCGATTCCTAGGATGATTTTTTCTTTTGGTACTTTTTCTAGTTCTTTGCTCACCCCCGCAAGTTAGCTTAAAACATGCTAAGTTTTTACCTGATCTGGTCATTGAGTTACTTACTTTTGCTTGCATGGCTGGCTCGTTTTTGGCCTGCAAAAAGCCAAAAAGAAGGGCAGGGGCAACTAGGAGAAATTACCCTCTTGATTCCATTCCGAAATGAGATCCGGAATGCCGGAAAGCTAGCCAAATCCCTCATTCACCTCAGCAAATCAACTGTGCAAATCCTGCTGGTAGATGATCACAGTGAGGATGAATCTTTCATTTTTCTTTCTGAAGCATTGAAAGATTACCCAAATATCAGGCTAGTGCGTAGCCCTAGGCCAGGAAAAAAAGCTGCGGTAGAATTTGGGGTGAGTCTGGCTCGTACGGAGTTGATTGTGTGCTCAGATGCAGATTGCAGCTGGTCAGATTTCTGGCTCCCCAGTATGGTTCTGCCCTTTCAAGATCCTGGGATTCAATTTGTGGCAGGGCCGGTATTGGTGCAGGCAAGTCCTGCTTTTCTGTCTCAATTTCAGCAGTGGGACTGGGGGAGTATTTTGTTGCTGACTCAGGCAGGCTTTGCAAAGCAAAATCCGCTCATGTGTAGCGGGGCAAATATCGCCTATAGAAAGTCTGCTTTTGCAGGAGTGGAAGGATACGCCGGTAACCGTCATTTTAGCTCTGGTGACGATGAATTCCTTCTGAAGAAAATGGTAGAGCGATATGGGGCAGCTTCCTGCGTTTATTTAACCCATACTGATTCCTTGGTCTTCACAACTCCAGAGGAAAACTGGAAAGCCTTACTGCGGCAGCGTGTCCGCTGGGCAGGTAAGTGGCGCGCCAAAGGTAGCTTGTCCAATGGAATAGCAGCTGGGCTGGTTTTTGTGATACAGATGCTTTGGATTGGAAGCTTTGGACTTTTATGGCTGGGGCTGCACGGGGTTTTGGTTTTTGTGTTTGTATGGGGGATCAAGTTTTTGGGAGAAAAATTGGCATTGGGAAAGGTCTTAAGTTCTTTTAAGGTTTATCCGGGCTGGTTTAGCTTAATGAAAACTACATTTGCTCACCCGTTTTATGCTTTGGCAGTAGGATTAGGGGCGATAGGAGGAAAATTCACCTGGAAGGGTAGGCAGAACGCTAGAAGTGTTAATTTAGAGTCTGAAATTTGAGTTATGAGTGAAGCAGAATTTGACCTTATGGATGAGTTGTACTTTGTGCAGCCCTTTTCCTATTTGAAAGAAAGTTTGGACTGGGAGGACTCCTTGATTTTATCCACCCTGAAGTCCCTTTATACCCAAGGCTACATCAAGTGTCTGGATGATCCCGACTCGGAGCGCTTCGGAGCTGTGGATATGGAATCTGAAGGGAAGGATTTGTTTTTTTTAGCCACTAAAAAAGGCCTGATGGCACATAATACACTGTGAGTTTGACCACGATTACACATAAGTATCAACGCAAAGAACTGGAGCTCAAATCCCTGCTGGAGATCACGCAGGCGATCAACGAGAATCAGTCTGAAGCTGTGCTGTTGAATATTTTTAAGTTCACCTGCCTGGTCCACCTCAATATCAAATCCCTGGTACTGTATGTGGCTAAGGAAGGTGCCTTCGAAAAGAAAGTGGCGCATGGTGTGAAGGGAAATGTGCCGGAACTCATCCCCGCCGACCAGGTGATGGATGAAAAAAAATCGGGTGAGCTGAGGTTGGAATTGGAAGAAGAATATTCCTTTCAGGAACTGGAAACCTACCTGCCGGTCTACCATAAGGACAAGATGCTGGCGATATTATTTCTCCGGAGGAAAGATCAGGAAATGGATCTGGACCTGGACTTTACCCAGGCCTTGACCAATATTTTGGTAGTGGCTTTGGAAAATAAGCGTTTTGCCAGAAAGCAACTGCAGCAAGAAGTATTGAACCGGGAGATTGCCATAGCCTCTCAGGTACAGCAAATGCTATTTCCTGCTGAGCTGCCTATGGACAAGGAGTTGAAAGCCAAGGTGACCTACCTGCCACACAGCCGTGTGGGAGGCGATTACTATGACCTGATCAGGAAGTCTGAGGAGGAAGTGTATTTCTGCATAGCGGATGTTTCCGGTAAGGGGATTTCGGCAGCACTTCTGATGTCCAATTTCCAGGCAGCACTGCGTACCCTACTTAGAAGCGATGCAGACCTGCCAATGGTGGTGAATCAACTGAATTATACGCTTTTTGAAAACACCCATGGGGAGCGCTTCATTACCTTTTTTCTAGGGCATTTTAATTTTAAAACCCGCAAACTACAATTTGTGAACGCGGGGCATAACCCGCCCTTGCTCTGCCGGGCCAATGAAAAAAAATGCGAGTCCCTCGATGCGGGAACTACTATTCTCGGGGCATTTGATGAATTGCCTTTTTTGCAAATAGGAGAGCGGGAAGATCTAGGGGAGTTTTCCCTTCACCTGTACACAGATGGAGTCACCGAGGCGATGAATCCTGCACAGGAGGAGTTTGGGGAGGAGCGCCTGGAGCAGTTTGTCAATAAAAACAGCCGCATGGATCCAGATGATTTCCACAGGAAATTTCTCAAGCAAATCCGGGCGTTTTCACAAGAGGAGCCTTTGAGAGATGACCTGACGATGTTGAGTTTAAGATTTCAGTAAAATGATTTGGCATACCGTCCCCAGGTTGGTTCAGTATTGTTTTCCAAACAGGGTTTGGAGCAAGGAAGGGGAAGGAGAAGAGATTTACCTCACCTTTGATGACGGGCCTGTACCGGGGGTGACGGATTATGTGCTCCAGGAACTGGCAAAGAGAGGGCAGAAAGCCACTTTTTTCATGGTAGGGGATAATGTGCGTAAGCATCCTGAACTGGCCAGAGCGGTGCTGCAAGCCGGGCATGGAATAGGAAATCACACCTTTCATCATATGAATGGCTGGAAAACAGCACGGGATCAATACCTTTCCGATATCAGTGCATGTGCCCGTATTTTTGAAGATAAGCTGGGTGTTACCACGACCTTGTTTAGACCTCCCTATGGCCTGATCAATCCTAAGCAAGCTCAGGAGGTTAGTGAAAATTATCAGGTTATCATGTGGTCCATGCTGTCCGGGGATTATGACCGGAGTTTGCCTCCTGAGCGGGTGCTAGAAAAGTCCATAAAGCATACCAAGGCTGGGGCTATAGGGCTCTTTCATGATCAGCAAAAGACCAGCGCGGTATTGCCTAAAGTATTGCCCACTTATTTGGATTTTTTAGATGAAAGAGGACTGAAAACCGCCTTGCTGTGATTCTGGTGATTACCATAGCGGTCATGCTTATGCTGGGCTTACAGTATGTGGGGATGATTTTTCATCTCCGGTATGCTTGGAAGGATTATAGCAGGCCAGAGCGAGGCACTTGTCCCAAAGTTTCGGTTTTGGTAGCGGCTAGGAATGAAGAAGATGATCTTCCCAGGCTGCTTCAGTCTTTTGAGAACCTGGATTACCCCCAGGCCCAGATTGAAATTTTGATTGCCGATGATCAAAGTGAAGATTTGACCCCGGTTTTACTGGAGAGCTGGTGTGCCGGACATGCTAACCGTGAGTTTGTTACCGTGCAGTCTTCCGAATCAGGCAAGTTTCATCAGAATGGGAAGGCCAATGCCCTGGAACTGTTAAGTCATAGAGCGACTGGTGATTATTACTTTTTCACGGATGCGGATTGTGCGGTGAATCCTCAGTGGATTTGGGAGGGAGTGAGCTGTTTTACAGAGAAGGTGGGGATTGTCTTGGGCGTGACTGCAGTGCGGGGGCAGGGAGTTCGGGAAAGACTGCAGCGATTGGAATGGTGGTTGACCCTGGCCTATGTCAAGGTGGCTTCTGATCTCCGTATTCCCAGTACCGGACTGGGTAACAACATGGTGATCAGCAGAGAAGCCTATGAGGGAGCAGGTGGATTTGCGAAGCTTCCTTTTACGCTTACCGAGGATTTGGAGATTTCCAGAGCGATCTGTGCCAAAGGATATCAATTGGTGCACCAGGTAAGTCCTTTTATGCTTTTGCAGACCAAAGCTGAAGCAAGTCTGCAGAAGTTATTGGAGCAGAGAAAGCGCTGGATGGCTGGGGTGGTGACTTTGCCTTGGTATTGGCAAGCGGTACTGGGGTTACAGGTCTTGTACTTTCCGGCTTTGATCTATTTGATACTTACTTTACCCGGGCTAGGCTTGGCTTTGGCAGCCTTCAAGATGCTTGCACAGGCTGTTTTTCTGCTTCGCTTTTCAGCAAAGGCTGGAGGTAGAATCAATGCGCTGGAAGCCTGTTTTTTTGATTTATATAACTTCCCCGTCGTCCTCCTTACTATTCTTTACTATTTTTGGCCTGGCCAAATCAAATGGAAATCCCGAAAGTACTGATGAATTACATAGAAACACACGCGCATATATATTCTAGAAAGTTTGACTCGGACCGTGATCAGCTCATACAGGACATCAGGGATGCGGGCATCGAGCGGGTTTACATGCCCAATGTGGACGTGGAGACCATAGATGCAATGCTGGCCTGTGAGGAGAAGTATCCGGGATTATGTATTCCCATGATGGGACTGCATCCCTGCGATGTGAAGGAGGATTTTAAGGAGCAGCTAGATGTGATGAAAAAGTGGCTGGATAGGAGAGACTTTGCTGCTGTGGGAGAGATCGGTTTGGATCTGTATTGGGACAAAACATTCTTTGAGCAGCAAAAAGAAGCGCTGCGGATACAGATCGCCTGGGCTAAGGAAAAGCAACTGCCAATAGTTTTGCACTGCCGGGAATCCATGGATGAAACCATCAAAATCGTACAGGAAGAGCATGATGGACAGTTGCGCGGGATCTTTCATTGCTTCACAGGAAATCTTGATCAGGCCAAACAAATTATCGAGATGGGCTTTTTGCTGGGGATAGGAGGGGTAGCCACCTTCAAAAACGGAGGTTTGGACCAGGTGATTCCTGAGCTGGGGATAGAAAACCTAGTGCTTGAGACGGATGCACCATACCTGGCGCCGGTACCTTTTCGGGGGAAAAGGAACTCTCCGGCCTATTTGCCCATTATTGCTGAGAAAATAGGCGATTACCTCCAAATGTCCAAAGAGGAGGTAGCGCTTCAGACAAAACAAAATGCCCTTAACCTATTCCATGAATTTAGCTCATGAATTATAAAATCGTAAGATTAAACACCTCTGCCCGTACCAGTAAAACTTCTTCCGTGTTGATTATCTACACCGGGGGCACACTGGGGATGGCTTATGATGACTCCGGGGCTTTGGTTCCCTTTAATTTTGGTCAAATCCTGGAAAAGATCCCTATCCTATACAGTATGGATGTGGCGATAACGGTGATTTCTTTTCCGGAGCCCATTGATAGTTCCAATGTGTCCATGGTCCACTGGAAGGATATGGCCTACATCATTTATGAAAACTACGACAGTTACGATGGTTTTGTAGTCCTACATGGTACAGATACCATGGCTTATTCTGCATCCATGCTGAGCTACATGCTTCAGGGATTGAATAAGCCGGTCATATTTACAGGGGCGCAGCTGCCGATTTCGGCCATGCGCTCCGATGCGCGGGAGAACCTGATGACTTCTCTGGAGATCGCCACTGCCAAGATCAATGATCGGCCTATAGTACCCGAAGTCTGTGTGTTTTTTAACCATATGCTGCTGCGGGGAAATCGGTCCAAGAAAGTGCAAAGTGTACACTTCGATGCCTTTGAGTCGGAAAACTATCCTCCCTTGGCGGAATCAGGAATTGTGATCGATTACAATACCCAGGCGATCCGACCGCTGGAGTCGCATAAAAAACTGGTGAATCGAAATTCCTTGGACAACAATGTTTTGGTGCTGAAGCTTTTCCCAGGGATTACCAAAAAAGTGATAGATGCCTGTCTGAACATCCCAGGTTTGAAAGGGGTGGTGCTGGAGACTTATGGATCAGGCAACAGCCCAAGTGAGAAATGGTTTATGGATTCCCTGCAGCGGGCAATAGATAAGGGCGTGATTATCCTGAATGTCTCCCAATGCAACGGGGGGCGAGTCATACAAGGCCGCTACGAGACCAGTAAGGAATTGCTGGCGGTGGGTGTGATCAGCGGAAAAGACATCACCACGGAGGCTGCGGTGACCAAGATGATGTTTCTGCTAGGTCAGGAGCGCAGGCATGAGGACGTGATCGCCAAGCTAAAAGTCCCATTGGCGGGGGAGATGACCGCATAAGAAAATACCCCTAATTTCCGGGAAAGTTTGGAAAGAGCGAAAGGAATGTTTTTCTTTGCACTCCGATTTGCAATGGCAGATCCAAAAGCAACACAGAGAGGTGTCCGAGTGGTTGAAGGAGCACGCCTGGAAAGCGTGTATACCCGTGAGGGTATCGAGGGTTCGAATCCCTTCCTCTCTGCAATTAAAAGCCAGTTCTAACAAGGACTGGCTTTTGTTTTTTGTCCCAAATCGTGAATTAGACAGAAGGGATGAGAACCCTCGATAAGAAACAATGGGTTCGAAATCGACCGAAGGGAGATTCGCGAGGGGAGGTGCGGCATGGCGGTGGGTAGGAGCAATCCCTTCCTCTCTGCATTTTTAAATCCTAACTGTCCGAAATAATGGTGGTTAGGATTTTTATTTTTTAATGGGGTGTTTAAAGGGGTGTTATTTATTCACTTTTTCTCTTAAAGATGAATCTTAACTTCCTCAGAAATCATAACTCCATTCAATTTCCTTTGAAACCGAAATCTTTGACTTAAGGGCCTTAGTTGAGATTTTTTTGTTGTTGGCAAAGTCATTCGCCATTAGAAATTTATTTCTTGGCTTGTAGTCTCGTTAAATACATGGTAGAACCATTTGTTTTTATGGATTACAGATGAGATAAAAGATACACTTTTGTCTCATATAGATTGATTTATGAGATGCAAATGAGTTTGTGCATATTTCATGATACACAAGTTTCCCTATTGGTTTACGATATCAATCAATGGTTCAAAAATGTACAGAGATGCTCTCCTGCCAGATCCCTTCTCAATACATTTGATTATCTGATTGGCTTCCATTGCGTTAAGTAGCCGAGAGGCAGACGCTCTTGGCACTCCTGACTCTTTATAAAATCTTCCACTATTGAAAACTGGATGATTAAAAATAAAGTCCAAGCAATTTACAGCAAACTGAGAGTGCGTTGCCGTCACTATTTGCTCTTTCATAGATGCGTAAAGCGCCACTATTTGGCGGGTTTGATCATTGTTTTTCTTTGCCTGGCTAATAATCGCTCCCAGAAAAAACCTAATCCAATTTGTCCAGCTTCCTGTATCAGTAATGTCCTTCAGCGCATCATAGTAATCCCGGCGATGATTCTCCAAATAATCTGAAAGATAAAATACAGGTTCACTGATAATATCTTTATCAAACAGGAATAGAGGAATCAGAATTCTTCCTATCCGTCCATTTCCATCCAAAAATGGATGTAATATTTCAAACTGAGCATGGATAATTGCCAATTGAACAAGCGGATCTTTTTCTTCAAAATGAATGTACTTCTCCCAATCACCCAAGCCCTGAATCATATCCTGAACTGTGGGAGGAACAAATCTTGCGGTATCCATGGTGCTTCCCGGAGCTCCTATCCAATTTTGGATTTTCCGAAATTCACCTGGAGCTTTATTCTCTCCACGGACATCTTGCATTAGCACCGCATGCATTTCATGAATCAATCGAAGAGAGAGGGGTAGGGAGTCAAGTCTTGATTTTGCTGAAAATAAGGCTTTCCTATAATTAATAATTTCCTTAATATCCCCTTGTTTTTCTGAAGATTGGACTTTTTCAGCCTCATATTCCAACACTTCTTTTAGCGTAGCCTGTGTACCTTCTATTTTTGAAGACAGTACGGCTTCCTGAGTGCGAAGAGGTGAAAGCAAAACCTCTGGATTGATGATAGACTGAAGTAGTCCGTCATACCGGGCAAGCTGGCGATTGGCAGTACTCAGTAAATCAACAATGGCTGCCCAGTCTAAGTTGGTCGAAAGAAGTTCTTGTGGTTTGTAAGGCTTCATTTGTATCTCATCTATGCAATACAAGATAGTGTTGTGTCTCATTATTTCAAAAATATGATACACAAATTGTTTTGTGTGTCATCCATAAGATGCTAAACTCTTGTTCCAGCACTACGCTAGGTTTTTTTTATCACGTAGATGTTTAAAAAAAATGACTGATTATCAAAGGGTTAAAAATTTTAACCGGACTATTGTCGCATGGTCATCGCATTGACCCTTTCTGGCATTCGGATTTATCTTTTTATTTGTTTTCACAGCAAAAAGAAAAAAGGGGCTTGATCGAATTCTGAAGGACTTTTCATGGAATTTATTTTTAGCCAATTCATCGCTTGGTGTTTTTACCCAAATCATCAAATAACCGTTTATTTTTAACTCCTTGATTTTCAAGCTATTTACCATTAGTCTCATTGTCTTCAATGAGATTTTTACTTCTAAGAAGGAGTGTTCCTTGAATTTCTGAATTCTTAGCGAAGGTCTAGAAAAATGATTCTATCATGAGTATAATGAAGGTGTTCGAATTGACTTGAATAGAATTAGGAATAAATCGTTCGGTATTTATAGGAATGAATTGGACTAAAAATGTCCGGTACGCTGGGCCGAGGCCAGGACTTTTGGATACTTTTGCCTGTCCGCCGAAGGAGGAGTCTTCAAAAGTATCGAAGCCTATCATACCAAGGCGTCAAGAAGCAAGTTACCGCACAGAGATCCTAGTTGAGATTTTTTGGTGTTGGCAAAGCCATTCGTTGATAGAAAATTTGAGTTTTGGATTGTAGTCTCACTTAATACAGGATAGAACCTTCTTTTTTTCGCCCAACTGATAAATATACCCGAAGGGAGATTCGCGAGGGGAGGTGCGGCATGGGGGTGGGTAGGAGCAAAGGATCTACGTTTTTTGAGATAAAAAGAACCACAGCGTAACTTTTCCCTGATTAAGTTCCTTTTATCAACTCGTACATTCGTACGGTACGAGAGGTACGAGGGGTACGAATCGTACGAACCCATCTTTCAAGCTTTTTAAGCACTTTAACGCATGCCTTGGCATAGGAAAGCCAAAGTAAAAACCCCTATTTCTTATGACTTGGAAACGGGCTGAGAAATGCCTGGAAATGGAGGATAGGAAATGAATGAGCAGG
The DNA here is from genome assembly GCF_027594545.1 of Algoriphagus sp. TR-M9. Lineage (NCBI taxonomy): Bacteria > Pseudomonadati > Bacteroidota > Cytophagia > Cytophagales > Cyclobacteriaceae > Algoriphagus > Algoriphagus halophytocola. Next base: position 3,479,762 of record NZ_CP115160.1, on the reverse strand, counting down.
TCTGATCTCTACAGTATAGCTACAGAAAAACTCCTTTTGAGCCAAGTTTTTTCATTTTCGCCTCAAAAAATACCCTGTACTAGACTAGCCCCAGATTTTTGGACATTTTTTTCTTGTTATGTTGAATTTAGTGAATGGATTCGATAACTCACTGGACTCATTCCATTCAGGTTTAATCGGATTCTTTTGTGATTATAATAATGGATGTATTCTTTGATTTCTTTTTTCAGCTCATTGATTGAATTTTACTTTTTTAGATAGAACAATTCACATTTAAGGGTTCCAAAGAAATTTTCTATTATCGCATTGTCCAAGCAATTTCCTTTTCGGGACATACTTGGGACAATGTTCTTTTTGTGTAATGTATCCTGATACAATTTCATTTGGTAGTGCCATCCTTGGTCTGATTGCATAATTACCGGTTTTTCCTTCGCAATAGGGCGTTCCACTTGCTCTAACATATCAATTACAGGCTTTAATTTGGCATTTTCTGACATGGTATAACTGATGATCTCTCCATTGAACATATCAATGATCGGAGACAAGTAGAGTTTCTTGTCAGTGACTTTAAACTCCGTAATATCGGTAGCCCATTTTTCATTTGGCATAGAAGCTTTAAAGTTGCGTTCTAAAAGATTTGGAGCGACTTTACCCATTTCCCCCTTATAGGATTTGTATTTTTTTGTCCGAATCAAACTCTGGATTCCCAATTCCTGCATCAATCTCAAAACTGTTTTATGGTTGAGAATCATGCCTTCGTTTCTAAGTTGAAATTTGATGCGCCTGTAGCCCATTCGCCCTTTATGTTCCTTATAGATCCTGGAAATAGCCTTTTTGGCTTCCAGATATTTATCCGGCTTTCTGGATTGTTTTATGTGATAATAAAAGGTACTTCTGGCCATCCCAGCATGCACTAACAGATCTGATAATGCATGAGACTGCCTTAATTCCTGGATGACTTCCGCTTTTCTTCTTTCTCTTTGTCGGCTTGAATTAAGGCATGGAGCTTTTTTAAATATGCATTTTCAGCTCTCAGGGAAGCTAATTCCTTCAGGAGCTCTTCTTCCTTGGTTTTGGGCTTTTTGATTCTTTTGGCCATGGGAAATTTTGGTTCACTTTGTTTCCTTGCTAAACCTTCAGAGCCTTTTTCATCATAAAGAGCTATCCATTTGACCAAGGAACCAGGACTTCGAATATTAAACTGAATACAGGTCTCCAATAAAGATAACGACTTCTTTCGCATGGTCTCAATAGCCTTGACCTTGAATGCAGGAGGATATTCTCTATTTGAAATAGGCATAAGGCCCATAATTCCGTGTTTTTGATACAAGAGAACCCATTTACGAATAAGAGATTTATCAACTCCTAAATCCTGACCTACTTTAAATACTGATCGCTTATCGTGGATCACTTGATCAACTGCCTCTTTCCTAAAGAGGACAGAATACTTCTTTTTACCTTTCATAAAATTGCCTTCAAATAGTGTCTAACTTTTTGGGGCTATTTCAGTACTGGGTATTTTTTTATTTGAAATATTCCTTTTCTTGCAAATGCTTTTTAGGTGAAGGAGAGTAATTCTGGGCTGACATTTATTGTGTCGCTGCATTTTTCCGACAGGTTTTGGGAGGGAAAAAACAAATAGACAAAAACCAGTCTGAATTCTTTGGACGAATGCCCTTCACCATTCCCTATACCTGTATAGGAACAAGAGAAGGAGATTGGGAGCATTTCGGACAAAGAACAACTTTATTCAACACCAGGTTAACCACAGACAATGGGTCACTGACCATATCCGTGGTTAACCATTGTACGTTGGTAGCAAGTTTAAAAGACGACACAGCAAGAATGAACGACAGAAATACACATAAAGTAATGGGACAAATGAACCATCAGACATCCAACCCCAAAGCCAACGCTCCTGTATTTTTTTGCCCAAAACACATTTTTGAAAACAATTTTAGCCAGCCGCTCAAATGACACATTTGCAAAACCACACAAGCCAACGAACAGTCCAAGTTCTGCAAAAGAGCCATTTTTTGCCAATGCGCAAATGAATAATAAAAATCTGTAAAACACAATCAACTAAAAACTATATGTTAATTCCATTAATAACTAATAATTCTAAATGACTTTCAATCTCAAACAGAAAATTAGTAACATATTTATCCGTTTACAGTGTTCTTTGCTGTTTATGAGAAACTTGGTTTTTGCCAAAAAAATCACATTGAAGCAGATTTCATACGTTAAAAATTTGGTTGTTTCAGGAAATAAATCTGAACTATTATGGATTGTTTCGGGATGCCATAAAATTTATATTAAAGGCTTTGGGATAATTCCCGGAAATACTTCAGGTATCAACTTTAAATATCAATCTCAGCAAAATTCCCTTAAGATTACTTTTTTTGGAATAAGGCATAAGGTAACTAAAGAAGTACTACTTGAAGCCTCTTCATTAGAAATAACCAATAAATTTATTCATATAACAATTATCTCACAGCCAATATCAATCCCACTTGCCCATCAAAAATTAAGATGCGTATTAGCCGAATCGACAAATATTATTATCGATATGAAAACTCCTAGAATAACCCCGCAAAATTTGAAAATTCAGCACGAACCGTTTGAAAAGTTTAATTATCTAACCAAAAAAAAATAACAATATGGAAAGAGATTTTTATCAAAGCCCAAAATCATCAAGTATCATGCGGTTCTTTTGGAAGGCTGCAGGAGGTGATCGATACATCTTGGAACGTTCAACTTATTCAGACCAAGTAAAATATATGTGTCTTGGGGGTATCATTGTTGCTACAGGATTAATGGCAGCTTTGGCTGGTGGATATGCTTTTTATACAATTTTTGAACCAAGGGGGTCAGCTATTGAACGAGAAAGCGTTAGCTGGACAATAACTATGCTTTCACTGGTGTTTGGGGCTTTTTGGGGACTGATGATTTTTAATCTAGACCGTTTTATTGTTTCAAGTACAGGGGTAGGTGACGGAACCGAAGCTATTACTTGGGGTGAGCTTAAAGGCGCTATTCCTAGGCTACTAATGGGGGCTATTATTGCATTAACAATCTCAAAACCTGTTGAAATTCGAATGTTTAAATCAGAAATTGATGCGGCTCTACACGAAGAACAGCTTAAAACAAGAAAAGAATATGAAGGACGAACAAGAGCTAATTACGAAGATCGCTTGTCACTAATTGATATTCAACTTGAAGAAATTTCAGAAAATAGAAAGGATATAATTGAAAGAATAAAGAAAGCAGAACAGGATTATACTGACCAACTAAATGGGAAGGTGTCTGGAACAATTCCAGGTAATGGTCCACTTGCCAAGGCTTTAAAAGATAATGTTGACAGGTTAATTGCAGAGCAGAATATGTTTGATGAAACCAATGAAGAGCGTATTACGGAATTAACAAATAACAAAAGAAAGCTAATCTTAGAAATGGATGAAGAACTGGCTAAAAATCAACAAGTAGCAGCTGGCCTTGATGGTTTATTACAACGGATTAAACTTGCTCACAAAATAGCTGGAGTTTGGATATCCTTATTTATCACTCTCCTTTTCTTAGCGATTGAATTGACTCCCATTTTCTTTAAATTAATGTTAATAAAGTCTCCCTATGATTTCCTTAAACATAATGTTGAGGAACTGATTAAAGCTGAGCAGGGAATTTACATACAGTACAACTATCACAAAGATAAAAATGGGCAGGAGAGGGATTTAATAACTCATCTAAAATCAGAAAAATTACTTGTAGAAAAGAAATCATTACTCAAAACTCAAGAAGAATTAACCCAATATGCTATATCCAAATACAAAGAGAATATGATGAAAAAGATTGATGCAAATCCACAAGAATTTATTAAAGTCCAAGATTTTCAAAAAGAAGAATAAAATGAATTTTAATCATTTTTTTTGGAAATTAACTGGAGATGACTTTAACGTAATAGGAAAATGTGGCCAACGAACAAAACGTCATTTTACAATAATTGGTTCACTGGTTGCTTTCATTTTCTCATTCTGTTTTCTTAGTTGTTATTTGGCTTTTTCTCAGTTATTTCGAAATATATATGTAGGTGTTCCAGTTGGATTATTCTTTGCTTGGATGATTACAAACATCTACCTTTTCCTTCTTTATACACTATCGAAGACGGGATTTCCATACATTCCAAACAAAACAGCTCGATATATCTCAACTACAATTAGAGTTATTTTCATTGGCTTTATTGCAATAATTGTATCTAAACCAATTGAGAGACTTGTTGTTTCAGAACAATTGGAGTTGGAATTAGAGGCGTTTAAAAAGGATAAACTTGAACGATATAAGAATTCTACACAAGAATATTTTGAAAAAGAAATTATTGCAATTAAAAAATTAGGTACACAAAAAGAGGCCTTGAATAGTGAGATAGATGAAACAGAAAAATCAAATTTTGAAAAGTTGATTCATTCAAGAGAAGCTGAAAGAGATCGGCTGATTAAATCAATGGAGCAACTGGTCGAAGGATCTGACTACTATATTCAAGGTATTGTTATATTAAACAGAAAATTCCCATTTTGTTGGTTTTTTACCTTTTTAGTTATTGTAATTTTCATTATTCCAGCTTATCTTAAAATATATATTCATAAAGATAGTGTTTTTTATAGAACCAAGCACTATGTAGAATCCCACTTGGTAAGGTCCGAGTATGAATTGTTTAAAGAACGATATAGAAGAATTTTCAGGTATAGGCATGGGGTAGAAGTTCAATATACCGAGCTTTATACAGACCCACCTTTTAATACTATAAGGAAAACTGACGATAAAAAAATCTTAACAGAAAGCGACCTGCTAGACAGCCTATATGCCTAAGTATGAAACAATAGAAATGCAAATTGAACGAAGAACTTATATAAAAGGTGAGTTCAAAGGGAAATTTATTGGTTATTTCGACCCAAGAAAATCGGATGGTCAACACGAGAACTTTTATGACCTTGAGGTAATAAGTGGAGAGATCAAAACAACTAAGGACAAAGACCACATTAGACATTGGGAAACTGGGGAACCAGAGGAATTTCAACCCATTGAAAAGTTCCTTACCAATCTTCCTGGAAACTTGCCCATAGAGGTAAGGGATGAAAACGGTAGTGTTAAAACCTACACTGTAAACCTAAACGAGACAAAATTAAGCAACTTTAAGCTCTCGAATCAGATTTATGAAGACAAAAAGGTTTTTGGTGATATTATTGGAGACATTTCAGGGTATATAAAACATTATAATGTAGAGTACATCCAAGTAGAAGTTCCCGAAGAAGTTACTAAAGTACCTATTCCTAATCCTGTTTCAACTAAAGCCAAGACGTATAAACAAACGGGTAATACCGAGACATCTGGAAATTATAAGCGTTGGGAATATTACTTTTCCGATGGCTCAATGTATTGGGGACCTTGGGAAAAGCAAAGTAGTTATGGTTCCGGTTATTCGTTGTGGGAGATTTTAGGAATATTGATTCAAATCCTTTTTGTGGCAGCTATTGTCATTCCACTGTTAACTTACGGATGGGAGATTATTTTGCCCATTGCCATTGTGATTGGATTAGTTTATCTATTGTCCACGTTTGGTGATGTCATTTTCAACCTCTTTAAATGGTTATTTAGGCTTGCCGGAATTGCGTTCTTTTTATTTTTAATCCTTGGTGTCATTTCGCTTTTCATAACCACCATTAAATCGCCAGTAGTAAAACGAGACGTTGTTACAGATACAGAAAAGGAAGGGAGGGAGGCAAAACCCGACCCTATAACGGGAGAGAGTATAATATCGCATCACAGGATTTGGCAAGACTATTCCAAACAGGAATATGCAGCAAATATTGAAGTAAGAGTTACCGATTATCGCAACGCTACACAACTAAGGAATAATCTGCCGATTCCTTTGCAAAGTACATCCCAATACAATAGAATTGTGTCCACTATTTACGATTACGACAGGAATAAATTGGACTTGATGTACTCAATGTTAGATAGTTTACAAGTAGAAAACAATTTAACCCAAATCGAATTGGCAGAGGTTATCGTTACTTTGATTCAGGACATACCTTATTCCCTAATATTGCCTGATGCTTGTGATTCCCGCATTTATAATGATGATTTTATTAGGGAATATTTGAGTACAGGGGGCAATTGCCAAGGTCATATCAAATATGGATTGCTTTCGCCCGTTGAGTTTATGGCAAGTTTGGTGGGGGATTGCGACACCCGGACACTTTTACTCTTCACGGTTTTAAACCATTATGGCTATGAAGTCGCAATGCTGTCCAGCGAACTATATAAACACTCAATTATTGGAATAAACCTACCCTACAACGGTTTGTCAAAGACAATAAACGGTAAACGATACGTAGTTTGGGAGACTACTTCACAGGGCGTACCGCCTGGAATTATCCCACGTGAAATCTCGGATATGCGGTTTTGGAACGTATCATTAATTTCAAACAAAAACCTTTAATTATGACAAATATTATAATCTCACTTGCTGTATTGGTTAGTTCAGCGCTTACGCTATATCTTTTAAATGGGCTTGTTCGTTTCAAATTGAAGAACAAATTATCAGAAAACGAAAACCCGATAACTGTCCCACTTTTTAAGGGAGTGTTGTTCATTTCTGGTGGATTATTATTGAGCGAACTTGTTCCATCTTTTCAGACCCTTACCAAAATCCTCCCGGGGCAATTCGAGGGAAATGATTTGATTATCAGGGAAATATCGTTTTACTGTATCTTTTTAGCGATTGTTTTAATTTTGTTTAGTGGGCTATTATGGTTTTCCACATTATTGTTTAGCTTGTTCCAAAGGGGGGATAATATTTTTGTAGAAGTTGCAAACAACAATCTCCATTCTCTTATCACTTTCTCAGCGATTTTATTAACCTTGACATTAGCTTTAAAAACAGGTATAACCCCGATATTAGATGGATTTATTCCTTATCCTACGATGCCGGTTTACAGATAAGAAAGTTATGGGCAAATTTATTAAGCTTAGTTTAGCCACATTATTTTTCCTTTGTCTGGTTGATATGCCTTATGGATTTTACCAGTTTGTCAGGTCTAGTTGGTTTTGCAATTTTAGCCTATCAAGAAAAAGAACAAGGCAGACAGACATAAATGAGAATTTACGGTGGACATGCTTTACTATTTCAACCTTTTTTCAAAATCGCACTTGGCAGAGAGATTTGGAACATAATTGACGTAGTTGTAGGAATAGGACTTTTAATATCAATATTTATGAAACCAAAGGAAAGCCAACGATAAAGCAAGCACATTTGCAATTTGAGAAAGCCAACGCACAGACCACAAATTGCAAAAGAGCTTGCTTTGCCACCGCAGACAAAATTGTTTTAGAAAAATCCCCCAACGCTTCAAAAAAAATAAAAATACACCGATACACATCCCGAAAAACACAGCAGAGAATGACACCGAAACTCAATATTGACAAGGCTTACAGCGACACGGGGGACAGAAGGCCAGCAGGTAACAATTTCGTTCCATGAATAATCAAAAGTTCATTTTCTAGCATTTTTTCTTGTTTGGGCTGTTTTTGAGGTGAATGCTATAAGCATCTGCTGGATTGCCCTTCAAAAAAACAAAGGCACAAATCCTTTAAAATCAGATTTGTGCCTTTTCCGTGGAGCTGGCGAGATTCGAACTCGCGTCCAGATAAGGAAACAACGTACCGTCTACATGCTTAGTCACCTGTTCGGTTTTCGACCGAGATATGCTGGATGACACACCTTGTCTCGGCTTAGCTATTGACCTTAGACCTGCTTAATAGCATCACAAGCCGCAACCCGATCAAGTCGACACCTCAGATCCACCCGGATCAGATAACGGGCGGTGAGATGTGGCCGGGGAATCACTATCGTGACTCAACCCTTTAAGCAATCTATCCTATGAGGTTAGATTAGGCAGCCATGGCGTAAGAATTTTCGCCATTTATAGTGTGTATGAATCTTTCAAGGCCGTACATACTCCAGCCTGCATGCGAGCCCGATATTCACACTTACTGTCAAAACCGGTCAGCCCCATTTTCGTAGTGGGATGACAAAAGTAATCCAATTTTAGTTCCTAGGAAGAAAATCAGGTAGTTTAAAATTTAAATTGAAAAGTTTAAAGTTTGAAAAAAGCAGGTGGCTGTCCTCAGTGGTCCGTGGACATCTGCACTGAAATACTGAATGCCGACCACTGATTCCTGATTACTCTTTTTTCATTTCTTCCAAAAGATGGCCTTCAAACTCAATTCTTTACGGAAAATCTTTTGAATAGCTCGGATTTCAGGCTTTCTGAGTAGGGAGTTTTTTATATCTTGCAGCGATGGAAAATTTCGTCGTTTCGGCAAGAAAATACAGACCGGCAGATTTCAGAAGTGTAGTGGGGCAGCAACATATCACCACCACCCTTCAAAATGCGATCAAAAACAATCACTTAGCTCAGGCTTTTTTGTTTTGTGGTCCACGTGGTGTGGGCAAGACTACCTGTGCCCGTATCCTCGCTAAGACGATTAACTGTGAAAACCTGGGTGCTGACTACGAAGCCTGCGGAAAATGTGAATCCTGCGTTTCTTTTCAGAACAACAGCTCCTTCAATATCTACGAGCTAGATGCTGCCTCGAATAACTCCGTAGATGATATCCGTAACCTGGTGGATCAGGTCCGCTATGCCCCTCAAAAAGGACAATACAAAGTCTATATCATAGATGAGGTGCACATGCTTTCCAATCAGGCTTTCAATGCTTTTTTGAAAACCCTGGAGGAGCCTCCTAAGTATGCCATCTTCATTTTGGCGACTACCGAGAAACATAAGATTATCCCCACCATTCTTTCCCGCTGTCAGATTTTTGATTTCAATAGAATTCAAATCAAGGACATCGCGGGACACTTGCAGCACATCGCTGAGAAGGAAAAGGTGGATTACGAAGAGGAAGCGCTTCGCCTGATTGCCACAAAAGCCGACGGAGCCCTGCGCGATGCACTTTCCATGTTTGACCTGATCGTCACTTATTCCGCCGGAAAAAAGGTGACTTATCAGGAAACCATAGGGAATCTCCATATTCTGGATTACGATTACTACTTCAAAGTGGTAGATGCGCTGGTGGGGGAAGACTTGTCACAGGTTCTCCTGATCTTCGATGAGATTTTGAAAAAGGGCTTTGATGGCCATAATTTCATAGTGGGACTCTGTGAGCACTTTAGAGACCTTTTGGTGGCCAAAGACTCCGCTACAGTGGAGCTGATCGAAGTGTCTGAGGCGGCGCGTGAGCGATATTTGCAGCAGACTGAATCCGCATCCGCTTCTTTTTTGCTTTCCGCACTGAATATTGCAAATCAATGCGATATCAATTATAAGACTTCCAAAAACCAGCGACTGCATGTAGAGCTTGCGCTGATGAAAATGGCCAAACTCCCGCAGGCATTCAAACTGGCAAGCCTGGCAGCGGCTGAAGCAAAAAAAAAAGTCTGACGGACGCAGCTGAACCGGAGGCTAAAGATCAGGCAGCACCCATTCCTATCCCTACTTCCAGCACTTCCAAAGCAAGTCCGCTACAGAAGACTATTGCCATTCCCAAGAACCTGGGCCAAACCAAAAAACTGGTTGACGACAGGGCCAAGCAGGAGGTGAATGCCGCTCAGGATGCCCAAGAAGAGGTGAAGCCAAAATTTGTAGACCAGGGGATTGCTTTGAGTGCGAAGGTGTTTGATGAGACTTTACCCAAGGTAAAAGCCCATTACCAGGGGCTGGGCAAAGGAATGGAGCTGGCCATACTAGGTCAGGCAATGTGTGCTCAGGAAGGCCTGCTGGTCTTAGAGGTCATGGGGCATGTGCAGGAGGAAATCGCTCAGAAAATGAAACCGGAACTGATGCAGTTGATCCGGGAAATATCCGGGGCTTCGGGCTTTAAAATTTCTATAGAACTCAAAGAAGAACTCGAGCAAAAGCAAAAAGTATATTACACCGACACGGATAAGTTCATGCGCCTGAAAGAACTTCATCCTGCCCTGACTGAGTTTCAGCGGAGGTTTGGCTTGGAGACAGACTTTTAGAAGTCCAGAGAAATCCCAAAATTTATCAGGTTTTGGAGTTGGATGGCCTGTTTGGAGGTGCCGTCATCCTGCTGGATAAATACACTTTCATCGTAAATAATCACGGTTTCTATTCTAGTAGAAATGAATTTATTGACCCGCATACGGATGATGGAATTGAAGTTTACCACCATATTGCCAAACACCTCATAATTCGAAAAGAGGTTTAGGTCGGATTTCCAAGTGACATTTTTCATCAGCTGAACCTCTGCTACAGAAGCAGCCAGGGACATTCCTGCCTCGGCCCGTACATTTTCACCGGGTACCACCCCAAAAGCCCCGGCTCTGCTCAGGGAATCGTCTAATACTATGGTGAACCTTCCGGTAAAAGGAGAGAGAATCACGGAGACCTTACTCTTGTCTTTGTAGGTTTTCCTGTAGTTCAAACCCGTGGAGGATTGTACATAGCCGGGAGATAACAAATCTGAAATTTTCGTCCTGATTTCCTGTTCACTTCCGGAAGGTTTCGAGTATTTATACCCAGGGAGAAGCTGGGTTCTGGCATCCAGCTGAGTGGACAGGTAGAAGAATTCTGACAGTTCCCGCCCATAGTTGCTGACAAACTGGAAATTGTCGTTGGTTTTACGCGTACGGAAATCCCTGTCGGCTTGTCTGTTAAAACCCAGGTTGACGTTCAGCTGGGTGTCCCAAACCTTGTTTTCCTTTTTATAATTAGCATAGAGCGAAAGTCCAGAATTCATGGCAAAGGTGCTGGATCCCCCCGCTGCCCAGTTGGATAGGGTGACTTGCTGGATGTTCAGGTTGTAATTTCCCCCGGTTTTCCAAAAGATCTCCTTTTTAGGTTCTTCTATCAATAAGGAATCACCGAGCATGAGCAAGGTGTCTCCATTGATCAGTACAGTATCGGGAATGTACTGTCTGTCTTGAGCCAGCGTGCTGAGGCTTAGGCCTAGAAATAATCCTAAAAACAGGAGATACTTTGACATTTAAAAAAGACTTGGGGATTGCAAATTAGGGCTGAAAGATAACCAATTTCTGACCAATGGATATGATGTTTTGGCTACCTATGTTATTCCATTCCTTGATCTGGTTTACGGAGACTCCATACCTTTTGCTGAGTGCAAATAGCGTGTCCCCTTTGCTCACGGTATGCGTGGTGCTTCCCACATTGCTCGAGGTACTCTGCGGAGGTGTAGGGCTGGCTGCAGGAGTAGCGGGTCGAGTAGCGGAGGTGGAAGCCACTTGTCGGCTAGGGGCGGGGGCGGACTGTACTTTGACTATAGGAATGTCTTCGCCTCGCTTGCGGTGTTCCTGAAGGTTTAGCACCATGCCCACTTTAAGATCTCTGTCCTTTCTGATCCTGTTTTTAGCTTTTAGGGAAGAAAGTTTGATTCCGTATTTTTGGGCAATACTCCATAGTGTCTCACCTGCTCTCACAATATGTGTTTCTACGGCGGCGCTGCCGTTTTTCTTCTCAGTATAGTAATACTTACCTGCCTCGATGCGCTCACCTTTATCCAGGTCATTTAGCCTTCTGAATTTATTTTTCCGAATGCCAATTCTGTCTGTGAATGCCTCTTGGGTGGTGGTGTTGCTGGCTTGCACCCCTTCCAGGTTGTTCACCGTGATTTGTTCGGGCTGACTGGCCTGAGTCGTGTTTCCGGCGATTCTCGGGTATGAATCCGCTTGCTTGTAAGCCGCATAGTCCTGGGTATTGCCTGGGTTTGTCTTTGCCGGGGTTTTGCTGGGTTGCGTGGAAGTGATGATGGCCGGCTGTACCGGAATGTTTCCTTCTTTCACATAGACCACACTATACACCCGGTCGCCAGGGATCTTTCCATTCCTGGTCCACATGTTATATTCCTTCAGGTGATTTTCTGTAACCCCTAATTTCTTAGCCAGGCTACTCAGGGAAGTGGGACCTTGCACCCGTTCTTCGGCCAGGTATTGCTCATTGCTGGCTAGCACTCCTATCTGATTTTCGAAGGCGATTTTATGGGCCAGGTATTTTTTGAAATACCAGTGTGAGTTTCTGTCCACATCCACCACCTGCTTGCCATTATATTGGGTGCCAAAATAAGCTTTGGCTCCGCCTAATCCCATCTGATAGGAGACTAGTGCACACATCCAGTTGTCAAATGAATTGTTGTGTTTTTTGAGGTAAAGGGCAGCCCCTCTGGTGGAGGAAACTATGTTTTTTCGCTCATCTACCTGTCCATCCACTCTCAAGAATACCTCCTCGGCAGTTCCCTGTTTGAATTGCCAAAATCCCACTGCATTGGAGGTGGAGACTGCATCTGCGATCAAGCCACTTTCCTGAATCACTAAATATTTCAAGTCCAGGGGGACTCCTGCATTTTGAAGCTCTCTTTCTATGATCGGCATGTAGAGATTGACCCGGTCTCTTTTCACCTTGAAATAGGTAGGGTTTCTGTACTGGGCATCTACATCCAGTTGGATTTCACGCCTTGCTTGGGGGTTGATGCGCACGATGAGATCTGCGAATTGTAATTCTGCGGGTACCTGGGGGATTTGTGCCAAGGCAGTACTGCCGGAGAATAAGGCCAAGATGAAAAAAAGGTAGGGGAATTTATTTGTATTCATTCGAAAATGGCTTTCATCATAGGTTCAGGCACATTTTAGCAAAAATGATTCCCCTTTTGGATTCTCTTATATTTTTCTTGCCATCATGACTCCATCCCGTATGGGCAGCAGGGCATTTTCCACTCTGGGGTCTTGTTGAATCATGGTATTGAAATCCAAAATCGCCTGAGTATCCTTGTCAATTTTTTGACCTTCATCTACCAGTATTTTTCCGGACCAGAGCACATTGTCAGCGAGTATAATGCCTCCAGTGCTCACCTTGTCTATGACCAGATCGTAATAGTTGGCGTAGTTTTTTTTGTCTGCATCTATAAATACCAAGTCGAATGGACCTGTTAGTTCCGGGATGAGTTCCAGGGCATTGCCCAGCCTATAGTCGATCTGCCCGGAAAGGCCGCTTTCCTCAAAAAACCCACGGACCATGGTCTCCAGCTCGTCATTGATGTCCAGGGTGATGAGTTTGCCGTCTTTTGACAGTCCTCTTGCCATACAGATACCTGAGTAACCCGTATAGGTGCCGATTTCCAAGACTGTTTTAGGATTGAGCATTTTGACAAAAAGCTCCAGCATTTTTCCCTGAAGGTGACCCGAGATCATCCTTGGCATGAGGACTTTTGCCTGTGTTTCCCGCGTGATTTTCTTCAGTAAGGCATCTTCTTCACTGCTGTGCGCTTCGCAATAGGCAAGGAGGGAGGGATCTATAAATTCCATGATCAATTAGGCTTGTAAGTGAGGAAAGTCAATTCCTCCGGGTTGAAAATTTCCACAGCGATTTCCTGCAGTTCTTCTGCGGTGGTGCACCTGATTTGCTCGAAAATACTTTCCAGGGGGTCGATTTTATTGTGATCTAGCAGGCTTTTGCCATACACCAGCATCAGTGCCGCATAGTTTTCTTCAGCCATGGCCATTTGTCCTATGGCTTGTTCCTTGGCCATGTGCAGCTGCACGGTTCCGAGCTTTTTGACCACCAGCCTGTTCATTTCCTTGAGTACAAGGGCCTGGGCTTTTTTGAGGGTTTTTTCTTCGGTGCCAAAGTACACCCCGAAAAATCCCACGTCCGAAAAGGGCTGATAACTGGATTCTATGCTGTAGACATAGCCATGCTTTTCACGTAGCATTAGATTCAATCTGCTGTTCATGCTCGGTCCACCCAGGATGTTATTGAGCAGGTAAAACTTAAATCTACTGGGATGATACAGGGAGAAAGCGGGTCGTCCTATCGCGCAAAGGGACTGGGTGACCTCTCGCTCCTGGATTTTGGTTTTAGGGCTGTAGCTGGTGAAATTGCTTCGTACATATAAGCTTCTTTTGGGCTGTATCTGAGTCAGCTGACCTTCGATGGCACGCAGGGCTTTTTTGAAAGGGATATTTCCGACTACAGAAAATATCAACTTGGAAGTGTCTAGTCTGCTGGAGATAAAATCAAAGAAATCCTGCTGGGAAAAGCTGCCCACGGTAGCCTCCGTGCCTAGGATGTTCCTGCCCATGGCATGGTTTTCAAACACCATTTCATCGAGTTCATCCTGAATGGCATCATCAGGTGAATCCCGGTACATGGCCATTTCCTCCAGGATGACCTGCCGCTCTTTTTCGATTTGCTTTTCGGGAAACACACTGTTGAACGTGATGTCATACAGGAGTTCGGCAGATTTAGCGTAATGCTCTTTAAGGGTGGAGGCATAGAAGCAGATTTTTTCTTTGGTCGTGTAGGCATTGAGCTCTCCGCCCAGCGATTCCAGGCGGTTGAGAATATGGAATGTTTTGCGCTTTTTGGTGCCTTTGAAAGCCATGTGCTCCCAAAAATGAGCCAAGCCCTCCTGCTCCTTAGTCTCATCTCTGCTGCCAATATCTAGGATAAATCCGCAGTGAACTAGTCTGGTGTGGGTAACTTCCTGATGGACAATACGGATGCCGTTACTTAATTCTTTAATGTTTAATTCCATGCGATGTTTTACCCTTTCGGAAATATACAAAGTAAATGAGGAAATTGTTTCCACGGGGTGTTTTCCCAATTTTTCAGGTTAGAATTAGTAACTTTCCTATTCAGTACAAAATTTAAACTATGAAATACAATCCTCTACCAAGCAGTCTATACATTAAAAACCGTGAGAAATTTGGCTATAAAATGGCTGAAAGTAGCGTGGCGGTTTTCAACTCCAATGACATCATGCCTACCAATGCAGACGGGACCATGAAGTTTAGACAAAACAATGACCTGTTTTATCTCACCGGAATAGACCAAGAGGAGACCATTTTGCTTCTAGCGCCAGATTGCCCTAATCCAAACATGAGAGAAGTGCTGTTCCTTCGGGAAACCAACGAGCATATCGCGGTTTGGGAAGGTCATAAATACACGAAGGAAGAAGCAGAGGCAGCTTCAGGGATCAAAAACATCCAATGGCTTTCCAGCTTTGATCAAATCTTCAATACGGTCATGGCTTTGAGCTGCAATATCTACCTGAACACCAATGAGCATTTGCGTGCCGGAGTGCTGGTAGAGACCCAGGACGCCCGGTTTATCAAACAGTGTAAGGAGCGTTTTCCACTGCATGTGTACCATAGGGCTGCCCCCATCATGCATAAGCTCCGGGCGGCAAAGGAGCAGGAGGAGATTGATCAGTTGCAGATTGCCTGTGATATTACCGAAAAGGGTTTTCGCCGCATCTTGTCCTTTGTAAAGCCTGGTGTGACCGAGTATGAGATTGAAGCAGAGTACTTACATGAGTTTGTGCGAAATAGGAGCAAAGGCTTTGCTTATGAGCCTATCATTGCCTCTGGGCCTTCAGCATGTGTGCTCCACTATCTGGAGAACAATAAGGCGTGCAAGGAAGGTGAATTATTGCTCATGGACGTAGGGGCTGAGTACGGCAATTACAATGCTGATATGACGCGGACTATACCGGTAAGTGGGCGCTATAGCGATCGTCAAAGGAAGGTGTATGACGCTGTACTGAGGGTACAAAAAGAGGCCGCGCATATTTTGCGAATCGGTACGAATATTCAGGATTATCATAAGGAAGTCGGTCTGATCATGCAAAGTGAATTGCTAGGGTTGGGGCTGATAGACAAGACAGCTATCAAAAACCAGGATCCAAACTGGCCAGCCTATAAAAAGTACTTCATGCATGGCACTTCCCATCATCTAGGGCTGGATGTGCATGATGTAGGGACCATGCACGGGCCGATCAAGGCAGGAATGGTGTTTACCGTGGAGCCAGGTATTTATATTCCTGAGGAGGGTTTTGGGATCAGGCTGGAAAACAATATCGTGATCAAGCCGGAAAAAGGATACTTTGACCTGATGCGTAATATTCCGATTGAGGCAGAGGAGATTGAGGAATTGATGAACGCTTGATTTTCAGGCCAAATAAAAACCCCTTCAAAATGAATTTGAAGGGGTTTTTAATAGTATTTGGATTCCTTAAGGATTAACCTATAGAAACTCTTTTGAAAGCAGAAACTGTCAAGCCTTTGCTTACGCTATCCAGGTACTGAGAGATAGATTTGCTGCTGTCTTTTACGAAAGTCTGGCTAAGCAAAGTATTCTCTTTGTAGAATTTGTTCAGTTTACCGGTAGCGATTTTTTCAAGCATTTCTTCCGGCTTACCTTCAGCTCTTGCTTGCTCTTTACCTACTTGGATTTCTCTTTCTACTACAGAAGCGTCTACACCGTCTTTGTCCAGTGCTACTGGGTTCATAGCTGCGATCTGCATAGCTACGTCTTTTCCGGCTTCGTCTACGTCTGTTCCGTTGGTGTTAGTCAAACCTACCAATACACCCAGTTTTCCGTTGGAGTGGATGTAAGGGACTACAGTGTCTGCAGTGATCACTTCGTAATGAGAGATGTCGATTTTCTCACCGATTTTACCGGTCATTTCAGTGATTTTTTCTGCTACGGTGATATCATCAAAAGGAAGAGCAAGGATTTCTTCGATAGATGAAGCGTTATTTTCTACTGCAAGGTCAAGCAGGGTGTTTGCAAAAGTTCCAAACTCTTCGTTTTTAGCTACGAAGTCAGTTTCACAAGTCAAAGTAAGCAATGTGCCTTTAGCTCCATTTTCAGTTACTTTAGTCACAGCTACACCTTCTTTGGTCTCACGGTCAGCTCTGGAAGCAGATACTTTTTGACCTTTTTTTCTGAGGATGTCTACAGCTTTTTCGAAATCGCCTTCAGCTTCGGTAAGGGCTTTTTTACAGTCCATCATACCGGCACCGGTCATTTGTCTCAGTTTGTTTACTTCTTGTGCAGTGATTGCCATTGTATTGTCAGTTTAAAATTAAACGGATTATGTTTTGTTTTGAAAAAACTTCTGGGTCTTGGGCTAGACCTTCGAGGTTTTCTTTTAGGTAATGGGGAGCATTTGATTCCATTGAGAAACCTCAAAGGACAAATGCAGTTAAAACAAAAAAATTGAACATAGGCCGAAACCTGATGTTCAATTTTTAATTTATTTCAAATCAAGTTGTGGATTATTCTTTTGTTTCAGCGTCCACAGCTTTCTTAGCTTCTTCCTCTTCAGAAAGTTTAGCTTCTTCTTTGTCTTTCTTGCGCTCTGAAAGACCTTCTTCGATTGCTGCGCCGAACGCTTTAACTAGTAAAGAAACGGACTTGAAAGCATCGTCATTGGCTGGGATAGGGAATTCCACCTCGTTAGGGTTGGAGTTTGTATCTACCAATGCGAAAACAGGGATACCAAGCTTTTGTGCTTCAGCAATTGCGATGTGTTCTCTTTTGATGTCCACGATGAAAAGCGCTGCAGGAAGTCTGCTCAGGTCAGCGATACCGCCCAGTACAGATTCCATTTTGTCTTTCTGACGGGAAACCATCAATCTCTCTTTTTTCGCAAGGTTCTTGTAAGCGTCTTCCTTCATCAACTTGTCCAGACCGGACATTTTCTTCAGGGACTTACGGATAGTAGCGAAGTTAGTCAACATCCCACCTAACCATCTTTCGGTTACGTAAGGCATGTTCAGTCTTTTCGCTTCCGTAGCTACAAGGTCTTTGGCTTGCTTTTTAGTGGCGACGAACATCACCTTCTTGCCGGAGCGTACGATTTGCTTGATAGCATTAGATGCTTCGTCGAGGCTAGCAAGCGTTTTGTTTAGATCGATAATGTGGATACCGTTTTTCTCCATGAAAATGTATGGAGCCATTCTCGGATCCCACTTTCTCGTCAAGTGTCCGAAGTGAACACCAGCATCTAGTAAGTCTTTATATTCTAATTTGGCCATTATAAATGTGTTTTTCTATATAAGGAAGAGTCTCCAGATTAACGTTTAGAGAACTGGAATCTTCTTCTTGCTTTTCTACGTCCTGGCTTCTTACGTTCTACCATTCTAGGGTCACGGGTAAGGAAGCCTTCTTTTTTCAATGGACCTCTGTGCTCTTCGTCAAATTCGCACAAAGCTCTGGAGATAGCCATACGGGCAGCTTCTGCCTGTCCTTTGATTCCTCCACCGTCTACATTGATCTGGATATCGTAGCTACCATCCACACCTACTAGGTTCAATGGCTGCTTTACGACGATCTGGTGTAGATCGAAAGGGAAGTAAACTTCCAAGGATCTGTTGTTTACGGTGATTTCACCTTTTCCCGGAGCCATGTAAATTCTGGCTACAGAGGTTTTTCTTCTACCGATTTTGTTGATCATTTCCATACAATAGACGATTAAAGATTGATGGTTTTAGGCTGCTGTGCTGCATGAGGATGCTCTGCTCCTTCATATACATACAGGTTGCCATATAATTTTCTTCCCAGTCTGTTTTTTGGCAGCATGCCTCTTACGGCTTTTTCTACCAAGATCGCTGAAGATTTGTCCTTCAATAGTCTCGGAGTAGAAATACGCTGTCCTCCCGGATAGCCAGTGTGTCTCACATAAACTTTGGAGTCCCACTTGTCACCAGTCAGTCTGATTTTGTCTGCATTGATCACGATGACGTTGTCACCACAATCAGCATGAGGTGTGAAGCTTGGCTTCGTCTTACCTCTCAAGATTTTCGCTACCTCACTAGCCAATCTACCTAAAACTGCTGCTTGGGCATCCACTACCACCCATTGCTTGTCTGCAGTCGCGGAATTGGCCGATACGGTCTTATAGCTCAAAGTATCCACTGTGTAACTGTTTAATTTTTAGCTTGTTAAATTTATTTCACCCTCAAAAAGGGACACAAAGATAGGAGTATTATTTTTTTCATGCAAAATAAATCCAATACTAAGTCCTAATTTTCACTGGCTTAGCTTTTTACCTCCCCTTTTTCAAGGTGTTTTTCTACCTGATTTTCAGCTGGATTCCTAGGCGGTTTTTTCGAGTTGATTCACCAAAACCTTGAAATCCTTGGGATAGGGCGCATTTACCATGAGCTGCTTGCCGTCCACACCTTCAAATCCAATAGAAAACGCATGCAGGGAAACCCGCTGCATGATGGGTAATTCTTCTGTCTCTTTTTTTAAATTGAAGCGGCGCTTGATAGAAGAAAGGTACAAAGGCTTGCCTCCATATAAGGTGTCACCGCAAATGGGAGCCTTGAGCCATGCTAAATGCACTCTGATCTGGTGCAGTCTGCCCGTAATGGGCTTGCACTCGACCAGGGTATGTGCACGGTACGTCTTCACGGTATTGAATACCGTTTGGGCGGGCTTTCCGTCCTTGCTGACCTTGGCGATTCCTTTGTTGGTGGAAGCGAGATTACGGTCTACCAGCTCTTGGCTGTATTCCCTGATCCCTTCTACCACTGCATGGTAGACCTTGGTTACTTTTCTGTTTTCAAACTGCATGGCCAAATGCCTGTAGGCCACTGGATTCTTGGCAATCACTAGACATCCTGAGGTTTCCTTGTCCAATCTATGGCACAGTTGGGCATCGGGGGTGTGTGCCTTGGCCAGGTCCAGGATGTTCTGCGCTTCGTGCCTATCGTCTAAGCTTGATAGATACGGCGGTTTATTGATTACCAGGTAATCCTCGTTTTCAAACAGAATAAGATCTTCAAAATCTACTTTCTTCATGGATTCTCCTGCCTCTTCAATTGAGGCTGCAAAAGTAGGGGAAAAAGCGTTGATAAAAAATTGTTGGCTGGTATATTCTCAGGAACTCACCACTTTAAGCTTCTCTTCAGAGGGGTCTCTTTTTACCATTGGCAATGAAAAACTGAAAATTGAGCCTTTGCCCACGGTAGAACTTACAGAAATCTTGCTTTTATGTCCTTCCAGGATATGTTTCACAATGGCTAGTCCCAGTCCTGTGCCGCCTTCTTTTTTGTTTCGGCTTTTCTCCACTCTGTAAAAACGCTCAAATATGCGCTTCAGATCCTCTGGTGGGATTCCGTGCCCATTGTCTTTGACATCCACCTGGATGCTGTTTTTATGCGTGGACATGGTGATGGTCACTTCTCCGCCATTGTGGTTGTATTTCATGGCATTGAAGATCAGGTTTTGACATACCCGGTAGATTTTTTGCCTGTCCCCATTGGTCCAGTAGCTTTTGTCTGCTTCAAAATCAAACTTGATGTGCATGTCACGCTTGGAAGCTTTATGCTCCAGCTCCTCTATGACCTCGTCTATAAGCTCCTTCAGGTTGAATTCAGAAAATGAAAACCGGATCACCCCACTTTCCATCTGGTTTAAGGTGAGGAGATCCTGTACCAAAATATCCAGGGAATCCAGACTTTTTGCGGCCCGCTTCAGAAACCTCATCCTTACCTGCTTGTCGTCAATGGCTCCGTCCAATAAGGTGTGAATGTACCCTTGGGTAGCAAAGATGGGCGTTTTCAATTCGTGGGATATGTCTGCGATGAATTCGCGACGAAACTCCGCGTTCTTCTGGAGGGTGTCGATTTCCTTTTGCCTCGCTATTGCATAGGAGTTGATGACCTTGTTGATTTTGCGAAGCGGTGAAAGCGAGCCCTTTCTCCCTTTGTCCTTGATTTCCGAGAGATCTTTGCGCTGGATTTTTTCCAGCAAGGTATAGATTTCTCCTATTTCCTTAAAGACAAGATACTCCAGCGTAAAAGAAATCAATAGGTATGCTGCTGAGAAGGAAACGCCCCAGGCTACCAGAAGTATCAGTAGATTTGCCTGCTCCATCAGGGACAAAAATGCCAATACCAATGCTGATATGGCAACGGACAAAATCAAAGAAATCCCTCTGGAAGTGGTAAACATTTACTGGCCCAATTCGAACTTATAACCTACACCTTTCACGGTAGTAATGTAATCTTCCCCTATTTTTTCCCGCACCTTACGGATGTGAACATCCACTGTACGAGCCAATACAAAAACATCTGCTCCCCAGATGTTTTGGAGAAGTTCATCTCTACTGAAAACGATATTAGGGTTTTTGGCCAGGAAATACAACAGTTCAAACTCCTTCTTTGGAAGGGTGATGGTCTTGCCGGCTTTGTCTATGGTGTAGCTACTGCGGTCTATGACCAGATCACGGATACTGATCTTAGACTGCTCTTGCTCCTTTTTTGATTCCCTGCGGAAAAGTGCAGCGATGCGGCTCATCAGTGCCCGGGGCTTGATCGGCTTGGTGATGTAGTCATCCGCTCCCACATCAAAAGCAGCCACTTCGGAGTATTCTTCCATCCTTGCAGTAAGGAAGATAATGAAGGTGTTTTTGAGCTCTGGGATTTGACGGAGCTGAAGGCAGGTTTCCACGCCATCTTGATGAGGCATCATGATGTCCAACAGTATGACATCTGGAAGAAACTTTCCGGCGGTCTTGACGCCTTTCATGCCATCTTCTGCAGTGGCTACCTCATATCCTTCCTTTTCTAGGTTGTACTTTAGAATTTCAACAATATCCGGTTCGTCGTCTACTACTAGAACTTTGATTTTTTGCTTTTCGCTCATCAGGCTTTTCTTAATGGTTGGATCAAAATTAAGGAATATTTAAAGACTGAAACCAAATAATAATTTGCCTTGCAGGCCATCTTCCTTAAAAAGTAGGCAATGTCGTGCTGAATGTCAATACAATGTTAATTTCAGGTTACGGGAATGTTAATTAGTAGTTTTTCAGACCCTTGGCAGAGACTATGTCCAGATCCAGTGAGCCTATGAATAGTTTGGCCTGGATTTTCACCGGAATTTTGTTTTCATCTTTGGTAACCCAGACTTTGACCGGGTATTCGCCCCGGAAGAGTTTATTCTTTGGTAACTGTGGGGAGAAAATGTAAGTTTCTTTGACTCCGAGATTGGTTTCTATTTTCTCCGTGCCCTCGTAGATTAACTTTATGTTATATATCTCTTTGTCAAAAAATCCTCTGATAGCTACACTTTCTCCTTCGTTCAGGTTTCTCAGGTCTTGTGTACGTAAAAAGTAAAATCCACTGACCAGATCCTGTACTTGACCGGGTAGGTCAAACTCCTTGGTCTCCTTCAGTCTTTTGTTATCCCTATCGTAGAGCTCCATGGTGGCGGTCTGCTGGTTCTGGTCAAAGTAAACCAACTCATGCTTGCGGTACTTTCCTTCCTCAATGTGCCTGTAGGCAAGGGTAGGGAGCTTAGTGTCCATGTCCACGTAGGTTCCCCAGTTGTCATTTACCTTTCCAAATATGGTGGCAGCGCCTTTGGTTTTTCCAAATACATCAATCTTGTAATGGGGTTTGTCATTGTTTTCCAAAGTCTCACGGGACACCAGCATTTTGGCGTCAGCCAGATTGAGCCAGCCATAGGACACCTCAAAGTTGAGCTCCTCACCAAAGGTGTAGGGTGCTGGGATTTCAGGTTGCTGAGCAGAAAGCCGGGAAAGACCTAAAAAAATCAAAGGAAGTAGTGATCCGAGGATTCGTTTCATAAATTTATACGACAATACCTGACGATTTTTACTTGTTTGTATAAGGTATTACGAAAAAACGTGCCGAAAGGCGATTAAAATTACGAATTTGCCTATCCAAAACAAGAACATCTGGTCATGTTGGTTATACTGGCCTGTTTATTTTACATTCATATATATCATAGATCCTAATATAAGAAGAGCATGAGCAATAACGCTGAAAAATTAAAAGCGCTTCAACTGACCATTGACAAGTTGGAGAAATCATACGGTAAAGGAACCGTGATGAAGTTGAGCGATAATAAGGTACAGGATGTGCCGGCAATTTCTACCGGTTCGCTGGGGTTGGATATTGCACTAGGTGTGGGGGGAATCCCAAGAGGAAGAGTAGTGGAGGTGTATGGGCCTGAATCATCGGGTAAAACCACCCTGACCATGCACTGCATCGCTGAGGCTCAAAAGGCCGGTGGTCTGGCAGCATTTATTGATGCTGAGCATGCGTTTGACAAAACTTATGCGGAGAAACTGGGGATTGATACTGAAAACCTGCTGATTTCACAGCCAGACAATGGGGAGCAAGCCCTGGAGATCGCCGAGCACCTGATCAGATCAGGCGCCATAGACATCATCGTGATTGACTCCGTGGCTGCATTGGTACCCAAAGGAGAACTGGAGGGGGATATGGGTGACAGCAAGATGGGACTTCAGGCTAGATTGATGTCTCAGGCTTTGCGTAAGCTGACCGGAGCGATCAACAAAACCGGTTGTGCCTGTATTTTTATCAATCAGTTGAGAGAAAAAATCGGCGTAATGTTCGGTAATCCAGAAACCACCACCGGAGGTAATGCCTTGAAATTTTACGCCTCAGTAAGGCTGGATATCCGTAGAATCGGGCAGATCAAAGAAAGCGCTGATAGTATTTTGGGCAATAGAACCAAAGTGAAGGTGGTCAAAAACAAAGTGGCTCCTCCATTTAAAGTAGTGGAGTTTGACATCATGTACGGGCAAGGGATTTCCAAAGTAGGGGAAGTGATCGATCTCGGTGTGGAATTGGATATAGTGAAAAAAGCAGGTTCTTGGTTCTCTTATAATGGCGAGAAACTAGGACAGGGAAGGGAGTCTGTAAAAACTATCCTTTTGGATAATCCGGAATTGATGGAGGAATTAGAGCAAAAAATAAAAGCGGCATCTGGCTTGACTGCTCCTAGCAAGGAGGCAGAGGCCGGAGAAGAATAATTTCTGCTGCCATTGATCAAAAAAAAGAGGCTGTTGCTAGTAAGTGACAGCCTCTTTTTTGTGTTCAGGTGATTAGTTTGTACGGATGGCTTCCACAGGGTCCATTCGGGCAGCGAGTGTAGCAGGAACTATCCCTGATACCACTCCAATAATGGTGGATACGCCTAGGCCCAGCATGATGTTTTTGAAAGAAAGCACGATTTCCAAACTGCCGAGCTGTATAAAGCTGAGCAAGAATACAATGAAAATCCCCGTGATTCCTCCAATGAGACTGAGGCAAACCGATTCAAAAAGAAATTGGAATAAGATGAAGAAATTCTTGGCTCCAAGAGATTTTTGAATCCCGATGATATTAGTCCGTTCTCTGACAGATACAAACATGATATTGGCTATGCCAAAGCCGCCGACAAGAATGGAGAATCCACCGATTACCCATCCCGCTATGGAGATCACATCAAAGATAGATCCTATGGCATTTTGGATAAACTCCGTCTTGTTCAGTGCAAAATTGTCTTCTTCAGTGGGGCGCAAACCACGCTTAGCTCGTAGCAGCCCGGTCATTTCATTTTCTAAGGAGACTAGCCCAATATCTTCTTCCATTCCCTTGGCTGCGATGGTCGGCTCCAGTCCGTTTCTACCTGTGTAGTACATTTTGGTAAATGCTCCATAAGGGATAATGCATGCTTCGTCCTTAGATGGAGCATCAAATAGTCCTTCCCCCTCCTCTTCAAATACGCCGATTACGGTAAACTTCATCCCGCGGATTTTGATCTGTTTTCCGATGATTTCCTGATTCGGATAAAGGGTGTTTGCGATTATTCTCCCTATGATGGCCAGGTTTCTGGAGGCGTTGATTTCGGACTCGGTAAAAAACCGGCCCTCTTCCAGGGGAATGTCATACACATCAGGATAAGTGTAGGCCACTCCGGTGAGTGCCATGCCCTGGTAGGCATTGCTGCCTGCTTTTACGGTGGTGTTTGAGGAAGCGGAGATGGTGATAGCCTCTGCAGATGTCAGCCTTTCTTTCAAAAACTCGTATTCAGCTATTGTGCCGGGCGGTCTGCGGAAGTATTTCCACCAAGGGTAATCCTGCGGCCCACTGGCAAAAGGAAAGCGATCAACCCGCATCACATTGGTTCCGAGGAAAGAAAAGGAAGATTTGATATTATTTTCCAGCGAATCCACGAGGGTAAACACTGCGATAATAGCAAAAATCCCCACTGTGACGCCCAGCAGGGACAAAATCGTCCGTGTCAGATTGGTCTTCAGCGCGGAAATTGCGAAGCGAAAACTTTCCCAGGATAGCTTGAAAAAAAGCATACTTTGAATAGTTGGTTAAAACAATTTGTCAAGTTAGCTGATTTTAGCAGTTATTGTTATTATCTTTGCATTTTTTAGAGTTATTCTAAATCACTCAATACATCTAAAGCTTCTCTATGAAATTATCAGATTTCAAATTTGACGTTCCTAAAAAACTCATTTCACTTTATCCCTCTCATAATAGGGATGAATCCAGACTGATGGTCGTCCATCGGGATACAGGGAAAATCGAACATCGGGTTTTCAAAGATATCACCGAATACTTCGGAGAGGGTGATGTATTTGTAACCAATGACACCAAGGTGTTTCCAGCTAGACTGTATGGTAACAAGGAAAAAACCGGTGCAGAAATCGAAGTGTTCTTGCTTAGAGAGCTGAACCCTGAGCTGAAGCTATGGGATGTCTTGGTGGATCCGGCCCGTAAAATCCGAGTAGGCAACAAGCTCTACTTTGGGGATTCGGATCTGGTGGCTGAGGTCATCGATAATACTACCTCCAGGGGTAGAACGATCAGATTCTTGTTTGATGGCACAGAGGAGGAGTTCCATAAGACTATAGATACTTTGGGTGAAACTCCCCTGCTGAAGGAATTCATCGAGCGAAAAGTAGAAGCTGAAGATAGAGAGAGATACCAGACCGTTTTTGCCAAAAATGTAGGAGCTGTAGCAGCACCTACGGCAGGGCTGCACTTTACCCCGCACCTGCTGAAAAGGCTGGAGCTTCAAGGCGTAGAGGTGACTCCTATCACCCTGCATGTTGGGCTAGGGACTTTCCGTCAGGTAGACGTGGAAGATCTGACCAAGCATAAAATGGACTCTGAAAATTACAGCATTCCTTCCGAGACTGTGAAATTGGTTAATAAGTCTTTGGACGAAAAGAAAAGAGTGGTCTCCGTAGGGACTACCACTTTGAAGACGGTAGAGTCCTCAGTGACTGCCAATGGAAGGTTGAAAGAATCCAGTGGATGGACTGATAAGTTTATTATTCCTCCTTATGAATTTAAAATTGCCAATGCATTGATTACCAATTTCCACCTTCCAGAGTCTACTTTGCTGATGACTGCAGCTGCATTTGGGGGGTATGACCTGGTAATGAAAGCCTATAAAGAAGCGATAAAAGAAAAATATAGATTCTTCTCCTACGGAGACGCGATGTTGATTCTTTAAAAGCAAAGACGATCAAAAAAGCTCCTCAGGGAGCTTTTTTTATTCATACAGATATAACTTTGGCATAAAACCAATAGAAGTTAGAATTTCTACTTTTGCCCCGAAATGCAAATGACTACAAAAGCCGCTATCCTTGTTGCGGGAGGTCGAGGTGCCCGTATGGGTAGCCCCATCTCGAAGCAGTATTTACCCATTGCCGGACAACCTGTATTGATGCGTACCCTTACTGTTTTTTATACTTTGGATCCCGGCATAGATCTGATTTTGGTTTTACCGGAAAGTGATTTCACTTATTGGAATGAACTCTGTGAGGACTATAAGTTTACAGTGCCGCATAGGCTAGTGGCTGGAGGAAACTCCAGGTTTCAATCTGTGAGAAATGGTCTTAAAGCTTTGCATAGTGGTACTGAATTAGTCGCAATTCACGATGGAGTCAGGCCTTTTGTGGCTCAGGATGTGATACAAGAGAGCTATGAGGTAGCGGAGAGGCACGGTAGTGCAGTGGCGGTAGTAGCCTTGAAAGATTCTATACGTAAGCTTA
Organism: Algoriphagus sp. TR-M9; assembly: GCF_027594545.1. Lineage (NCBI taxonomy): Bacteria > Pseudomonadati > Bacteroidota > Cytophagia > Cytophagales > Cyclobacteriaceae > Algoriphagus > Algoriphagus halophytocola. The sequence continues at coordinate 3,453,038 of NZ_CP115160.1, read as the reverse complement.
CAGATACCGGAAAATCCTTTTTTGAGGAGCGTCAGTACTTTAGACTGGTGCAGACCCCGCAGACTTTTCAGGTGGGCAAGATCCAAAAAGCCTTTGAAGTCACCGAACTCCAGCAGTTTACCGACGATGCCACTGTATTTGAAAATCAGGGCTGGCAGGTTACCTTAATTTCAGGAAATCCAGAAAACATCAAAATCACCACTCCGGAAGACTTGGAGTATGCGGAGTTTCTGATTTCCAGAAAGCAAAAAGCGTAAAGCTTACATTTTCACCGACTTTTTCGGGGCGTTTACCGACTTTTGGGGTAGGCTCACCTTTTGAATGTTTTGTGACAGTGCTCCTCTTCTTACTTTCGGTCATTACTTAAACTCACAAAGAAATGAAACGAAACGTAAGACCTAACAACGATGGAGGAATAATCTTCGGGTTTATTATACTAGCCGTAGGAGTGCTGATCTTGCTTAAAAAGCTAGATGTTTTTTATCCTGACTGGTTGCTTTCCTGGCCTATGATTTTGATCGCGATAGGAGTGATCACTTTAGTAAAGCATGAGTTCAAGAGCTTTTTCGGTGTGGTGATGCTTTCTCTGGGTGCGTATTTTCTGCTAGAGCGGGAATTTGGACTGGACTTCGGAATTCAACGATTTATTTTTCCTATAGCTCTGATTGGTCTGGGTATTTACCTGATTACCCAGAAGCGAAAGGAGCAACAAGTTATGAACGATATCCAAGATCAAATCAGGTCCAAGTCTAAAGTAGGGGCCTCCTCCGGTTCCTCTTATGCCTCCAGTTCTTCTTCAGAGGACAATGAAAGTGTCGGAGCCACTTATAATCAATCGGGTCAGAATAAATCCTATTCAGGAATGTCCGGAGTGTCAGGAACCAGTTTTTCTGACAGTGTATCTATTGACTCCATCATGAGTGGTATCAATAAGAGAATGCTGACGAAAAACTTCCAAGGAGGGAAACTGACCGCAGCTTTTGGAGGAATAGACCTTGACCTGACGCAGACGGATTTCACGGGTATGGTTACCTTACAGGTGGATGTGATTTTCGGAGGGATAAAATTAGTGGTGCCTCCTCATTGGGATGTGCGAGTAGAGGTCACCAACATAGCGGCAGGGGTAGAGGACAAAAGAGTTTACCGACAGACTGAAGTGGATTCTGATAAGGTGATGGTGATCAAAGGAACGGTCTTCTTTGGAGGCTTGGAAATTAAGTCATATTGACGAACTTCCTCCATCTAAATACGCATAGGTTTGTTTTCAAAAGCATTTTCAAATCCCGCCAAAGGTAACTGGATCATTCAAGGAGCCGGAGTAATCTGGTTCCTTGCTACCTTTGGTTTGCTCAGCTACTATGGGATAAACCAAGCTACTGCTCTGGTAGATGCGCTGGTTTTTGCTCTCCTATTTGTCTTTGGGGTGAGTATCATAGAAAGAACCTTTGATTTTTATGTGCCCACAGGCAGGAATAACAGCATGCTACTGATCTTTCCCTTGCTGTATAGTTTTCTGGCACTTTACCTACATTTTCAGCTGTTGAAGTGGATCTTTGATCAGGATGAAATGTATGCTGTTTTTCTCAGAGATGTCTTCCTGCTTCGCTGGGCTATCCTGGGCATGGCAGAGGTCCTGGTGGCTTTGTTGGCTTTGGCAGTCTCCAAACTGGAAGAGCAAAAGGAAGCGAAAAACAGGGAAGTAATGATGAACGAACTGGCAAAGGAGGCAGAGCTTTCCCATCTGAGGCAGCAGCTCCAGCCGCATTTTCTATTTAATAGTTTGAATTCCATTAATGCATTGGTGGTGTCCCAGCCCCAAAAAGCCAGAGAGATGGTTTTGCAACTCTCTGATTTTCTGCGCGGAACTATTCGAAAAGACCATCAAAAGTGGATAGCTTTGGAAGAAGAGCTGACTTACTTGAGAATGTATCTGGACATAGAAAGAGTAAGGTTTGGGCACCGGCTGCAAGTGGATTTCTCTATAGAAGAGGATGCTAAAATGCTTAAGGTCCCCCAGTTGCTGATTCAGCCCTTACTTGAAAATGCGATCAAGCATGGCCTTTATGGAATCACCGAAGATGTAAAAATCAGATTGGAAGCGGTGAAGAATCAGAATTATCTGCTCGTGAAAATCGAGAACCCTTTTGATCCGGATGCAAATACTCCTCAGGGTGCAGGTTTTGGCTTGAGTTCAGTGGAGCGAAGACTGTTTTTACTTTTTGGGAGGAAGGATCTGCTCCTAAGCGAACGTGAAGGCTCCCTTTTTACTGTAGTTTTAAAAATTCCCCAACCAAAATGATTAAAACCATACTCATAGATGATGAGCCCTTGGCTTCCAGTGTTTTGCGGGAGTATCTCGAACCTTACCCGCAGTTTGAAATCCTCGCAGTATGCCAGGATGGTTTTCAGGGCTTAAAAGCAATTCAGGCTCATCAGCCTGATTTAATTTTTCTGGATGTGCAAATGCCCAAAATCACCGGGTTTGAGATGCTGGAGCTGCTAGAAGAGCCACCGGCAGTGATTTTTACCACGGCTTTTGACCAGTATGCCCTGAAGGCTTTTGATGCCATGGCTGTAGATTACTTGTTGAAGCCCTTTTCTACAGCTCGTTTTGCCAAGGCCATAGAAAAATACCTTCAGACCAGATCTGAGGAGAGACTGCCTGCTGGGGAACTTGGGAATATGGCAGAAAAGAGCAATAGATTGGTGGTAAGAGTGAAAAATGAAATCAAGATAATTCCTACCCGGGAGGTCTCATTCTTTGAAGCGGAAGACGATTACATAGCGATCCATTGCCCATCAGGAAAATACCTGAAGAAAATGACCATGAAGTCTCTGGAGGAGGCGCTGGACCCAAGTAAGTTTGTGAGGGTTCATAGATCCTTTTTGGTGAATCTGAATGAAGTAAGCAAAATTGAGCCTTATGAGCGGGATAATCACCTGGTTTTGCTTCGTGGAGGAGAGAAAGTGCCTGTGAGCAAGACTGGCTATGGGAGGTTGAGACAGGTGCTGGGCTTGTAGTTTTCAGTTCTCAGTCCCAATGAATGGCGCAATTCTTCAGGCTTGTGCCTTTATAGCTGTAGTCTTCTGACTGCATCTTTAATTAAAGCTGCCAAAATGAAAGGCAGTCTGAAGAATGCAGTACTTGGGGTGACTTGAACCAAACGGCATTTAAAGATAAAAGCCCCGATCACTCAGGGCTTTTGGTAATTAATATTCGTCTTCGTTGAAGAAGAAGTCGTCTTTGGTAGGATAATCCGGCCAAATCTCTTCGATGGTCTCATAAGGTTCTCCATCGTCTTCTAATTCTTGTAAGTTTTCTACTACTTCCATGGGGGCGCCTGATCGGATGGCATAATCGATTAATTCATCCTTGGTGGCTGGCCATGGGGCATCCTCTAAATAGGAAGCTAATTCAAGTGTCCAGTACATAGTGTTTATTTTAAGTAGTTCCGGAGATTAAGGGTTGCAAAATTATTCTTTTTTTTAAATAATAACTGATCTACTGATTATTTAAAAGAAAGTTGTTTTAAAATGTAATTTTTTACATCAACTTTTCTTTTGATGCCGAATAATTTTTTCTTCATCATCATGTCAAAGTCATTGGATTTCACACGGAAATTCTCAGCATTTTCCTGAGCAGATTCCAGTTCCGCTTGATCTCTTTTCAATAAGTCTTTGAGTAAAGCAGTTTTGATCTGAATTTGTTCCGATTCGGGTTTTTCATCAAAATCAGGATATTTTCCATGAACCAGTTTTTCCAGAAATGCTTTCTCAAATACGATGTCGGAGAAAAACTGAAATGATCTGGCCAGCAGATTTGCCTCGCGAGGCTTTCTAGCGGGTAGTTTTCTCCACTCACCTTGTATTTCTTTGGCCCGGCCGATCAGTTCATAGCTGCTTGGCTTACCGGCCAGTCCTTTGATTTCCTCTGTCAATGCCTCCACTCTACGCATGAGTTCACGGGGGTTCATCTGCGGGGCAGACTGCAGGGTTCTTTTGTACCTGGAGAAGATCCTATTGTTCAGCCTGGAAAATTCATCCCAAAGCGGTTGACGCTTTTCAGCTGGCACTTTCCCGGCGGATTTCCATTCTTTTTGGATTTTCTTGCTGATTTCAAAAGCGGTTTTGGCATCTGGGAAGTCATGCGCTTCCCTCGCCTGCACCACCAGAGCCTCATACACCTTGATGTTTTCTTCGGCCTGTAGCGCCAGTCCCTCGAAGAAATGTCTTCTGTTTTCGAAGAAGTGCTGGACTATGTCGTTGAAGGTGGTTTCGATTTCCTCCTGATGCTCTTTGTCCACCGGCCCGGTTTTGATCCATCGGAGCTTGAGCTCTTTGTAAAATTCTGTGGTTTCTTTCCAGTCGGTGTCGTCTTTCTTGGTTTCAGCTTCCTGAATCAAAGCCCTCTTGATCTCAAGGTTCTTGGTTCGGTTGGACTGGATAATCTCATTGAGGTACTCTTCCTGAGCGGAAAGGTCTTCAATCAATTTAACGAAGTCTCCCAGTGCATCAGCTTGCATAAGGGATTCACGTAGGTGAATGAGTTTCATTAAGAAAGAACCCTTGTTTTGGTTCTCAGCGATGTCTTGCTTGAGTTTCTCTACTTTCTCCTTGAGCTGGTCAAATCTGCCCTCAAAGTAGGCAATGGTAGAGGCCTCATCTTCTTTTACTTCACCGATTATTCTGTCTTCCTGACCCAAAAAACCCTTTATATAGACTTTGTTTTCCTTGATGTATCCATACGGATGTTCCATTCTTATACAGTAGGTTAGTTGGCGGTTTGTGATTTTCCGCAAATTAATTAATTCAAAAGCACTTATCCTAAGAAAGCGGTTTTTTTGCCATCTTTGATTCTTAAGTGCAATTTTAAAGTAAAAATATAACGCATGAGTTCAGAAAAAATCATCTTTTCCATGGCGGGAGTTTCAAAAATTTATCCGCCGCAGAAAAAAGTCCTCAAAGATATCTATCTCTCATTTTTTTATGGTGCCAAAATCGGAGTCCTAGGTCTGAACGGTTCAGGAAAGTCTTCTCTTTTGAAAATCATCGCCGGTATGGATAAGGAATTCCAGGGCCAAGTGGTCTGGTCGCCAGGCTACTCCGTGGGTATGCTGGAGCAAGAGCCCAAGCTGGATCCCGGCAAAACCGTCAAGGAAGTGGTAGAAGAAGCTGTGTCAGAGACAGTAGGATTGCTCAAGGAGTTTGAAGAAATCAACGAGAAATTCATGGATCCTGCCCTTATGGAAGATCCTGATGCCATGAACAAACTCATAGAGCGCCAGGGTGAAGTACAGGAGAAGCTGGATGCTGCCAACGCATGGGAACTGGATGTGATGCTGGATAAGGCCATGGACGCGCTGCGCCTGCCGCCTAGCGATGCCATAGTCGAGAATCTGTCCGGTGGTGAAAAAAGAAGGGTAGCGCTTTGTAGACTCCTGCTGCAGGAGCCAGATGTGTTGCTTCTCGATGAACCTACCAACCACCTGGATGCGGAATCTGTGCATTGGCTGGAGCAGCACTTGCAGAATTATAAGGGAACTGTCATTGCGGTGACCCACGATAGATATTTCTTGGATAATGTAGCCGGTTGGATTCTTGAGCTGGATCGTGGCGAAGGTATTCCCTGGAAAGGAAATTATTCTTCCTGGCTGGATCAGAAGCAGAATAGATTGAAGCAGGAAGAGAAGACAGAGTCCAAGCGTCAGAAGACCTTGGAGCGGGAACTGGAATGGATCAGAATGACACCTAAGGCAAGACAGGCGAAAGGTAAAGCCCGTCTGAGTGCCTATGATAAGCTGGTAGGAGAGGAAGCCAAGGAGAAGGAGGCCAAGCTGGAGTTGTTCATCCCACCAGGACCTAGGTTGGGAGCCAAAGTCATAGAAGTGAATGGGGTGTCCAAAGCTTACGGGGACAAGTTGCTGTTCGAAGATCTTTCATTTGCTTTGCCACAGGGCGGAATAGTAGGTGTGATCGGACCAAACGGAGCAGGTAAATCCACTCTTTTCAAACTGATAACAGGTCAAGAGAAACCGGACTCTGGGAATTTCGAAGTGGGTGAAACGGTGCAGCTAGCCTACGTGGATCAAGGACATGATATACTAGATCCCAATAAGTCGGTTTACGAGACCATATCTGAAGGAAATGAGCTGATGAAACTGGGAAATAAGGAAGTGAATGCCAGAGCCTATGTATCCAAGTTTAATTTTGGAGGTGCTGACCAAGAAAAGAAAGTAGGCGTACTTTCCGGTGGAGAGCGAAACCGGGTTCACTTGGCCTTGACGCTGAAAGAAGGCGGGAATCTCTTGCTTCTCGATGAGCCTACCAATGATTTGGATGTGAACACCCTGCGTGCTCTGGAAGAAGCCTTGGAAAACTTCGGTGGATGCGCAGTAGTCATTTCCCACGATAGATGGTTCCTGGATAGAATCTGTACGCATATTCTGGCCTTTGAAGGGGATTCTCAGGTGGTTTGGTTTGAGGGTAACTTCTCCGACTATGAAGAGAACAAGAAGAAGCGTCTGGGCGATGTGGAACCGAGGAGGATTCGGTATAAGAATTTGAAATAAAGTCTGAAAGCTGAATTCAAAAAGCTGAAAATTGTTTCGTCACAGCGAGGTACGAAGCAGTCTAAAACAAAACCTCTTTCAATCTTGCTAATCAGGATTGGGGGAGGTTTTTTTATGTTGACTTGCTTTGTTACGAAAATTTAATAGATTAGCTAAAAATACAATTGTATGAAGTTTAAATTCTTTTCTATAGGTCTTTTATTCATAATTTTTTCATGTGGAGTAAAGACATTGAAATCCGATGAAAACCGGGAATTTGAATTCGTGAAGGTAGATTCACTCGTCACGGATATTCTGGAGACAGTTCGGATTCTTGACTATCATCATGAAAAAGAATTGTACCTGATCGTGAAGCAGATGAGCATGGAAGGACATTACATGCTCCTGGATAAAAATGGGGAAATAGTAGCAGAAAATAAGCTGTCCGAAGGGCCAGACGCATTTGGGATGGTTCTACTCAGAGCAGGGTTTGTTGGGGATGAGATTATGTTTGTCTCAGATGGAAAGGCTTTTGTCTATGATCTTGACTTCAAGCAATTGAGGAAATTTCCATTTGAGCAAAACCCGAGAGTGAAATTGGTTCATTTCTCCTTGGATAATCTCAGCACTTTTAAATCTTCAAATGGTGAGTTAAGTGCTATCGCAAATCTAAATGATGGCTATTACCAGCCTTATCCTTTGGATTATTATGATACCCTTAACATGGTTCATTTGCTGGATGTTCGTACTGGGTCTGTTTCAAAAGGAGGAAAGTTGAATGAAAATGGGAAATTTCGTTCGGGTAGGTTTTATCCTTTTATGGATAAACCGGTCTATTTTTCTGACCTTCAATCGAAGTACATTTCCACCATTTTACGCGGTGATACCACCTTGTATCAACTAGACCCAAATCAAAATTTCAAAGTGGTAAATCAAATCCAGCTGAAAAGAATACAGCCTGATGTTATCAAAGATATTCCCATGGAAGAGGCTTCCTTTACTAGCGTAAAAGAGTATAGGTCTGAAAATGTCAGGCTGGGAGGGGCTTTTGATGAAATGATGGGAAATGGGGATGAGGTCTTAGTTGGATACCAAACCGGGGACGATTTGGATTTGGCAGCTTTAAATGCAGGCAAAAAGGATGGCGAGAAATTAATTCATACCAAAAAGAGATTTTACTTTTTAATTAGGAATGGAAAATTACTAGGGAAAGAGATCGAGTGGACATTGCCGGGAAGTCTTAAGTTAAATGTGGGGCCAAATAGGTATTTACAATACGGAGATCAAGCCGAACTTCATGAGTTTGAGAAGGATTATCAGTGCTATTATATTTATGAGCTGAGGGAAATGGAGTAGCAGAATTCTTTCCCTGTTCCTAAGCTCTTCGAATCCCAATGAATATCGCGGATGCAATCTTGAAGCTCATTCTAAAGATTTAAAACCTTCGAGGTTTTAAAAACCTCAAAGGTTATCAGATGTCGATTCCTGAATAGCGGGATGCACAACACTCCTATACTCTTCCCAGGTAAATAGAATCAGAGATTATAATTTTTTTGGTATTCAGAGGTCTATGAAAAGCCAAGTATACTTCCCATTCATTTTCCGAATCTACAGCATCAAGTTGTACCAAGGCTTGTAGCTCATTTCTTCTTCCTGCCTCTTTAATCCATATATGCTTTTGCAACTCCGGTTGGTTTAAAAGGATCATGACACTGTCTCCTTCACTGGCATTGCCCTCTAGTGAATTGTCCTTCCAGGATATTGAAATACCCTCCTCGGTTCGGAAAGCCAATGGAGATTCTGCTCCCAATAAACTTCCCCTGCTTATTTGTAAAAAGGCAGGATTGATTCTAGGATTAGCTTTATGATTATATCCTTTGGTGGATACATTGGTGTGAGCCCAATTCATCCCTGTCTTTTGATCAAGATAGTTCTGGTATCCAAAATCCAGAACCCTTGAAAGCGGACGGAGATAGTCATTGACTTCTGCCAGTCGGTTTTGATACACTTTCTGCAATGGTGTAGGGTTAGTTCCGTTCTTATGTGGAGCCCTAGGCAAACTTCTCATAATGATCTTCCCATTGAGCTTGTAGAAAGTAAAACCGCCCACTTTTCCTTGAGGCTGGATTACGCTTGTATCTGAAAGAGTAGCCATAGTTGTTAGAATATGAAGTAAAACTACATCCAATTTAGCTAAATCATTTAAAAAAGCAAATGGTAAAGCATCTAATGGTCAATGTTTTAGCTGGTATTGTTCAGTGTTTATTCATAAATTTTTTGTATAAAATCTGTTTAATACTTGTATTAACCTTGGATAAACCCTGTATAAACTTTTACTTCTGTCAACTTTTTTATAAGCCTTTAGCTAATTGTGAACTAACGCTACAGCCCGTGGAAAAGCATTCTATACTCCAGCTTTTGAAGCTTGAATTGGGGTTTTGAATACGAGAATTCAATTTGCAAGAAGCTCATTGCTCAACTTCTCTCTTTCCAATAAGCATAGGTTTAGGATCTGCCCCACCATTGCATTTATCTTTTCTGTGGCAGATGTGCAGCAATTGAATTGGGGTTTGTATCTGGATTGAGAATAGGACTTATCAAGAAGACTTAAGAAGGTTAACTCTTCCTCAGACTGAAACAATTCTGTAAGCTCTGGGATATATTTACCGGCATAGCGGAGTAAGACCCGGATTTCATGTGTTTTCTTTTCCTGCATTTCCCAAGCCTGTAGGATAGTTCGTAGGGAGAGCTCGGCTGCCTGGTGCAATAAAAATACTTTCATTTCTGTCTTACAGGACTGAGCTTGCTTCATCAATTCCTCTGCTTTCTTCATCCCTGAATCATAGCGTATCAGAGCTTTTTTTTGGATCTCTGTCCAGGTCCTTTTTGAAAGTTCGGGAAGGCCTTTAAAATCCGCCGATTGATAGACTGGCTGGGTTTGGGAAAACTCTTTCCAAAAGTATGGAGTCCCTTCTTCGAGTTGTTTGGACAGATAGCTGTAGGCAATGCTATGGATGTGAAATTCAGAGGAGGAACTACAAAGAAAGCCCATGGTCTTTTCTACCTCGTCGTGCTGATCCGGTGATAGATTAGGCAGGAGTAAATAGAAGTCCGCAAAATCATTCCCTTTTTTCCAATAAATGGCTTTGGGTTGGATGAGTAATTCCAATGCCTTGCAGAGCTCTTGGTTTTTTTCATTCATGGAGCGATTGAATCTGGCGTGAAACAGCTCCATTTGCTTGTTTACTTGTGTGATGAGCAATTCAAAAAAGAAAAGCCTACTGCTGATTTCCAGATCTGTAAGATCCTTCTTTGCTATCTCCAGCAACCAGCTTTGATGCATTTCCCAGAGGTAGGCATTGATATCTTCCTCATAATAGGAATCAAAAATTTCTTCGGGGCTGTGTTTGAAATTAAGTTGGAACATATGTCAGTGGTTTTAAATGGGAGAATACCTTGAATGGATCAAATAACAAGCCTCTGTCAGTTTGAGAAAGTAGTTGAAGTCTTCTAGGTATTCACCTTCGTCTCCATCAAAGATGGAATAGCTATAAAAGGCCATCTCCCGGAACTGATTCCAGCGTCTGATCCATTTTTTAAGTGAGTGTTTGAGGTAAAACTTTCGAAGAAAATCAGATGGGTTTAAAACCTCTTCTACAGAAAGCGTCCTGGGCAAATGCTTCAGTAATTGAGGTATCGTTAATATTCCAGATTGCTTTCTAAACAAACTTTCTGTCCAGCCATCAGCTATGTGCTCTCAGGATAGGTCATGCTTTTTTATCTCTGGGAATTCCTGTAAATGAATTCCAGAATAAATGATTTTTAGGATGAGTTGGCCAGAATAGATCATGGAGTCAGGGGGTGACTTTTCAAAGTCAATTTCATGGTTGAATACGGCCCATTGTATCTCCTCTATTTTTCTGATCCAGTGTGTAATGTCTCCAATATTCTGAAAGAGTTCTTTTAAGGTGACAAATGCCTGGTGCTGATTGCTGCAGCAGAAGGCTTTCCGGCAGGTGCTAAAAGTGTTTTCCATAGTTTAGGGATTGAGTAATTGACTGACTTGATATTCCAGTTCTTTCTGTTTGTTGACCAAAGCCTGAACAGTGCTGTACATTTCAGATTCTGAGGCCCAGTCTTTATTCATCGCTGCAATCAGTGCCCGGTTGATTTCGAGTGCCTGTAGCAAATATTCCAAGGTTAGGGATGGGTTTGATTGAAGAATAGAGGAAATAGATTCTCCCAATGAAATAGGGGAGTAGTAGATGTCGGAGAGATGAAGGTGCAAGTTGAGTTCCATTTGGTTTTTTATTTTGTGATGGTTTCAAATTGATGAATAGCCTTGGGATAGGGTATTCCGAAAAGGGATAGTTTAGAAAGGGGGTTGGGATAAAATATTCATGCCCAGGCAAAAAGGACGCAGGTAACCGATAGAATTCGACAAATTATATCTTCCGTCCCTTTGGGACTGATAAATGATATGGTGGGAATAATGCCGTAGGCATGAGCGATGCGCTAGCCGGTCATTTCAATAGCTGGAATATGGGTTTTGATAGGATTTCAAAAATGGCGTAGGCAAGGCCGATATCATTTAGAATTGGTACCCATACGACATATTTTGTCAGGATTTTTTAATCATTCCGGCGATATCCTTGTTCCATTCCCAGAAATGGAATAATTTAGTTAGAGGACTTAGAATAGAATTTTCTATTTTCCAATACACTTAGCAGACTATGAACGAGAAGATCCACCACGGCAGAAATATCAAGAGATTCAGGGAAATGATGGGCATCAAGCAAGAGGCCTTGGCTTTTGAACTGGGGGAGGACTGGTCTCAGAAGAAGGTCAGTTTACTGGAGCAAAAGGAAGAAGTGGAGGAGGACCTGCTGAGGCAGGTGGCCGAGATCTTAAAAGTACCTGCGGAGGCGATTAAGAGTTTTTCAGAAGAGCATGCCATAAACATTATTTCGAGTACTCTTCATGATAATGCAGGATCTATAAATAATCAATGTTCTTTAAATTTTAATCCAATCGACAAATGGGTAGAAGCACTTGAAGAAAACAAAAAGCTCTACGAGCGGCTGTTGGAATCGGAGCGGGAGAAGGTTGAGATTATGAAGAGGATGTTGGAGAAGTAAGTAATTGGTCTTATTGAGATGTCAGTGAGCAAAGACTTTTAGAAAAAAAAGTGCCCGATGTAGGGTGTTTTATACATTCGAAAATCAATTCATAGCAATGTTCAAATAGACACCTGGATTTATCATTCATCCGGGGCTGGTATTTCAAATCTCAGCCAGCCAGTCGAAATGAAATTTTGCCTAAAATCAGTAATGGCGATAAGGAACTTTTTGATTTCAACTTGACAAAATGGGGTTCAGAAAATTCTGCCAATAGTCTGAAAAGCATCGTAATTTCTTTGAAATACCTATTATTTTCCAACAAAATACCCTGTACAGGGTATGTTTTCATGTCTTTTTATTCCTTTTCTTGCATTCAGCCACTAAGGTTTTGGAAATAATCAACTTTCTTCAGGTTACTAGAAACTTTAGTGGTAGGAGCTGCTTCAGTGACTTGTCCGGATAATTTATGTTTGAAATCCAAGGCGAAAAGCTGTCAGAAATTCTTGATTTGGAGAGAAAATAATGGGATTAAAAAGAAAAGCCCCGGAGATAGCCGAGGCACTACATGTTTTCACAACGGAATAATCCTTATTGTGAATTGCTTTTAAATCAGTTACTCAAAGTAAGTAGAAACAATAGACTTTCAAAATAATATGAAAAAGATTTTAGGACTGGATTTGGGGACTAATTCGATTGGATGGAGCTTGATTTCGCAGGATTTTGAAAAGAAGGAAGGTAAGATAGATGGGATGGGTGTAAGGATAATACCCATGGGGCAGGATGTGTTGGGTAAATTTGATGCCGGCCAATCTTTTTCGCAAACTGCTGAAAGAACAGGATATAGGGGGATTCGAAGGTTATATGAGCGAGACAATTTAAGGAGAGATAGGCTACACCGAGTATTGAATGTTTTGGGATTTTTACCAGAACACTATGCTGATGGCATCGATTTTCAAAAGAAGTTGGGTCAGTTTAAGAACGAGACTGAGGTTAAACTGAATTACAGGAGGAATGAATTAGGGAAAAATGATTTTCTTTTTATGAATTCCTTTCATGAAATGGTCGAGGAGTTTCAAAATGCGCGACCAGAGTTATTCTATACAAAGTCCAACGGAGAGGAAACCAAAATTCCCTATGATTGGACTATATATTATTTAAGAAAGAAAGCTCTTCGAGAGAAAATCAGCAAAGAGGAGTTCGCATGGCTGATTCTTAATTTTAATCAGAAGAGGGGTTATTATCAATTGAGGGGGGAAGAAGTAGAAGAGAAGAGAGACAGGAGGTTTGTCGTTCTGAAAGTCAAATCGGTTTTGGATTCGGGTGAAAAAGTCAAAGGAAAGATTCTTTACGATGTTGTTTTTGAAAATGGGTGGCCATATGATCGACAGATCACCAAGATAGAAGATTGGGTAGGGAGGTCCAAAGAGTTTATTGTGACTATTTCGACATTGAAAAGTGGCGAAACTAAGTATTCCTATAAATCGGTAGATTCAGAAAAGGACTGGATAGCCATCAAAGCTAAGACAGAGCAGGATATTGAACAGTCTGGAAAGACAGTTGGTGAATATATTTATGATACACTTTTGCGGGATCCTAAGCAAAAGATAAGGGGAAAACTGGTCAAAACAGTCGAGAGAAAATTTTATAAGTCTGAGCTCGGAAAGATATTATCCAAGCAGATTGAATTGCAACCTGCGCTATTTTCGGTTAAACTGTATCAGGAATGTATCGAAGAGCTATATCCTAGAAATGAAGGTCATCAAAATAGGTTGAGAGGGGAAGGTTTTGAGCATTTGTTTTTAGAGGATATTATTTTTTATCAAAGACCTCTCAAAAGCCAAAAATCTAATATTTCGGGTTGTCAGTTTGAGTCGAGAGCTTTTCAAAAGAAAAACTCCGAGACAGGTAGGATAGAGAGAAAGATTGAGCCTATTCCCGTTATTTCAAAGTCTCATCCTCTTTATCAAGAATTCAGGTTGTGGCAATGGATCCAGAATTTGAGGATTTTCAATTCTGAAAAAATTGAAAACGGAAAACTGGAAGATGTAACCACACATCTATTGCCTAATGAGGATGCTTTCGTGGATCTTTTCGAGTTTTTGAATACAAAGCAAACGATTGAATCTAAACAGTTAATCGACTTTTTCGTCAAAAAGAAATTGATCGAAAAAAGCCAGAAAGATAAGTATAGATGGAATTACGTCTATGACGATCAGAAGAAGGAGTCCAAAAAGTATCCAATGGCTGAGACGAGAGTTCAGTTTGTCAACCGTCTAGAAAAAGTAGTAGGATTGGAGGAGCCTGCCAGATTTCTTGCAGAAAAGACATCAAATGGCAATGCCTTACTGAGTCGAGAAGAGCAGCTATGGCATATTATCTATTCGGTTTCCGATATAGAAGAATATAAAAAGGCCTTGACAAAATTTGCCTGCAAGCATGAGATTGATCAAGAATCGTTTCTGGAAAACTTCATTAAGTTTCCTCCATTCGATAGCGAATATGGAAGTTATTCCAAAAAGGCATTGCTAAAACTCGTGCCTCTGATGCGAATGGGGAGGTATTGGAGCCAAGACATAATTCCTCAAGCTGTCAGAGAACGAGCCGATTCTATCATGGAAAGAGTGAACGCATTGCCGATAAACAAAGAATCATCCGATAGAGATAATAAAGAAGCTTTGGCTAAGGTGAGTGATGATGATATCACAAAGCAATTGGTCAAAAGTTTTGTTCCACTCAAAGGCAAAAATCCTCTTAAAGGGCTGAACACTTTTCAAGCTGCTTACTTGGTTTATGAAAGACATTCAGAAATAGGTGAAGTACAACAATGGAAAAGTCCTGATGATATAGATAGATACCTTAAAGAGTTCAAACAGCATTCATTGAGGAACCCTATCGTGGAACAAATAGTGACCGAAACGCTACGGGTAGTTCGGGATATATGGAAATATTATGGCAATGGAGCGGGTCATTTCTTCGATGAAATTCATGTGGAATTGGGTAGGGAAATGAAGAACCCAGCTAAAAAGCGAGAAGAAATCGCCAAAAGGAATGCAGAGAATGAAAACACCAACCATCGGATCAAAGAACTATTGAAAGAAATGATGGATGATCCGGAAGTAAGGGGAGACATAAGGTTTTTTTCTCCTAGTCATCAAGAACTATTGAAGTTATATGAAGAGGGTGTTTACTCAAGTCCGGATGTAAAGTACGATAAAGTAAGCGAAGACGAAATCTCAAAAATTCGGAGAAACATCACTCCTAGCCAAAGGGAAATACAAAGGTACAGACTTTGGCTAGATCAAGGTTATATCTCTCCCTATACTGGAAAGACTATCCCACTTACCAAGTTGTTTACACACGAATATGAGGTAGAGCATATAATTCCCAGGTCGCGCTATTTTGACAATTCCTTGACCAACAAAATCATTTGTGAAAGTGCTGTAAATTCAGACAAGGACAATCAAACAGCTTTTGAGTATTTCAATAACAAAGGTGGCAGTATAGTCGGTGGCCACCAATTGTTAAGTTTAGACCAATATGAAAATCATGTCAATAGGTATTTCAGAACCAACAGAGCTAAGCTGAAAAATCTATTGAGTCTTGAAATTCCAGAAGGCTTTATCAATCGCCAGATGAATGACAGTAGATATATCAGCAGTCTGGTCAAGGGCTTATTAAGTAACCTTGTGAGAGAGGATGGAGAACGTGAAGCCACTTCGAAAAACTTAGTGCCTGTAATAGGAACTATCACTTCTAAGTTAAAGCAAGATTGGGGCTTGCATGACAAATGGAATGAAATAGTGGCACCGCGATTTAAAAGGCTAAATGAATTGACCCAAAGCGAAGACTTTGGCAACTGGGACTCCAGGATCAATGCTTTCAGGATTCAGGTTCCGGAGGAGTTTAATAAAGGGTTTAATGTGAAACGTATTGATCATAGACATCATGCTTTGGATGCATTGGTAGTTGCATGTACAACAAGAAATCATACCCACTATCTAAGTGCCTTGAATGCTGAAAAAGAGAATTTCGGCTTGAAAGATAAACTTTTAATAAAAAATGAATACGGGCACTATACCAAGACATTCTTGATGCCTTGGCCAGATTTTACGATAGAAACCAAAGATGCCTTGGAGAAAACCATCATTAGTTTTAAGCAAAACCTTCGTGTGATCAATAAGGCAAATAATAAATTCTGGTCCTACCGAAATGAGGAAGGGGAGTTGAATTTGGATTCAAATGGCAAGCCGAAGAAAAAATTGAGAAAGCAAACTAAAGGTGATAATTGGGCAATAAGAAAGCCACTACACAAAGAGACTGTTTCGGGTATTTATAGAATAGATACGCCTAAAGGCAAGATTGCTACTGCTGTAAGGACTTCATTGTCTGAAATCAAAACAGATAAACATTTGGCAAAGGTCACTGATGAAAGAATAAGAGAAGTTATTCTGCCAAATCATCTGGCAAAATATCGGACTGGGGAGGATAAACCAGATTATGAGCGTGCATTCAGTTCTGAAGGCATAGAAGATTTGAACAAGAATATCCGAGAGTTGAATAACGGTAAGTGCCACCAGCCAATCTTCAAGGTGAAAATGTTTGAGGTTGGCTCCAAGTTTCTAGTCGGAGAAAGGGGGAACAAGACATCTAAATACGTCGAGGCTGCAAAAGGGACGAATTTGTTTTTTGCAGTCTATTGGGATAAAGGTAAACAGAAAAGGAATTTCGAAACTGTGCCTCTTAATGAAGTAATTGCTCATCAAAAGCAAGTTGCTCATATGCCTAAAGCACAACGGACTCCAATCCAACCTAAACCGGAATTAGGGGCTTTGCTATTTACCCTTTCACCAAATGATTTGGTTTATGTTCCTTCTGATGAGGAACTTGAAAATGGAGGAGTTAGAACTATTAATTCTTCGGATAAAGATCAAATAGCAAGGATTTATAAAATCGTGAGTTTTACTGGAGCTAGGCTTTATGCGGTTCCAATGTCCACTGCTAAATCAATCGCGAATAAGGTCGAATATACTCAACTAAATAAAATTGAGTTTATCGGTGAAAAGGCGATTTGCATCAAATTGCTTGTTGATCGACTGGGAAATATCATTTTTCCCAATAAGCCAACTGATCCCGATGGAAACCCAGGAAATGGAAATCCAGTATTAAATGAACCTATGGCAGCATATAAAACAGAAAAAAAGATCCAAATCTCAAAATCCTTGGAGGATTCTGGCAACTCCCAATTGAGCTATTGGGCGATGCAGAATCCCAATCAGCGGTTCAGGGATTTTGCAGAATTGATGAATCGCTTTTACGAATTTGTGGATCCCAACTGGAAGGGTAAGAAAATTATTCTAGATCGATGAACTTCACCCATCCAGCCCATCAGGAAATGGTTTTTGCCCTGATTGATAACCAAGTTGAATTTTTGTTGATTGGAGGTTACGCGGTTATATTCCATGGATATGTCCGTACTACAGGAGATTTGGATATCTGGATTCGGCCTAATGAACATAACAAGGGCAAACTTCTGGATACTTTCAGAAAAATGGAATTTGATGAGGAAAGTATTCAGGCTTTGGAAAAATTGGATTTTAGGGAAGTAGTGGTATTTCATATCGGCATGGAACCGGAACGAATTGATTTTCTAAGCAAAGTACAAGGGCTTGACTTTGACTCTGCTTTTGAGAATCGCGTGTTTTTGGAATTGGATGCCTATAAAATTCCCTTTTTACGACTCAATGACTTAATTGTCAGCAAATTATTTGCGAATCGCTTGAAGGATCAAGCCGATGTAGAGTATTTGAAAAAAATCTCTGATATCCGAAAAAAGAAATGATCAAACGTACCCTTTTCTTCGGTAACCCAGCCTACCTGAGCACCAAAAATGAACAGCTCTTAGTGAGTTTTCCTGACGATAAGCCAGACCGGACAGTCCCCATTGAGGATATAGGAATGCTTGTTTTAGAAAACCAGCAGATCACCATTACCAATGGTCTTTTATGCAAGCTCACTGACAGAAAAGTGGCGGTGGTATCTTGCAATGCACAGCATTTGCCCGATGGTCTTCTCTTACCCATGCAGGGCCATACCGAACAGACCGAGCGGGTACGCTACCAGTTGGAAGCTTCCCAACCGCTCAAAAAGAATCTTTGGCAGCAAACTGTGTCGGCAAAGATCAAAAACCAGTATTGCTTGCTGAAGGAAAAGGGGAAGGAATCCAAGCGAATGGAGTATCTCTATAAAAATGTCAGTTCCGGGGATTCAGGAAATAATGAAGCCCAGGCAGCAGCGATTTATTGGCAGTCACTGTTTGATTTTCCGGATTTCAATAGGGGACAAAACGGGATTCCTCCCAATAACCTGCTTAACTATGGCTATGCAATACTCCGTGCAGTGATCGCTAGGGCATTGGTTTCATCCGGAATGCTACCGGGTGTGGGGATCTGGCACCGGAATAAATATAATGCTTATTGTCTGGCAGATGACATTATGGAGCCTTACCGTCCTTATGTGGATTTGGTAGTGGCTTTTATCGTGGAAAATAACGATCAAATTGAGGAAATTACCACTGACTTAAAGAAGGAACTATTGGCTATTCCAGCACTGGACGTAATAATTGATGGGCAGAAAAGCCCATTGATGGTGGCCGCCAGCAGAACAAGTTCCTCCTTATTTGAGTGTTTTGCAGGGATCAGAAGAAAAATTGTTTACCCCGACTATGGATGAAAAATTTTTCTCCAGACTTAACCAATACAGGACTTTGTGGGTGTTAGTATTTTTTGACCTGCCCACCGAGACGAAAAAGGACCGGAAAATCGCCAGCTCTTTTCGTAAGAAACTATTGGATGATGGTTTTTCCATGTTCCAGTTTTCCATTTATACCAGGTTTTGCGCCAGCAGGGAAAATGCCGACGTCCACATCAAGCGTACCAAAATAAACTTGCCACCTAAGGGCAAAGTAGGAATTATGTCAATTACAGATAAGCAATTTGGGATGATGGAGATTTTTTACGGAAAAAAAGTGGTGGAGCAGGAAAAGCCAAGCCAGCAATTGGAGCTTTTTTGAATCATTAAAACCGAAGGGCAACTGACTCTAATTCAAAACCTGGTCCATTTTTTTATATTCAAAATTTGGATGTAAAAAACAGCATACCAGCCACTTATCGTGGGGTATGCTGTGATTCTACTAGTAAAGTACTGATTTGAAAGCAATTCACAACTAGATCTTTCAGGATTGATTTTTACCTCAAGCTGTGATTCTACTAGTAAAGTACTGATTTGAAAGCAATTCACAACGAAAAGCAAATGCAAAACCTTGTCCGCGCCGCTGTGATTCTACTAGTAAAGTACTGATTTGAAAGCAATTCACAACGGAAATCGAAAACCAAGATAAGTTGATTCAGCTGTGATTCTACTAGTAAAGTACTGATTTGAAAGCAATTCACAACCGATCAAGGGTGTGAAGAATCCGCCCCAGAGCTGTGATTCTACTAGTAAAGTACTGATTTGAAAGCAATTCACAACACTACAAGACGATCAACGAAAAGACTTACGCTGTGATTCTACTAGTAAAGTACTGATTTGAAAGCAATTCACAACTTTTTAGTAGCGTCCTGTACCAAGTATCTAGCTGTGATTCTACTAGTAAAGTACTGATTTGAAAGCAATTCACAACAGCTTTAGCTCTTTCCATATTCTTTCTCGTGCTGTGATTCTACTAGTAAAGTACTGATTTGAAAGCAATTCACAACCCTGTAAATACTTTTCAAATGCCTGTGGATGCTGTGATTCTACTAGTAAAGTACTGATTTGAAAGCAATTCACAACAACACCAAGCATCTAATCTGAATATTATCGCTGTGATTCTACTAGTAAAGTACTGATTTGAAAGCAATTCACAACGAAGTAGTTAGCCATCCACGCGCGAACCTGGCTGTGATTCTACTAGTAAAGTACTGATTTGAAAGCAATTCACAACCCCTTGCCGCTACTATTGCTTCTTCCTGTCGCTGTGATTCTACTAGTAAAGTACTGATTTGAAAGCAATTCACAACATATACTAACTATCTATATTTCAGCAAGTTGCTGTGATTCTACTAGTAAAGTACTGATTTGAAAGCAATTCACAACACGTAAGAGCGGCGGCTATTATGACTACTGGCTGTGATTCTACTAGTAAAGTACTGATTTGAAAGCAATTCACAACCCGCGTACTGAGTCAGGGACGAAGCCTAAAGCTGTGATTCTACTAGTAAAGTACTGATTTGAAAGCAATTCACAACACTTTTCTATTCCGGTGTATATAGATTACTGCTGTGATTCTACTAGTAAAGTACTGATTTGAAAGCAATTCACAACGGGTGAGACAGATGCGCAATATGAGAAAAGGCTGTGATTCTACTAGTAAAGTACTGATTTGAAAGCAATTCACAACTTGGATTACCTGAAATCAAATAGGTATAAGCTGTGATTCTACTAGTAAAGTACTGATTTGAAAGCAATTCACAACATATCCAAGAATCACCCTTTCCCATCTCTAGCTGTGATTCTACTAGTAAAGTACTGATTTGAAAGCAATTCACAACTCGATTCGTTCTTTGATTCCGTTAGGCAGGGCTGTGATTCTACTAGTAAAGTACTGATTTGAAAGCAATTCACAACACTGAAGTACTATTGATCTTTTTGCAATCCGCTGTGATTCTACTAGTAAAGTACTGATTTGAAAGCAATTCACAACCCAGCTGGGGATGAGTATTCTTTCCAGTTAGCTGTGATTCTACTAGTAAAGTACTGATTTGAAAGCAATTCACAACAGATATTCTTGGCGAAGTTGATCCAATCGGCTGTGATTCTACTAGTAAAGTACTGATTTGAAAGCAATTCACAACCCTTAGCCGCATCTATGGTGATGGTTTTCTGCTGTGATTCTACTAGTAAAGTACTGATTTGAAAGCAATTCACAACTAACAAGCTTCTGAAGTCTAAGGAGTATGGGCTGTGATTCTACTAGTAAAGTACTGATTTGAAAGCAATTCACAACATATTGAGCCGGTTAAAAAAGGTAAAGATGCTGTGATTCTACTAGTAAAGTACTGATTTGAAAGCAATTCACAACTCCTCGGATAGTACTGCAAGAGCTGCCTCAGCTGTGATTCTACTAGTAAAGTACTGATTTGAAAGCAATTCACAACGCCATAGGAGACTCTTTCCAATTTACTTCCGCTGTGATTCTACTAGTAAAGTACTGATTTGAAAGCAATTCACAACAGTATTGATACCCGGTCATTATCCACTCTGCTGTGATTCTACTAGTAAAGTACTGATTTGAAAGCAATTCACAACAGTTCGGGGCGGTACTTTTTCACTTTGCCGGCTGTGATTCTACTAGTAAAGTACTGATTTGAAAGCAATTCACAACCGAGGTAGGGAATAGGGTAAACAAACAATCGCTGTGATTCTACTAGTAAAGTACTGATTTGAAAGCAATTCACAACCTGAGAAGTCGTAGAAGTTCTTCTCTGTGAGCTGTGATTCTACTAGTAAAGTACTGATTTGAAAGCAATTCACAACATTTTAGCCTGGTATTCTGTGATGATTTCTGCTGTGATTCTACTAGTAAAGTACTGATTTGAAAGCAATTCACAACGATATTGCACCTGATTGCATCTCAGTAGTAGCTGTGATTCTACTAGTAAAGTACTGATTTGAAAGCAATTCACAACGGTGGTCAGCGTACTGCAAGGGCCATCCGTGCTGTGATTCTACTAGTAAAGTACTGATTTGAAAGCAATTCACAACAGGTTTGATATCTTCCCCAGCTTCTTTAATGCTGTGATTCTACTAGTAAAGTACTGATTTGAAAGCAATTCACAACCCTCCTTTGCTGCTATGTCTTTCGACGATTGCTGTGATTCTACTAGTAAAGTACTGATTTGAAAGCAATTCACAACTGTGGGTACTTGGGCATTTGAAGGTTCAACGCTGTGATTCTACTAGTAAAGTACTGATTTGAAAGCAATTCACAACCCTGAAGACCCGCAAAAGATTGCGGACAAAGCTGTGATTCTACTAGTAAAGTACTGATTTGAAAGCAATTCACAACTGTACTTGTTGTACTTATCGAAAATACTTCGCTGTGATTCTACTAGTAAAGTACTGATTTGAAAGCAATTCACAACATATTCTTGTGGCTAAATTAAAAGAGGCAGGCTGTGATTCTACTAGTAAAGTACTGATTTGAAAGCAATTCACAACCCTCCTTTGCTGCTATGTCTTTCGACGATTGCTGTGATTCTACTAGTAAAGTACTGATTTGAAAGCAATTCACAACCCTGAAGACCCGCAAAAGATTGCGGACAAAGCTGTGATTCTACTAGTAAAGTACTGATTTGAAAGCAATTCACAACGACTTGTAGTTCTTATCGAATCGCAGGGCTGCTGTGATTCTACTAGTAAAGTACTGATTTGAAAGCAATTCACAACACGTTCTTAAGGTGGCCAGATCCCCACCTTCTCTGGAAAGACCAAGAATCCAACCCCACGGTTGATATGCAGGTAGCGGCCAAGTTCCTCATACAGTCCAGCCCATTTCGGGTAGAGAAGGGAGGCCGGACTCCATTTGATAACCCCTGGAATCTCGATCCCAAACTGCATTCCATGGGTAAACCCACTTAGCATAAGATGGATGAACTGGGAGAAGTTTTTCGCCTGTTCGTCAAAATGGGAAGGATCATGACTCATGAGTATTTTAAAGCTGCGGTAGTGTGGGACTTGGTTTAAGCTTAAAATTTAAGTGAGTACCTAATTGACAAATTGTACCACATTTAAAAATCTCTTGAAGACCAGTTTTGTATTAGCTAATGAATTACAATATCCGTAACTTTGTTCTATAAAATAGAATTTCTCAAGGAAATGAGGATTGTTACTTTTAAGCGGATTCAGGAGTTTTCAGAGAAACATGCCGATGCAGATACTCCGCTTCGCTTTTGGTACACCGTGACTAGCAAAAAAGAATGGGAATCTCTAAATGACATCAAAAAGGATTTCAACTCGGTAGATTACGTTGGGAACCATCGATTTGTCTTCAATATTAAAGGAAACTCCTATAGGCTGATTGCAATCATTTCCTTCAATGCAAAGAAAGTTTATATCCGGTTCATCGGAACTCATGCCGAATACGATAAAATCAAGGACATCCAAAACATTTGAGGTATGATTAAATCAGAAAAAGAATACAAAGCCATTCAGGGAAGGATCGAGGAACTTCTTGCTGATGCTGATAATATTGAAAATCCAGAGGCGAAAGGATTTGTGGAGTTGAATCTACTTTCGGATATGGTTGCTGATTATGAAGAATCTCATTTTACAGTTTTGCCACCTTCTCTACCTGAAGCGATCAAATTGAGAATGAATGAACGTGGTTTAACTCAAAAAGCTTTATCAGAATTTTTGGGAGTGAGTACTTCGCGTATCAGCGAATATTTAAATGGGAAGAGTGAGCCAACTTTAAAAATTGCCAGAGAAATTAGTCGTAAGCTTGATATTGAAGCATCTATCGTACTGGGAGTTTGAGAATCTGAGCAAAGATCCATCGGCTCTTCTGCTCTTCAAGTCCAGATGAATACCGTGGAATGTCAAAAACAGGCTTTCACCTTATCCAATTCTTTTCTGTGAAAGTCTCTATGGTTCCCGCAGATGATCGCTGAAATGGATGCAGACCTTCGCAGATTGCATAGTACAGAAGTTGAACTTTTATTTTAGTTTGTGAAGTCCTGATTCATGAATGTTTTCTCAGACTTTGTCACTTCAGCTTTCTGACTTATAAAACTACCTCTTACTCTTCAACCTAATCACAGTAATCTCCGGCCAGATTCCAACTCTTCCCGGAAATGCCAAAAATCCAAAACCCCGATTGACGTGGAGGTAACGTCCCAATTCCTCATACAATCCCGCCCATTTAGGGTAGCGAAGAGATGCCGGACTCCACTTGATAACACCAGGGATCTCGATCCCAAACTGCATTCCATGGGTGTGGCCACTCAAGGTTAGATGAATAAATTGAGAGAACTTCTTTACTTCTTCATCAAAGTGTGAGGGATCATGGCTCATCAGGATTTTAAAGCTTTTATCGCTCAGGTTTGCTGTAGCTTTCTTTAGGTCTCCATATTGTCCAAATCCCTTTCCCCAATTCTCCACCCCGATCAGGTCAATGCTTGCTCCAGGTCTTTCGATTTTGATATTTTCATTTCGCAAAAGCTTGAATCCCAATTCCCGCTGAATTTCATAAAGCCGCTGCATATTTGCTTCTTTGGCCTCCTTGCTGGGCCATGATACATAATCTCCATAATCATGATTGCCCAAAATAGAATACTTTCCCATGGGAGCCTCTAGCTTTTTGAAGGTCTCTATCCAAGGCTCCATCTCCTCCGCCTGGTTATTGACCAAGTCGCCAGTAAATAGAATAACATCAGATTTTTGCTGATTGATTAGCTCAATGCCGTATTCCAGCTTCTTCTTATTGTCAAAACTCCCGGAATGGATATCTGAGATTTGGGTGATCGTAAATCCATCAAACTCCTCGGGTAGGTCATCAAACTCCAGTGTGTGATTGATGACACGATAACGGTATTTGCCGATTAAAACTCCATGTAGAATTCCCAAAAATGGGATGGAAGATAGAATTAAGGCTGTTTGGCTGATAAATTTTCTCCGGTCAGGTAGGAAATCACCTTCTCGGTGGCCAGCGACGGAATAAAAAATCCCGGTAAATACACGCAGGATATCCTCTCCGAACATAAAACCCAAGACGATGAGCTTTGGAATAAGAGACAACACCAGTATGGAAATCATTTTTCCAAAGCTCAGGCTGAGATTTCCCCGGGTGAAAGTCAGGAAACCATAGGCTACAAAGAGATAGACGAAAACCGAAAAGACCCAAAACACGATCCTAATCCAGTTTTGCTCAGGGAAAGCTGTTTTGAAAGCCTGATAGGAATACCAATCGATAAGGAATACAAAAACTAGGAAGAGTAGAATACGGATCACTTGAGAAGGTTTTATCTAGTGGACGATCCCGGAAAGTTAGATCGGTATCTTTTAATACAAAAGATTCTGGATTGAAGCTTGTACGAATTAGATGCCTCTTTGGGTGTATTCAAGTTAAGTTTTTTGGCTCTTCGAGATTTGTAATCTCGAAGGGTGTTCCCGAAGGGTTGAAATCTTCATAATTAGCTCTGATCTCTTACTATGTCGGGTTTGAAGTCCTATGGGATTGGGTCATGAGGTTCAGGATTACAAATCCTGAACAGCTGAGATATCAATTTTTTGCCGATGGTAGCTGATTTATTTTATGGGAGCAGGTGTTAACTTTGTATTAATAAAATATATCAGTACTATACCAATAGAAAGTATTAAAGGAAGTATGAAAAGATCCAATCAATTTGAACAAACCGTCAAAATAGCCAAGCCGTTGAGGATGACTGGCTCAATTCTTTTCATGATTCTAATGCTTATGTGGCTTGATGTACTGGAGTTTGAGTATGAAGGATATTATAGTTTATTGGTGATGGCTGTATTGTTAACTTACGTAGTTTGGGCTATGATTTTTTATACTAAGCAACTGAAATCTCAAGATTGAGTTTCACCTATCAGGTATTACTTTCCAGCTTACTTCACTTCCGGCTGCTTCAATTGATACTCATGATCATACAATCCCAACTGACGCTTTTTCCAAACGGCTCCTTCCAAAAACACCGGGTGGGGTAGGTTCACATCCCATTTCCCTAGCTTTTTCAATAAATAGGTGGCCTTGTCAATATGCTGCAGCGCCAAGTCATTTTGCTCGGCAGGGTCTTCAGCGAGGTTGTAGAGCATGGGCATTCTGTCAGGAATACTTACCAGTTTCCAATCCCCTTCTCGGATAGCTCTGCTGATGGTGAATTTCCAGGTCATCTCTCTGTCGGCAAGGGGAGCGCTTTCCCCTGTTAAGTGAGGAATTAAATCAACTCCTGTGAAAATACCCATGTCTGTTTCTGTGTCGCCTGCTAAAGCCAGAAATGTAGGAACGACATCTAGCGAAGTGATTTGCTCCTCGTAGATTAGACCTTTTGGAAGTAAACCCGGTAAATTCATCACAAAAGGAACGTGGATTCCTCCTTCCAGCAAGATCCCTTTTTGTCCCCGGTAAGGAGCATTGATAGAGGCATTGCTGTCAGTTGGACCTCCGTTATCGCTAAAGAATACCACCAAGGTATTTTCTGCTAATCCTTGATCCTCCAGGCTTTGCATGATTTTCCCTACGTTCAGATCCAGCCGGTGAACCATCGCAGCATAGGTGCGGCGCTTTTTATCTTCTATATGTTGGTATAATGCCAAATCTTCCTCTAATGCCTGCATTGGGGTATGAGGTGCGTTGAATGCTGCAAAAAGGAAAAAAGGCTCGTCTTTGTGTCTTTCGATGAAATCCACACTTTCGTTTCCCACATCGTCGGTGATATAAGTGATAGGATCCGGCGTTTTGAAATTGCTTTCCAACGGTTCCTTATAGCCTTTTCCGTTTGGCAGGGACTCAAAATAATCATGACCACCACCTGTGTATCCCCAGAATTCGTCGAAACCTCTTTTCAAGGGGTGGAATTGTGGTTCTTTTCCCAGATGCCATTTTCCGATCAGACCATTGACGTAGCCCAATTTATTTAAGTGATCTGCAATGGTTTTTTGGCTAAGCGGCATCCCATTGTATTCCACATCAAAACCAGGTTCCACCCCAGCTAGATTATTGTCATGACCAAACTCTACCTGATTGATTCCGGTGATAAATCCGGCTCTAGATGGACTGCAAACAGCCGATGAAACGTAGCCCTGGTTGAAAGTGACACCGCTAGCCGCCAATTGGTCTAGATGTGGTGTTTTGATCTGAGTGCTTCCCGTGAACCCCAAATCACCATAGCCTAAATCATCTGCTACAATCAAGACTAAGTTGTAATGGGTCGGTTTTGCCGGATGAGGAAGTGAGTCGATTTCAGCTTGAGCGAAAAATGGGCTCAGAGTAAGGGTGAAGGTGCAGAGTAGGGTTAGAAAGAGTTTCATTATAAGAGTTTCAGGTACTATGAACAAACCCAATGTGCATTCAGCATTGGGTTTTAGGGGTTGATTTTGCTTGCAAAGCTGAATTTAGGATTTTTGCCCTAATGGTGCAATTTTAGTTTTCTTTGTCACAAAGTCAGGGCATTTTTCATCAAATTTTGTAACAAAGTAAAGGCAAATATTATTTGGTTGCTTTTCATCCAAGGAGAATTGGTCAGTATTTTTGGCTTTATTCGGCTCTTCGAGATTTGTAATCTCGACGCTTAAAACATTTGAGCCCTTCATTATTAGATCTGGTTTTCCTAAACTCGGATTTCAAATCCTGAACAGCCGAACCTCAATAGAAAAATTCAGTATTTCGGTGCTGGGAGTTACTTTCATTCCTCTTTTTTGTTTCTTTACGCTCAAATTATTTTGTAGTCAGCCTATCAAACCTATGAGACAGTTACTCCTCAGACCCGGAGCGGAAGAATTATCCTATGAAATTCGTGGAATCGTGAAGAAAGCACGGCAAGTGGAGGCCTTAGGCTATGCCATGACCTGGGAGAATATCGGGGATCCTATCCAGAAGAGCAATCATGTACCGGAGTGGATGAAGGAGATCATCGCTGATCTGATGAAAGACGATAAGACTTATGGGTATGCAGACTCCAAAGGAATGCTGGAAACCCGTCAGTTTCTCGCTGACCTAAACAACGAAAGAGGAGGGACGCAGATCACGGCCGAGGATATTTTGTTCTTCAATGGCTTGGGTGATGCTATCGCAAAACTGTATCAGTTTCTGATTCCTACGGCGCGAATCATTGGGCCTTCTCCTGCTTATAGCACGCACAGTTCTGCGGAGGCTGCCCATGCCAATGCTGCTCCGATTACTTACAAACTAGATCCAGACAATCAATGGCTTCCGGATATGGAGGACTTGTATTTGAAGGTTCGCTATAATCCATCTATAGTCGGAATCTTGATTATCAATCCGGATAATCCTACCGGGATGGTGTATCCTCGGGAGGTTTTGGAGGCTTTTGTGAAAATTGCGGAAGAATTCAACCTGCTCTTGATTACCGATGAGATCTATCAGAATATAACGTACAATGGAATTACGGCTGTTCCCTTAGCTGAGGTGATTGGCGATAGACCTGCGATTTCGCTCAAAGGAATCTCCAAGGAATTCCCTTGGCCTGGATCTAGGTGTGGCTGGATGGAATTCTATAATAGAGAGTCTTCCAAAGAATTCTCAAAACTTTGTCAGACGCTGGAAAATGCCAAGATGATCGAGGTTTGTTCTACCATTTTGCCCCAGCTGGCCATCCCGAAAATCATGAAGCATCCTGCCTATTTAAAGTACCGGGAAGAAGCAAATGCCCAAATCGGAAAGCGTAGTGATTGGATGCGGGAGATCTTAGGAGATATTCCAGGAATCAAATTTAACCCGACCCAAGGTGCTTTTTATAACACCATAGTTTTTGATGAAGGGGTTTTGAAGGAAGATCAGTTTCTGCCGATTGAAGATGAGAATCTAAAAGCCTTGCTGGATTCTTGGTTGAAGGAAAAGGATATGCCTATGGACAAGCGATTTGTGTATAACCTGTTGGCAGCTGAGCAGATCTGCGTAGTGCCGATTTCTTCCTTTTGCTCAGATTTGAGAGGTTTTCGAGTGACCCTTTTGGAGGAAAATGAGGAGGTTTTTAAGGATACGTTTAGGAGACTTGGAAAAGCGATTCAGAGTTATTTGAAGTAGTGAAATGAACTCTCTGAGGGTTCTAAAACCCTCGGAGGGTACCTTCACATTTTCAATGATCTCTCACTTTAAGCTTTGAATCTGGAACAATAAGCTCTTCTTCCATCGGTTCTTGATCAAAGGTTGACAAATCCGGCTGTCCGGCATTCACCCAGGCGGTGAACCAAAAATCAGCGATCATCTTGATGGACTTCCTCATTTGCCGCTCTACTTGGCTGTCCAATGCAAGTGCATAGGCTTCTGTGAATGCTCTAGAGTAAACGCGGACCGTTAGATTATTCCGCTCTTCATAGCTGTATTTTTGATCTGCAGAGAAGTTCTCCGTTAGCTCTTTTTCTATACTCAGTACACTATCCACTTGAGTATGAGCGGCTGCGACAGCATCCCAAAGTGCCTGCTGCGGATCGTCCACATATTCGGCCTGCCCTGCCCAAAGTGGATAATCTTTTGCCTGAAGCTCAGGAACCCTGCTTTCCCAGAAGCCGTGTATCCCGACTTGATCTGTCAGCTGCCCGTTATAATTCACCGTGGTGTGAAGCGGGACATTCAGATCGCCAATGTAGTGCCCCAAGTCTGCGGAAAGCCGCAGGATGGCAGGGGAGTTTTTGTCCTCAAATGCTTTAGTCAGATTGAGGAAAGTAAAATAGGCGGACCAAGGTCCAATTCCATTTTTTCTTAAGCTGTCTTCTGAAAATTTTTCTACGGCTTCATTCCAATATTTGGGAAGGATGCTTAGTGCCGAATCCCCATAAAAATCCAGATCTATGTAATGTTTTTCGGCCTCGCCTTCGACAGCATATCTTCTACGATCTGGATTGACAGCATTCTCAGTAATGTACTGGATCTGAGGTTTGTAAAATGTGATCATTTCTACAGGAAGAGAAAATACAGCTAAGCGATTGATGAGGGAATGGGCGTAAAAACCCCAGTGAGTCGGTTGGTTTCCTAGAAAAATGATAGGAAAAAGACAGATTAGAAAAGTTTTCATTTCTAAAAATAATCAAAATATCCAATGCGTGATAGTAGTGAAAATCGGTATATTTGCCCCTTGAAGGCATGAAATTCCATAGTATTGAATTTAAAAAAGCTGCTAGGCAAAAGGAATGTTTAAAAATCCTTTGGCGGTATTAATAAATTACAATAACTTTGCACTCCGATTTGGAATAGGGATAAGTATAGAAATTCAATTATAAATAAGATATGGCAAATCACAAATCAGCTCTGAAGAGAATTCGTGCTAACGAAGCTAAGCGTTTGAGAAACAGATATCAGGCTAAAACAACAAGAACTTTCATCAAAAGATTGAAAGCATCTACAGACAAGGTAGAGGCATCTGAGCTTTACAAGAAAGTGTCTTCTATGTTGGACAAGTTGGCTAAGAAGAATGTGATTCACAAAAACAACGCAAACAACAAAAAATCAAGATTGGCCAAGTTTGTAGCAACTTTAGGTTAATCCTTACCGATTTTAATTCTCTAAAACCTCGCTTGTCGGGGTTTTTTTTATGCCTGAATGTGAGTAGATTAAGGATTCATTTTTTAGTCAAAGACTATGGATTCTTACTCATCTATCAAGATTTCCCAGCTCGCAGAGGAAGACCGGCCTAGGGAAAAACTTCTGCTCAAAGGCAAGTCCTCACTCACAGATGCCGAATTGATCGCAATATTAATAGGCTCAGGAACTCCATCCGTGAGCGCGGTTGATCTATCGAAGCATATCCTTGCTGCAGTTAATTATGACCTGCGAGCGCTTGCCCGGCTATCTATACAGGATCTGAAAAAATTTAAAGGCATAGGAGAGGCTAAAGCCATTTCCATAATAGCGGCCATGGAGCTTGCCAGACGAAGGAAGGATTCAGAGCCGGTTAGCAAGCCAGTGATCACTTGTTCTCAGGATATCTATGAGTTGATGAAGCCTGAACTTCAGGATGAGCAAATTGAGCATTTCTACCTGATATTACTCACGAGAAGGAATCAAGTGATGAGAAAACATCTGGTGTCTCAGGGAGGTACTGCGGGCACCATAGTAGACGCGAAGATAGTTTTTAAAATTGCCTTGGAGTACTTGGCGCAATCTGTCATTTTGATTCACAACCATCCCAGTGGAAGTCTTCATCCTTCGGACCAGGACATAAAACTCACTGATCGTCTGGTGAAAGTAGGACGAGAGCTAGATTTACCTGTGTTGGATCATTTGATTTTTACAGATGTTGGCTACTTTAGCTTCGCCGATGAGGGCATACTGTGAGTCTATGAAAAACAATACGATTATACTCTTGATGATTTCCGTGGTAGTCCTGGCTGCGGTAGTGTACACCATGACCGGAGGAGAGAGCCCCGAAGACTATATAGAAAAGATTGAAGCTGAGCGGGAAAGGCAGTTTAAATTTATACGGTTCAATTATGAATCACCCCTGACTGAGGAGCAGAAGCAGTCTTTTACTAAGCTGAACTTTTATCCCATAGATCCTGAATATAAAGTCAAGGCCAGGCTGCTTCCCATAGAGGAGAAGAAAATGAGGGAAGTACCGCTCACTGACGGAACCAAGGAAAAGTACTTAGAGCATAGCTGGGCTGAATTCGAATTAAATGGGAAAACGCAGCGGCTGCTGCTGCTTCAAGCGCTGGACGAACCTGATAAACGTAATTTTTTCCTGGCCTTTGCTGATGAGACCAGCGCAGTGGAGACTTATGGCGGGGGGAGATATATCAATGCCCGGCAGGATGGCAAAAACAGTATAACTATAGATTTTAATCTGGCTTACAATCCCTATTGTGCTTACAATCCAGATTATGGCTGTCCGCTTCCGCCCAAGGAGAATTTGCTGGATATCCCTATTCCGGTGGGGGAGAAAAATTACGGGAAATAGCCTTTTTGCCTAGCTCAAATCTCTTAAATTTGTGCGTACTATTCGATAAAATGGGGTTTTCGAACCCCTTTTGTTTATCACGCAGCTCTAGTTTGGTCTGCTTTATTATAGAATACTGATGAAAATCTCAATCAATAGATTAAAAAAATACATTCCTCATACTGAATCTGCAGAAGAAATCGGCGCATTGCTGACCCAATCTGGTTTGGAAGTAGAGGGGATAGAGGAGTTTGTCTCCGTAAAAGGAGGCTTGGAAGGAATTGTGATCGGTGAGGTTTTGACCTGTGAAAAGCATCCCAATGCTGATAAGCTGAGCATTACCACTGTTGATATTGGTACAGGAGTTTCGCCTATTGTATGTGGAGCGCCAAATGTAGCCAAAGGTCAAAAGGTGTTGGTCGCCACGGTGGGCGCTACCCTATATCCTTCAGAGGGTGATTCCTTTCAGATCAAAAAAGCCAAGATCAGAGGAGAGGTTTCGGAAGGAATGATATGCGCGGAGGATGAACTTGGACTTGGATCCAGCCATGCTGGGATTATGGTATTGGATACGGACCTGCCAAATGGTACTCCTGCTTCAGAATTCATTGAGATCGGACAGGATGAGGTGCTGGAAATAGGTTTGACACCAAACCGTGCGGACGCAGCTTCCCATCTGGGAGTTGCCCGTGATTTGAAGGCTCTACTGGGCAAGGATATAGAGATTGAAACCGCTCCTGAGTTGAAGGTGGAGGCTGCCGGTCCAGCTATACAGGTGGAGGTAGAAAATAGCGCAGACTGCCCACGCTATGCAGGAGTGGTGATTACAGACCTGAAAATAGCACCTTCCCCCGCATGGCTACAGAACTTTTTGAAGGCTTTGGATCTGGAGCCCATCAATAATGTGGTAGATATTACCAATTTCATTTTACATGACCTGGGACAGCCGCTGCATGCTTTTGATGCAGATAAGATTTCCGAAGGAAAAATCATTGTAGGCAAACTGCCAAAGGACAGCAAGTTCACCACCTTGGACGAAAAAGAGCGAAAGCTATCCGGGGAAGAATTGATGATCAAAGATCCAAAAGGAGGCTTGTGTATCGCTGGGGTTTTTGGAGGCGAGGGCTCAGGCGTGACGGATAGCACTACTTCGATATTTCTGGAATCGGCTTATTTCTCTCCTGATATTGTGAGAAAGGGCAGCCAGTTTCATGGATTGAAGACGGATGCTTCTTTCCGCTTCGAAAGAGGTACAGATCCCAATATGCCTGTTTACGCGCTGAAAATGGCGGTTAAGCTTCTTCAGGAAATCGCAGGAGGAAAAGTAAGCTCTGAACTGATTGATATTTATCCTGAGCCGGTTCAGGACTTTGTGATAGATGTCAAATACGGACATGTCAACAGGCTGATCGGTAAGAAAATTGAGCCTTCTCAGGTGAAGTCAATTCTGGAGAGTTTGGATATTAAAGTAGAAAATGAAACCGAAGAAGGGTTCACAGCTATAGCTAAGCCTTACCGTGTAGACGTGATCCGGGAGGCAGATATCATAGAGGAGATATTGCGGATCTACGGCTTTCACAATGTAGAACTTGCCGAAAACCTACAGACTAGTTACCTCGCCGAGCATCCGGTCAAAGACCTCAATAAACTTCAGTACAAACTCACAGAATTATTGACGGGCCAGGGATACTATGAGATGATCACCAATAGTCTGACCAAATCCACCTATGCTGAGAAATCAGGTTTCTTGGACCCTAAGGATAGTGTGGTGATCTACAATAAGCTGAGTGAGGATTTGGATGTGATGCGTCAAACCTTATTGTACACGGGGCTGGAGGTTTTGGCCAGAAATATCAATAGACGGCAAACAGATTTGAAATACTTTGAGTTTGGGACCGTTTATCAAAAGACTGAGGAGGGATATGCTGAAGGGAAGAGGCTGGCACTATTCCTAACGGGAAACAGGTCTGCGGAAAGCTGGTTGGAGCCCTCTAAATCCTTTGCCTTTGCGGATATTTACGCTACCGTAGAGGGCATTCTGGAAAAACTGAATGTGCAGGCGGGTGATATCTCAGTGGTAGAGCATGCGCCATTTGCTTATGGCTTGAAAATTATGCTGGGGCAAAAAGAATTGGGGACTATAGGTCTGGTAGATGAGAAAGCCCTGAAGCAAGCTGAAGTTCGGCAGGAAGTTTTCTATGCCGAGTTGAACTGGGATTTGCTTTGCAAAAAAGCTTCCGGTCTGAAAAAGTATGAGGAAATTTCGAAATTTCCGGAGGTACGCAGGGATCTTTCGCTGGTAATAGATAAAAAAATAGCCTATGATCAGGTGAAAACTGTAGCCAATAAGGCTGGAGGGAAGTTACTGAAGCGGGTAGGGGTATTTGATGTCTACCAAGGGGATAAGATCGAAGCTGGCAAAAAAGCCTATGCCTTAAGTTTTCACCTGCAGGATCAGGAAAAAACTTTGACGGATAAGGTAATTGACAAAACTATGAGTAAATTGATTCAAGCCTTTGAGAAAGAGGTAGGTGCTTTGATAAGAACATAGAAATGATTCAAGAGGAACTGCAAAAATTAGAGAAACTGGCCCAGAGTGCTAGTCAGAGATTGCTGGAATTGAATGAGGAGAACCAGCAATTGAAGCAAAAATTAGCTGAAGTAAATCTTACTTTGGGTAAAAAAGAGCAGGAAATCGAACATTTTAAAAATAAAATTAAAATTAGTAACATTGTGGACAACCGACCGGTAAGCCCGGAAGAGTCTGCTGAAATGAGTGACTTAATCAATAATTATATACAAGAGATCGACCATTTGATCACATACTTATCCGAGTGATATGGATACACTAGCTATACGTTTGAAAATTGGGGCGAGAGAATACCCTATGCGAGTGAAGCTCGAAGACGAAGCCAAGATCCGGCATGCGGGTAAGTTGATTAATGAAAAATTGAGAAAGTATAAAGAGGAGTTTGGACTGGATGATAATCAGGATTTGCTGGCGATGGTAGCCTTTGACTGCATGGTGGAGTCACTGGAAACCAATGCTGTAAACGCAGAGGATTCTGAGCACATCAAATCCACGATTTCTCATATCAATTCTATGCTTTCTAAGAGTTTGTAACCTATTGTTGCCCACACATTCAGAAGATTTTTTTAGGCTTCCCCGGTTCAATTATATCCAAAAAAACCTATGGGAGACATACTATATATTGTCCTCGCAGCCCTGGTAGGGACTGGTGCAGGAGCGGCTATTGCCGGCGCATTGATCAAAAATAAAAACGCTAAACTGGAGGAGGAAACCCGCGACAAGGTGAAATCCATGCTTCGGGAAGCAGAAATCAATGCCGAATCAATCAAAAAGGATAAAATCCTAGAAGCCAAAGAGAAATACCTTAAGCTCAAGGCGGATTTTGACGAAGAGGTGAGTAATAAAAAGAATATTATCATCACCAATGAAAACAAAGTCAAGCAGCGCGAGCAGCAGCTAGCTAAAGAAATGCAGCAAGTGAAGCGAAAGGAAGCAGAACTTGACAGTAAGAAAGAAAACCTCGATGCGCAGCTGCATGCGATGAAAGTGAAAAGGGAGGAGCTAGACCGGGTGACCAACCAGCGAATAGCTGACCTGGAAAAAGTAGCCAACCTTACCCGTGAAGAAGCCCGTGAGCAATTGGTAACCATGCTGACCGAAGAAGCACAATCCAAAGCATCTTCGCAGATCAAGGATATTCTGGACGAAGCCAAACTTTCGGCCACTAAGCAGGCAAAGAAGATTGTACTGGACACCATACAGCGTACAGCCACCGAGCATGCGGTAGAAAACTGCGTGTCTGTATTTAACATCGACAGTGACGATATCAAAGGGAAAATCATTGGTAGAGAAGGTAGAAACATTCGAGCGCTGGAAGCGGCCACTGGGGTGGAAATCGTGGTAGATGATACCCCTGAGGCAATCATCATTTCTGGATTTGACCCGGTAAGAAGGGAAGTGGCTAGGCTATCTCTACACAGATTGGTGCAGGATGGGCGTATCCACCCGGCCAGAATCGAAGAGGTAGTGGCCAAAACCGAGAAAAACATAGATGAGGAGATCGTAGAGATAGGCGAAAGAACCTGTATAGATCTAGGAATTCATGGTCTGCACCCTGAATTGATCAGAATGGTGGGGCGTATGAGATTCAGGTCTTCGTATGGTCAAAACCTTTTGCAACACTCCAGAGAAGTGGCAAAACTCTCAGCTACCATGGCTGCAGAAATGGGCTTAAATGCCAAGATGGCCAAGCGGGCCGGCTTGCTTCATGATATTGGTAAGGTGTGGCCCGAGGAGCAGGAACTTCCTCACGCTATCCTGGGTATGGAGCTGGCTAAGCGATACAAGGAACATCCTGAAATCTGCAATGCCATAGGAGCTCACCATGACGAAATCGAGATGACCTCCATGATCTCGCCTATAGTTCAGGCTTCTGATGCGATTTCTGGTGCCAGACCGGGCGCAAGAAGGGAAGTGATGGACAGCTACATTAAGCGTCTCAAGGAGCTGGAAGAGCTAGCATTGAGCTTTGAAGGTGTGAACAAATGCTTTGCAATGCAGGCTGGGCGAGAACTTCGCGTCTTGGTAGATGCGGATCATGTGGATGACTCCACTGCAGGAAACCTTTCCTTTGATATTTCTCAGAAAATCGAGAAGGAAATGCAGTATCCGGGACAAATCAAAATCACCGTTATTCGTGAGATGCGTGCGGTGAATTACGCGAGATAGAAATAGGCTTGAAGACAAGAACCAAAAGGCCGATGTAGGGTGAGAATCATCTAACTACTCCAGGTATTTGGCTATATTTAGGCTATTAAAATAACGGCAGTTACTGATTGGTAGCTGCCTTTTTTATTCAAAAACTATGATGCCTTTGTATAGAAAGAACAGTCTGGCAAGTTTGATCGAGGAACTTCGAATATTGTTTGGGAAAACCCGCCTGACAAAGCTGGAAATGCAGATTCTTGAGCAGGAATTTCCGTACTATGCCAGGCTTTCAGAAAAGCATAAAAAGGAATTCAGAGACAAGCTAGAAGTAATTCTTACCACCAAGTCTTTTATGGGAAGAGGGGGACTGAAAATTGTCACTTCTGAAATGAAAATCCTGATCGGAGCCACCATAGTGATGGTTACTTTCGGATGGAAAGACCTTCGGCTGCCTCATTTTAGCAAGATTCTAATTTACCCTGATACTTATTACAGTACGATATCCAGACAGTATCACAGGGGTGAAGTGAATCCAAGGTATGGGATAATAGTGATGTCTTGGAATTGTTTTTTAAATGGAATGGAAAACCAGAAGGATGAAGTGAATCTAGGTATACATGAAGTAGCCCATGCCCTCAAACTGGAAAATCAGATTTACTACAACGACGAATGTGAATTCTTCAACCCCGAGGTTTATCGATCTTTTCAAGTGCTTGCCAGTGAAGAAATCCAAAAGATTAAAGCTGGAGACCAAACCGTTTTCAGGTCAAATGGTGGAATAGATCATGATGAGTTTTTTGCGGTAGGATTGGAGACTTTCTTTGAAAAACCCCACGAGTTTTTTGAGTATAATCCTGAACTGTATGGGACATTGGTGAGATTAATGCGACAGGATCCTAGGGTTTGGGTTCAAGCAAGTGTCAGATAGGTGAAGTCATTGGTGTGTCTGAAGACAAAGGCATTGTCCTATCTAGATAATTTGGGAAAAATAATTATTAGTTTTTCATAAGTAGCTGGGCAATAGTTATTTGTGTTGTTTGCTGATATTCACTAAATTCACCACACAAACTAGTAGTTACAGCAAACCCATTTATTGCTATGTATATTTATCTGTATGTTTTTTTTGTTTCTATATTTAATTCAGACCCTGATTTGATTTTAGGGAAATGGAAAATAGTAGAACTTGAAGCAATAGAATCTATCCGAAATTCTGATGGATACCTATTAGCTGATTTTGAAACACAGTCTTTAGCTGATCAAAAATTTCAATTAGCCCTTGACAGTACTACTTATGAATTCAAAAGAGATACTTTGTATTATACTGATATAGATGGTTTGAGTATAGTTCATAGAAGGGCTATATGGAAATTAATTGGAGACACCATATTTGTAAAGGAGATAGACAGGGTTTATCTAAGAAAATATTTTCTAAGGAATGTGAATCAGGATTCTTTGATTTTCAGTTCAATTTTTAATGGTAAAGTGGCGAAAAAGCGATACCTATTTGCCAGAGATGAAAATTGAGAAAGATGTTGTAAATCAAAATGTTCAAAAGGTTACCCATGCCCTAAAACCCGAGAAATAGATTTACTACAAAGAGGGTTGTAAATCCTTCAATTCTGAGATTTTCAGAGCAAGAGCAGTTTTTTTTAGATTATGAGTATTTGCTGTTGCCTTGGAGACATTCTTTGAAAAAACCCAAGAACTTTTTTCACAAAAGAATATACTTTGGGAGTTTAGAAAAGTAATAATGTGTCAAGACATGAGAATTTCACTTAAGTATATTGGAGTCGTATTACTGGTTTTAATAGGTTTAGAGTCCTGTAGTAGCAGGGAAAATAAGCTAGAGGAATCATCTCCTGAGTTGGATGAGGAGACGTATGCAAATCCATTGGCTGTGGCATTTGGCGATCCCTTTATATTGAATGATGGGGATGGGAAGTACTATATGTACGGAACAGGTGGTGGAGCAAAGGATGGCTTCGCGGCTTATTCCTCAGCTAATCTGGTTGATTGGAAATTTGAAGGACAGGTCTATCAGGGCAACACGGAAGACAGCTGGGCAAGCAAATTCTTCTGGGCGCCGGAAGTTTACAAAATTGAGGGGAAATATTACATGTTTTTCAGTGCCCAGTGGAAAGTCAATCCAACCAACGAAGAGGAGAATTTCATGATTGGTGTGGCTGAATCAGATAGTCCGACTGGACCTTTTACCGAGATGTACGACAAGCCTGTTTTTGATCCTGGCTATCCGATTATTGATGCGAATGTCTATTGGGAAAATGGGAAATATTACCTCTATTATTCAAGAGCATGCTATAAGCATCCTGTTGAAAGCGAAGTAGCAGACTGGGCGAAAGAGAAAGGCTGGTATGAGGAGATAGAAGAGAGCTGGGTGTACGGAGTTGAGCTGAAGCCTGATTTCTCGGGAGTAATCGGCGAGCCAGTGCTTTGCCTGCGTCCTCCTGTGAAAATGGATGATGCCCAAGCTGAGTGGGAAAGTAGATCGGTCACCAAGCAGGAAATCAATAGAAGATGGACAGAAGGATCTGTGATCTTCAAACATGAGGACATCTACTACATGATGTATTCGAGCAACTATTACGCAGGAGAAAATTATGCTGTTGGGTATGCAACTTCCAAGAGTCCATTAGGTCCTTTTACCAAAGCGGAAAACAATCCTGTTTTGGAACTCAACACGCACAAAGGCGGGGAGGTGACTGGTACTGGTCACAATAACATTGTTTTCATGGATAATGGAGACATGTATTGTGTTTATCATGGTCGTACCATGGAATCCAGACAGGAGCGCGTTGTGTTTCTCGATAAAATGGAAATCAAATCTGACGGCACTTTGGTGGTCCATGGGCCGACGACTACACCGCAGGCTATGCCCCTTTAAGGATTGCTAATTAATAGAAAGGGAAAGCACAAGTTATGCTTTTCCTTTCTTCTTTATAAAAACAAAGCCTTAAATCTTTACCGTGGTCTGTGTCTCACAGACCGAATGACAGTGAGTGGTGAGTGGTCTGTGGGACACAGACCAAGGTGTTGGAAGTAATTCTTACCACCAAGTCTTTTATGGGAAGAGGGGGACTGAAAATTGTCACTTCTGAAATGAAAATCCTGATCGGTGCCACCATAGTGATGGTTACTTTCGGATGGAAAGACCTTCGGCTGCCTCATTTTAGCAAGATTCTAATCTATCCGGACAGCTACTACAGCAGTATCAGTA
Organism: Algoriphagus sp. TR-M9; assembly: GCF_027594545.1. Lineage (NCBI taxonomy): Bacteria > Pseudomonadati > Bacteroidota > Cytophagia > Cytophagales > Cyclobacteriaceae > Algoriphagus > Algoriphagus halophytocola. Next base: position 3,413,724 of record NZ_CP115160.1, on the reverse strand, counting down.
AAATGTATCACAATGGAGAGGTAAATCCCAGGTACGGCATTATAGTGGTTTCCTGGGCTGCATTTCAGGCAGGAATGGATGATTTGCAAGATGGAAGAAACCTTGGTATTCATGAAGTAGCACATGCCTTGCATTTGGAAAACCTGATTAGGAATAATCAAGAAAGTGATTTTTTCAACCCTAAAGTCTGGGCAAACTTCCAACATCTGGCGCAGATGGAAATGCAGCATAAAGATGGTGAAGCTCTCCCATGGTTAGGTGAGAGAGCTTCGGTGGATTTGCATGAATTTTTTGCTGTGGCCTTAGAGCACTTTTTCGAAAAACCCCATGAGTTTTTCCGGCAAGCTCCCGAACTCTATGGTGTATTGGTCAGGCTGCTCCGGCAGGATCCTAGGGTATGGATACCTAAGTCAGAAGAGCATTGACTTCCTGAGTTACTTTTTCAGTAAGCCCCGGCAATACAGAAAGATCCTGTCCCCAGAATTCTTTATTGCTCAATAGTTGCTGTACTGTTTTTTCGGGATTCGGCTCTTCCCAGGCTTTTTTACAAGCTTGCAGTACCTCTGCTGAATCGTTGAGCGGAAGGGTTTCTCCTTTGTATTCCCCTCTATAAAAGACCAGAAGTGCAGCTAGGGAAGTCGTTAACCTTTCAGGCCAAACTTGATTGACATCATAATATCCGAGCAAAGAAGGCAAAACCCTCACCTTGAATTTTGAGATACTATTCAGGGCAATAGATTTTAACTCATGTACTATAAATGGATTGGCGAATCGCTCTAAGACGTCATTTGCAAATTTCTCCAGTTCTTCCTTAGGCATGTCCAGGGTAGGAATGATTTCATCGAAGATGGCCTCCCTCAAGAAAGTCCCAACTAAGGGATCTTCTACTGATTCCCGTACCGTTCTCAGGCCTTTTAGGTAGGCAAATGGTACCATGGATGTGTGTCCACCGTTGAGGATTCTCACCTTTCTGGTCCGGAATGGCGTCTGGTCTTTGACAAATTTCACCTCCAGTCCAATTTGATCTAGGGGGAATTCCTGCTGCACCTCATCCGGTGCCTCGATTACCCAAAGGTGAAAAGGCTCTGCCATCACTACCAAATTGTCTTCGTAGTCCAATTCCTTCTGTATCTCGTTGATTTTATCTTTTGGAAATCCAGGTACTATTCTGTCCACTAGTGTGTTACAGAATATGGAATGGCTCTCTAGCCAATCGGAAAATGCCATAGGAAGCTTCCAGAGTGTAGCGTATTTATCTATGCAGTCTTTGAGGTTTTCCCCGTTTTTGTCGATTAGTTCGCAGGGAATAAAAATCAAACCTTTATCAGCAGCACCCTCAAAAAACTGAAATCGTCTGTAGAGTAATGCGCACAACTTTCCTGGGAAAGTAAGGGGGAGGTTGCTGTAGCCTGTGTCATTGGCGTCAAACTGGATTCCAGCCTCAGTAGTGTTTGAAATCACAAATCTCATATCTGGATTTTCACCGAGCCTCAGATACTCTTCATAGGAATCCGCGGGATTGAGTATGTCTTCTATGCAGGTGATAAGCCTACTTTCCTCTACTTGTTTCCCTTCCTGAAGCCCCTGTAAAAGCACGTGATAGAGGGAGTCCTGTTTTTTGATCAGATCAATGAGCCCGTTGCCTAGAGGTTGGACCATTTGAACATTTCCATCAAAAACACCCTTTTCATTGGCCAGATCGATCATCCAGTCTACAAAGCCCCGAAGGAAGTTGCCTTCTCCAAATTGCAATACTTTTGTGGGACGGGATTTTAGGTTTAATGAGTCTTTAGTAAGAGATTTCATTTGAATTTGATTAGTTGAACTGAAAAAACTCCTTTGCATTGTGGTAGCAGATATCTGAGACTATTTTGCCAAGCCATTTTTCATCGGCCGGAAGCTCTCCGCTTGCCACATCTTTGCCGATCAGGTTACAAAGTGTTCTTCTGAAATATTCATGCCTGGGAAAAGAGAGAAAGCTTCTGGAATCTGTGAGCATTCCTACGAAGCAACTGAGCATTCCCATATTAGAAAGCGCATTGAGCTGTTTTTCCATGCCGTCTTTTTGATCCAAAAACCACCAGCCAGAGCCAAATTGCACTTTTCCTTTGGTAGATCCATCATTGAAGTTTCCTGTCATGGTGGCAAAAACCTCATTGTCTCTGGGATTGAGGTTGTAGAGAATGGTTTTGGCGAGCTGATCGGTTTTGTCCAGTTCGTTTAAAAATCCTGCGAGTGGTACTGCCTGTTCAAAATCCCCGATCGAATCGAAACCCGTGTCCGGTCCAAGCTGGGAAAGCATTCGCTCATTGGTGTTGCGAAGTGCACCCAGATGAAACTGCTGCGTCCAGTTTTTCTGATGATACATCTTGCAGAGATGGATCAGTGTTTTGAATTTGAAAAACTCTATTTCTGTCTGATTGAGCTCATTGCCACGGATCACGCGCTGGAAAAGAGTCTCCACGTTAAACTGGTCAGTTTGGAAGAAGTATAGTCTCTCCATGCCATGGTCGGACAGTTTGCAGCCCATTTCATCAAAGAAATCTACTCTGGCTTGAAGGGCGGACAGCAAATCTTCATAGCTATTAATTTCTAGCTTGGCAGCTTTTCCCAATGTTTCCAGATAGGCTTTGTATGCAGTGGGGTTTTCTACTGCAAAAGCTTTATCCGGGCGAAACGCCGGATACAATGCTAAGCCGTTTAGGTTTCCTTTTGCGGCAGCATGGTATTTCAGATCATCTGCAGGATCATCTGTGGAGCAAACCACTTTGACATTCATCTGTCCCAAAAGCCCCTGCGCGGTGAAATTTGGTTTTCTGAGTTGATAGGTGCAGCTTTCGTAGACTTCCTGAGCGTTTTCCCCGCTTAACAGTTCATCTATACCGAAGTACCGCTTGAGTTCGAGATGGGTCCAGTGATAGAGTGGATTTCTAAGGGTATAAGGCACGGTTTCTCCCCATTTTTGGAACTTCTGCTCCGGGAGGGAGTCTCCAGTGATGTATTTCTCATCAATTCCTAAAGTCCGCATGGCTCTCCATTTATAGTGATCACCTCCTAGCCAAGCGTCAGAGACATTTGAAAATTGCCGGTTTTCAGCGATGTCTTTAGGAGAAAGGTGGCAATGGTAATCTATGATAGGCTGATGTGCTGCGTATTGATGGTATAGGTTTTTTGCGAATTCATTTTGAAGCAGAAAATCTTCTGAAATGAAATCCGTCTTCGGAGCTGTTAAAGTGGACATGTCTGTTGTTCATCTACAGGGATGAGTCCCTGATAATTAGTTCTGGTTTTAAAATGGTTTTCTTACCCATGACATTGTTGCCATCGGAATTTAGAATTTCGAAAAAGGTTTCCGCAGTGATTTGTCCCATGGGGACACTTTTTTGATCTACGGTGGTGATGGACGGTTCGGTAAAGGAGGTGAATGGCTCATTTCCAAAACCGGCAAGCTTGATGTCTTCGGGGATCTTGAAACCCTTTTCTTTGAGTACTTGCATGGCTCCCATGATGGAGTAATCTGAGGAGGAAAAAACCGCGTCGAATTTTATTTTTTGGTCTAAAATCCCTTGCATCACCTGTCTGCCTCCCTCCAACTGCATATTGCAGTCGAATATCAGCTTAGGATCCACAGCGATTCCATTATCGACCAAAGCGTCCTCGTAACCTCTTTTTCTTTCCTTATAGATGTTGATCCGCTGGTTACTGGTGAAGTGAATGATGCGTTTGCAGCCACTTTTTATCAGGTGGTCTACCGTTTGGTAAGCGCCCAAATGATCGTCGATTACCACCTGACTGACTTCCAGCTCATTGCTGATTCGGTCAAAAAGCACCAAGGGGATGCCTTTTTCAAGGATTTTCTGGAAATGCTCCACGTTTTCAGTGGTTTTGCCAATGGAAGCGATCACTCCATCCACTCGGGCATTCAGCAGCGCCTCTACGTTTTGGACTTCCTTTTCAAACTCATCATAAGATTGGGAAATGATAATCTTATAGTTCAAGTTGTTGGCAATGTCCTCAATTCCTCTAATAACAGATGAAAAGAAATTACGGTTAGCAGTGGGGACAATCACCCCTACCAGTCGACTTTTGCCGCTTCGCAAAGCTGAGGCGATGTGATTGGGCTGGTAATTGATCTGCTTTGCGATTTTGAGAACTTTCTTTTTGGTTGCATCAGAGATTCTGGGGTTATCATTTAGTGCCCTGGATACTGTGGATGCAGTGATGTTAAGTTTCTCAGCAATATCATGGATAGTTGCTTTGTTTTTTTTCATTGCTAAGAGGTTAGTGATGGGTTGTTAATCTTGCAATTTAATTTTCGCCGTTTGGCTTTCCTATTGTGGCCAATATACCACCATCTACATAAATGATTTGTCCGTTGATGAAGTTACTTGCTGGACTGGCAAGAAAGACCACTGCTCCGCCTAGATCATCCGGATCGCCCCATCTTCCCGCAGGAGTTCTGTTTACTATAAAGTCATTGAAAGGATGTCCATCTACCCGGATCGGGGCGGTCTGCTCGGTAGCAAAGTAGCCAGGTCCTATTCCATTGACCTGAATGTTATATTTGGCCCATTCAGTAGCCAGATTTCGGGTGAGCATTTTTAATCCACCTTTAGCAGCGGCATAAGCACTGACCGTATTTCGCCCAAGTTCGCTCATCATGGAGCATATATTGATGATTTTGCCACTCCCGTTTTTTACCATGGTTTTGGCTACTCGCTGAGAAACGATAAATGGAGATATCAGGTCTACGTCCACAATTTTGCGGAAATCCTCAGGATCCATCTCTAAAGCTGATGTACGCTGGATCATTCCGGCATTGTTTACCAGAATATCTACGTTTCCAATTTCACTTTCTATTTTGCCTATAGCCTGGTCCACGGCTTTGGCATCAGTCACGTCAAAAAGGTAGGGGTGCGCCTGTATACCCTCGGCGCTATAACTTGCAATGGCTTGTTCCATCTTGGAAGGAGTATGCCCATTCACTGCTAAAGTAGCTCCCTGCTGGGCCAGTGCTTTAGCCATGGCCATACCCAGACCATGAGTGGCTCCGGTCACCAATGCGACTTTGCCTTTCAAATCGAAATTTGGTTTCATAGTTATTTGAGATCTGTAGGGGCCACTACGTCCATATCGCCGTAGTCTAGGTTTTCTCCTGCCATTCCCCAGATAAAAGTATAATTGGACGTGCCGGCACCACTGTGTATAGACCAAACTGGCGATAATACTGCCTGATGGTTTTTCATCCAGATATGCCTTGTTTCATCCGGCTGCCCTAAATAATGGGAAATAGTGTTTCCTTCAGCCAAGTCAAAATAGAAATAAGCTTCCATTCTACGGTCATGTGTGTGGGCAGGCATGGTGTTCCAAACAGAACCAGGTTTCAGTTCTGTCATGCCCATTTGCAGCTGGCATGTTTGTACCACTGAGTTTACCAATAACTTGTAGATGGTTCTATGATTGGAGTTTTCTAGGGAGCCCAAGGTGACAACCTCGGCATCGTCCTGGCTCACTTTCTTGGTAGGGTAGGCAGCATGTGCAGGGGCAGAATTAAAGTAAATTAAGGCTTCCCCTTCTTTCGATGGGTGAAATATAACTTCCCTTACGCCCTTGCCTATATATAAGGCTTCCTTATGCGAAAGGCTAAAATCTTCACCATCCACAGTGATGGAAGCAGGGGCGCCCACATTGATGATTCCGAGTTCTCTTCTTTCCAGAAAGTACTCTGCTTTTAGCTGATCTACCGGTTCGAGAGTGACAGGCCGGTCCACAGGGTTTATACCGCCTACAATCAGGCGGTCTTCCATAGTGTACACGCCTGTAATTTGGTTAGGGACAAAGATTTGCTCTAGCAAAAATTTCTCACGAATCTCGGTTGTTTGGTATTTTTTGAAATCTTCTGGATGCGAAGAATACCGTGTTTCTATAGCAATACTCATAAGGGTCTATGTAATCGTTTGCGCAATATACAATTAAAATGAAGAATAAGTAAAAATAAAGGTTTTGAAATTTTCACGATTTACAAGTTTTTATTTGCATTATTTATCAGGTAGTAGTCATTTTAGGCTACGAGGGAGAGTAATTTTACGAAAAAGTTTTTTATTCGCCTGATTATTTATAATATGCAATCGATTGCTCAATGTTGGTAATTCCAGTCAATTCTGAGTTGTAATTGATCTGAGGTAATTGGCTGTAAATAAGTTGATTAATGATAGAAAACCCAAAAAAAACTACCGGTAATAAACGTCTTTTTGTGCTTGTTTCATGCATGATTGCCTTGGCTGTTGCGCAATATTCCTGTTATGGCCAAGCTTCTTCCAGTCCCGGTAAGGCGGAGGATGTTATTTATTTTTCGGTTAAAAATCATTTGGATCAGTCCAGGGAAAATTCCTTAATCGTATTGGATCCGAGCGTCTTGTCCGAGGTTAATTTTTCAGAAAGGAGCAGGTTGAGGATTTTTCTAGGAGAAAATGAAATTCCTTCCCAATGGAATGAAAAAGGTCCTGAAAAGGGCTTGGCTTTTGTTTTGCCAACTATCGGACCTTCAGAAACTCTTGAGCTGAGAATTGTCCAAGATGATTCAAGTAAAAGACCAGACTATAATAAAAGAACCCAAGCTGAGCTTTCCCATAAGTTTGGTGGGGAATTCAAAGACCGGGAGTATATAGGTGGGTATTTTGAGAATGTAGATTCACTGCATGTTCCGGCCGAACACACTGATCATTCCTGGTTTATCCGCTACGAGGGACCGGGCTGGGAGTCTGACCTGGTAGGCTATAGATTTTATCTGGATTGGAGAAATGGTATTGATGTATTTGGCAAAAAAGTAAAATCTCCGGTTTTACAGGATGTAGGTCAGGATGGTTTCGATTCCTATCATGAGCCGGCTGAATGGGGTATGGACGTGCTGAAGGTGGGCAAGACGCTGGGACTCGGAAGTATTGCCACTTGGGAAAATGGAAAAGCCAGACGAGTGGATGTGACGGATAGTTTATATGCTGAGATCACAAATAACGGAGCGGTTTATTCCTCAGTTTTGACAAACTATTACGGGTGGGATCTACCTTCCGGAAAAACTGATTTAAGGGCTGAAATAGCTATACATGCCGGCACAAGGCTTTCCAAAATGGATTTAATCTCCTCCAATGAGATTCCGAATTTTGCGACGGGTTTGATTAAAGACCCCAAAGCAGAATTGATGCAGAGTAATTCAGATTTGGAGTTTGGCTACATCGCGACTTACGGATCCCAAAGTTTGGCTGGCGACAAGCTGGGCATAGCGGTGATTTATCCTACCAGTAAACTAAAAGAAATCACGGAAGATGAGCTCTCCCATGTTTTGGTTTTTGATGCGAGAGATCAGGAGCTGAGCTACTATTTTTTAGCAGCTTGGGAGCAGGAACCTGGGGGCATCACTTCCAAAGAGGAATTTAAAAATTACTTAGAGATGGAAATAGTTAAGCTTTCCAATCCACTGGAAATAAGTATCAAGTAGTCATTTATTCAATACCCAAAATAAGCAATGCTTAAATTATTCAAATACACTTCGTTAGCACTCTTTTCTGGTGCTCTTTTGCTTAGCTGCTCTGCCGAAAAATCTACTGAAAGCACAGAAGTAGAAATCTCTCCCAAAAAAGACTATTCCATCTGGATGGCAGACTCCGAAATCGCTCGAAACCCAGAAGGCTGGACTCTAGATTTCAACAAAAAACCAAAATGGGAATATACCCATGGCCTGATCATGTCTTCCATGCAGGCGGTTTGGAAGCAAAAAGGTGAGCAAAGATTTTACGATTACACCAAGAAGTTTGCGGACTTTATGGTGGACAGTGCGGGAAATATCCTGACTTATAAAAAGAGCGATTTTAACATCGATAGAGTAAATGGAGGTAAATTCCTGATCAACCTTTACGAAAAATCCGGTGAGGAAAAATACAAATTGGCCATAGAGGAGCTACGAGATCAGATGAGAAATCATCCGAGAAACTCCGAAGGTGGTTTTTGGCATAAAAAAGTTTATCCTCACCAGATGTGGCTGGACGGAATCTACATGGGCTCCCCATTTTTAGCTCAATACGCGGCCACTTTCGACGAGCCAGCACTTTTTGATGATGTGGCAAATCAGATCCTGATCATGGATAAATATGGGTACAGCGAAGAAACTGGTTTGTACCACCATGCCTATGACGAAAGCAAGGAGCAGAAATGGGCTGATCCAGAAACTGGACTTTCCACGAATTATTGGGGCAGAAGCATAGGCTGGTTTGCCATGGCGCTGGTCGATGTGCTGGATTTTCTTCCTGAAGATCACCCAAAAAGAAGTGACATTATCGCGATTGCCCAAAAGCTAGCCAAAGGAATTCAGCGCTATCAAACTCCAGAGGGTGTTTGGTATCAAGTGGTGGATCAGGGAACCCGCGAAGGGAATTACTTGGAATCCTCGGCTTCGGGAATGTTTACTTATTTTCTCTTGAAAGGTTCTGAAAAAGGCTATTTGGATCAGGAAGATCTGGCTGCTGGCAAAAAAGCCTACGAAGGAATGCTTGCGGAGTTTGTCCGAGAAGATGCCGATGGCGGGATCAGCTTGACGAATGTCTGCGGAGTGGCTGGCTTAGGGGGAAATCCTTATCGAGATGGCTCTTTTGAATATTACGTAGGTGAGGAAATCCGGGTAAACGATCCAAAAGGCGTTGGGCCTTTCATTCTAGCCTCTTTGCAATACGAGAAACTCGGTGACTAATCATGAAAAAATCGATTCTATATATTTTGGCCTTTTTTCTAAGCGGATTTCTTTTCGCTCAGGAATTTGATTTTGTGGTGGCTTCTGATGGTTCAGGTGACTTTCAGACCATTCAGGCGGCTTTTGATGCAGTCCCGGATTTTCGGAAAAATCAAACCAAAATCCTTCTCAAGCCTGGTACTTATAAAGAGAAGTTGGTGCTGGCAGCATCCAAAACCAATATTTCTCTGATCGGGGAGGATGCTGAAACAACTTTGGTGACGTACGATGACTTTGCTCAAAAGAAGAACAAATTTGGTGAGGAAATGGGAACGACTGGATCCAGCAGCTTCTTCGTTTTCGGAGATGGTTTTTATGCCAAAAACATCACATTTGAGAATTCCTCAGGACCTGTGGGACAGGCAGTAGCGGTGCGTGTGGATGGAGATAAAGTCATGTTTGAAAAATGCCGATTTCTAGGATATCAGGATACACTTTATCCGCATGGAGATCGTAGCAGACAGTATTATAAGGATTGCTACATCGAAGGAACAGTTGATTTTATCTTCGGTTGGTCCACTGCAGTTTTCGAGAATTGTGAGATTTTCTCCAAAAAAGGAGGAAGCTATGTGACTGCTGCTTCCACGGAAAAAGAAACCGAATTTGGCTTTGTTTTTATCGATTGCAAACTGACTGGAGAAGGTGAAAATGCCTCGGCTTACTTAGGAAGACCTTGGCGTGATTATGCTCAGACGGTTTTCATCAATACAGAATTGGGAGCTCACATCAAACCGGAAGGCTGGCATAATTGGAGTAAACCAAATGCTGAAAAAACTGCCTTCTATGCAGAGTATGGATCGAAAGGCCCAGGAGCTAATGCTGCTCAGCGGGTGACCTGGTCACACCAATTGACTGAAGAGGAAGCTGCAAAATACACGGTGGAGTCAGTCCTGTCAGGTGAAGATGGCTGGAATCCAAAGAATAGAAGTAATCAATAACAAGAGAGTTAGTGAAAAAAATAATTTATAGCTTTTGTGTAATGTTCGCTGCTGCAAGTTCAGTTTTTGCGCAGCAAAATGTGGTTTCCAACGTCTGGGTTGCCGATCAAGGAGACGGGACTTACATCAATCCCATTTTACATGCGGATTATTCTGATCCTGATGTAGTAAGAGTAGGCGAGGATTTTTACATGACGGCTTCCAGTTTTAATGCCGTTCCAGGCCTGCCGATTTTGCATTCTAAGGATTTGGTGAATTGGTCTTTGGTGAATTATGCGCTTGAAAGGCAGGTTCCGCTTGATCACTTCGCAAAGCCCCAACACGGAAATGGTGTTTGGGCTCCGGCAATCCGATACCACGAAGGTGAATTTTATATCTATTGGGGAGATCCGGACTTTGGGATTTATATGGTGAAAGCCAAGGATCCGCTGGGTCAATGGGAAGAACCTGTTTTAGTAGAAGCAGGAAAAGGATTAATCGATCCTTGTCCGCTTTGGGATGAAGATGGCAAGGCCTATTTATCTCATGCCTTTGCTGGAAGTCGAGCAGGAATTAAAAGTGTGTTGGTGGTGAAACCTATGAACTGGGAAGGAACCAAAACGACCGGAGCCGGCAAACTAGTATTCGATGGTCACGATGCGCATCCTACAGTGGAAGGAACAAAGTTCTATAAGCGAAACGGCTACTATTATATTTTCGCTCCAGCAGGTGGGGTGTCCAAAGGTTGGCAGTTGATTTTGAGATCAAAAAGTCCTTATGGGCCTTATGAAGAGTATATTTCTCTGGCTCAAGGCGATACGCCTATTAATGGTCCGCATCAAGGTGCTTGGATAGCTACTGAGTCTGGAGAGGACTGGTTTGTGCATTTTCAGGATGTGGAGGCTTATGGAAGGATTACGCATTTGCAGCCGATGAGTTGGAAAAATGACTGGCCAACCATGGGCGAAGATCCGGATGGAGATGGCACTGGGCAGCCGGTTTTGAAATACAAAAAACCAAGCGTCACAGCTAACCAAGCGATCTCAACTCCTGCGGATTCAGATGAATTTGATGGGGGTGATATCGGTTTACAATGGCAATGGCAGGCAAACCCAGGGGCAACTTGGGCTTTTGCCAATCCAGCTAAAAGTAAGCTAAGACTCTTCACAGCACAGCTTCCAGAAGACGCCAAAAACTTGTGGGAAGTCCCTAATTTATTACTTCAGAAATTTCCTGCGGAGGAATTTACAACGACCACTTCTCTAGAGTTTTACCTAAATCCCAAACTGCAAAATGAGCAAGTCGGGCTGATCGTGATGGGAATGAGTTATGCGTACCTTTCGTTAGAAAGTACAGACGATGGTATTTCTCTAAACTATGTCACCTGCATCGATGCGGAAAATGGCAATCCGGAAGTAAAGAAGGAACTAGCGAAGCTGGACACTAACTCGATTCAACTTCGTGTAAAAGTGGAAAAAGGTGGTGTTTGCACTTTTTCTTACTCCAATGACGGAAAGAATTTCAAAGAAATAGAAGAGATCTTTACTGCAGTTCCTGGCAAGTGGATAGGAGCCAAAGTTGGGCTTTTTGCCATCAGAAATACCAAAACCAATGACAGCGGGTTTGCCGATGTGGATTGGTTTAGATTTAATAAATAAGACACCATGAATACCCGAAATATGAAAACCAAATTAATAAGACTAGCATTTCTATTTATGCTTTTTGCAAGTGCATTTCCAATTTATGCGCAGCAAACGCTAGAAACCATCTATGATGGGGTGGAATTTGATATGCCAAAAGTGAAGGAAGCGAGCTTTCCTGATTTTGAAAAAAGTATTACAGCTTTTGGAGCTATTGGAGATGGTCTGACGAAAAATTCCGAAGCTTTTAAATCAGCCATCGAGGCGGTCAATCAAGCTGGTGGAGGAAAGGTGTTGGTGCCGAGGGGAGTTTGGTACACTGGTCCGATCACGCTTTTGAGCAATGTGAATCTTCATTTGGAAGACGGAGCATTGATTATTTTCAGCAAGGATAAGGATGATTACCCTTTGGTAGAGACAAGTTTCGAAGGGCTAAATACTGTTCGTTGCCTATCACCAATCAATGCCTATCAAGTAGAAAATATCGCCATCACCGGGAAAGGAACCATCGATGGAAGTGGTGAGGTCTGGAGAGCAGTGAAGAAGGGTAAAATGACCGAATCGCAGTGGAAAAACCTGGTGAAAAGTGGCGGAATAGTAGAAGGGACAAACTGGTTTCCTTCCCAATCTTTTTTGGATGGATATAAAGCAAGTTCTAGTTTCAATGTGCCGGATGTTACGGACCGCAATGAATTGCAAAAAATGAAGGATTTCCTTCGCCCTGTGATGGTAAGCATCAGGGAAAGTAAGGTGGTTTTATTCGACGGGCCGACTTTTCAAAACTCTCCTGCCTGGAATATCCATCCCCTGATGAGTGAAGATGTGATCATACGAAATCTGAATGTGAGAAATCCATGGTTTTCTCAGAATGGTGATGGTTTGGATTTGGAGTCTTGCAAAAATGCATTGATCTATAACAATACTTTCGATGTGGGAGATGATGCGATCTGCATCAAATCCGGAAAGGATAAGGATGGTAGAGATAGAGCCATTCCTACGGAAAATGTGATCATCAAGAACAATATCGTGTATCATGGTCACGGTGGAGTAACTGTGGGAAGTGAAATGTCCAGCGGGGTGAGAAATATCCATGTTTCTGCCTGTACATTTATCGGAACTGACATTGGTCTTCGCTTCAAGAGTACAAGAGGCCGGGGTGGAGTAGTGGAGAATATCTGGATTTCGGACATTGATATGGTAGGCATTCCTACTGAGGCGATTGGTTTTAATATGTTTTATACGGGGAATAGTCCTGTGATCGAGGAAGACCAAAGTGCAGATGATGAGGCAAGGCAGGAAAACCTAGTGCCTGTGACTGAAGAAACGCCTGTTTTCAGAAATATCAGCATGAAAAACATCACAGTGACTGATTCAGAAATTGCAGCGTTTTTTATGGGGTTACCAGAGATGAAGCTGGAAAATGTGCGATTGGAGAATGCGGTTTTACAAGCGAAAAAAGGAATTACTGCTATCGATGCTTCTGGCTTGGAATTGATCAATGTAAGAGTGTTGGGAACGGATGAAGTGCCATTGACGATCTACAATAGTCAGGGAGTGAAGGTGAGTGGATTTACGTTTGAGGATAATGGAAAAGCTGCTGTCCGAGTACTAGGAACCTCCGATAAAGTAGAATTTGATCAAGCGGATTTCAAGAGTGCTGATCAAATTTCAAAAGGAAACGGACTTTCACCAACTGCAGTAAAACTGAAATAAGATGAGGGCCTTTTTGATTCTATTTTCAACATTTTCTCTGTTCTATGCGGCACTATTTGGAAGTGATAAGGGAGAAAGGGAGATCACCTTTTTTATGGTCGGGGACTCGACCATGGCCGACAAACCTTATACTGGAAGCAATCCTGAGAAAGGCTGGGGACAGGTTTTTCCATTATACTTCAAAGAAGGAATCCGCTTTGAAAACCATGCAATGAATGGCAGAAGCACCAAAAGTTTTCGAGCCGAAGGGCGCTGGGATGTAGTGATGGCGCGGATCAAACCTGGAGATTATGTCATAGTTGAGTTTGGTCACAATGATCAGAAAATCAATTCAGAAGATCGCTATGCTTTTGCAGATTCAACTTATAGAGACAACCTGGTCAGGTACGTGAATGAGATCAGGAAAAAAGGAGGAAAGGCTGTCTTGGCTACTCCGATTTCCAGAAGGAGCTTTGATGAAAATGGAGTGCTGACCGATACGCATGGAAGATATTCTGAGGTGGTAAGAGAAGTTGCAGCCGAAATGGAAGTTCCTCTTTTTGATTTGCATAAGAAGACCATTGAGGTTCTGGAGCAGTTTGGAGTGGAAAAATCCAAGGAATTATTCCTTCATTATCGTCCGGGTGATTATTCCCAATTTCCAGAAGGGAGAGAAGACAACACCCATCTTTCCCCAACTGGCGCTTTCAAAGTAAGTGATCTTGCAGTGGAAGAATTGAGAAGGGAACTGCCTGATTTGGTGAAGTTTCTGAAGGATTAAACAGTCGACAGTCCACTGTCCACGGACCACGGTTCCCTGCAGTGGACTGTTGACCGTCGTCTGTGGACATTAAAATTGAATCATGAAAATACACCTGTCTATACTACTTCTGATTATTGCGTTCTCCGCTTTTTCACCAAAAGAAAATATCAAAAAAATCTACCTTATCGGAGACTCTACGATGGCGGATTACTCGCTTTATGAAGGAGAAGACTATATGAAAGATCGCTACCCGCTGATGGGTTGGGGACAGGTTTTTCAGCCTTTTATGAATAAAGAGAATCTCAAATCTTTGCAAGGTTTGGTAAATGCTGACTCAGTGATTGTGGACGATAGAGCCCGTGGAGGAAGAAGTACACGTACATTTTTCGAAGAAGGTCGATGGTCGGCCGTTTATAAAGAGTTGGAAGCAGGTGATTTGGTGATCATGCAATTTGGCCACAATGATGCGGCTGTTGAAAAGACTGAGCGCTACGTGACTGTGGAAGGATACAAGGAGTACATTCGGCTTTTTGTCACTCAAACCCGAGAGAAAGGGGCGACTCCAATAGTACTGACTCCGGTAGCAAGAAATTACCCTTGGGAAGATGGGCATTTGCAAAATGTGCACGGGGAATATGATTCAGCAGCCAAAGAAGTTGCGGAGGAATTGGGTGCTTTGATGATAGATTTGAACCAGCGTTCGATGGATTTTTTCTCTGAAAAAGGGCAGGAATTTGTAACTGATAATTACTTTATGAACTTTGGACCGGGTCTGTATGAAGCCTATCCAGAAGGTCAAAAAGACAATACGCATTTCCAGCCTGCGGGAGCAAAAGCTGTGGCTGAGTTGGTGTTGGAAGGGTTGAAGGAGCTGGCTGGAAGTATCAAGTAGCAAATATTAAGTAGCAAGTAGTTAGTATCAAGACAATAGAATCAAGAGTAAAGAACCAAGAGCCAAGAAATAAATAAGTCGAATAGTTAAGGCAAATAAAATGAAGATAAGCTATAGGAAATCAGCATTTTATCATCTGGTAATTTGGGTTTTGGCGGTTAGTAATTCTTTTGCCCAGGTGTCCGATGTAGAAATCAAACCACTTGATTCTGAAAAGCTGAAAGGCAAAATTGAACATGATATAGTTGTGGCTCAGGATGGTTCGGGGCACTTCGAAACAATAGGAGAAGCTTTGGATGCGATAAGGGTTTATTTACCAGAGCCACTCACTGTTTATATCAAACCTGGAGTTTATAAAGAGAAGCTGGTTATTCTAGGGCCAGTGACGAATGTGACTTTTGAGGGCGAAAATCCTGAAAATACGATTATCACTTTCGATGATTTTGCAGCGAAAGACAATATGGGAACTTTTGAAACCTATACGCTGAAAGTGCTGGGGAACTCCCTGACTTTTAAAAATCTGACCATAGAAAACACAGCCGGAAATGTAGGCCAGGCAGTTGCGCTACATGCCGAAGGTGATCGCTTGGTTTTCGAAAACTGTAGATTTTTGGGTAATCAGGATACCATGTTTGCCTCGGGTGAAAACTCCCGCCAACTCTATAGAAATTGCTACATCGTGGGTACAACGGATTTTATATTCGGTTCAGCGACTGCGCTTTTTGATAACTGCGTGATCCACTCCAAATCAGATTCCTACATCACAGCTGCTTCTACGCCCGAATGGGTGGAGTATGGCTATGTTTTTAAAGACTGTAAGCTTACTGCTGATTCTGAGGTGAAGAAAGTTTATCTGGGAAGACCTTGGAGGGATTTTGCCAAAACGGTTTTCATCAATACAGAAATGGGAGATCATATTGTCCCTGAAGGCTGGCATAATTGGAGTAGGGAGAATGCTGAGAAAACAGTTTTCTATGCGGAATCTGGAAGCTATGGTCCAGGTGGAAACATTGACAGAAGAGTCGGCTGGTCGCATCAATTGACTGCTGAACAAGCAAAAGATTATCATATTTATGAGGTGTTCGAAGGGAAGACCAAAACTGTGGACTTTTATGGAAATCGCTGGTACGGATACCAAAAGGAGGGTTCTTATAATTTGGAAGATGCTTGGAAAAAGGATGTAAGGAATTTTCCCCAGATCAAGCCTGTAGAAATTAAATCCAGCGAATCAGTGACTGAAAGTAAAGGGCATGTTTATAAAAATCTCGGGAGTAGAGAGCTGAAGTTGGATGTGTTCTCACCTATTAGAGCTGAGACTTTACGACCAGCGATCGTGATGATTCATGGTGGAGGTTGGAAATCTGGAGACAAGGAGCTTCAGATTCCGATGGCAATTGCTTTGGCTGAAAAAGGGTACGTGACGGCTGTAGTAGAATATAGACTTTCGCCGGAGGCGCAATATCCTGCTGCGATTCACGACGTGAAGGAAGCGGTTCGTTGGCTGAAAGTTCATGCCAATGAATTTGGGATAGATACTTCTCAGGTGGCTATTTCCGGTAGTTCAGCGGGTGGGCAAATTGCGGCTCTGGTAGGTATGACGAATACAGCAGCGTATGAAGGAAATTCAGAATTAAATGCAAGTTCGGAAGTGAAAGCAATTGTGGATATGGACGGAGTGTTGGCTTTTCGTCATCCTGAGTCTGCGGAAGGGCAGGTGGCATCGGAATGGCTGGGTGGTACCTACGCGCAAAAGCCGGAAGTCTGGGATGCAGCATCACCTTTGTATCTCAAGAGTCCTGCATACAAACCTATACTTTTTATCCAAAGTCAATACCCTAGATTTCATGCTGGGAGAGATGAGTTGATTGCGCTATTAAACGAAAAAGGGATTTATTCAGAAGTACATACTTTTCCTGAGAGCCCTCATCCTTTTTGGTTGTATGATGTATGGTTTGAAAAGACCCTTGCACATATAGATGATTTTTTACTTAAAATTCTCCAAAAGTAGCGCTTTTTTGATGTAATCGATTGCGCTAATTATCCTTTTAGTAATGTAAAAAAGAGACTGCTTACTGTGGTTTTAACTTGTTTAATATTTGGCAAATAGCTGATTTATCTATTAATAATTTTGATTTATGGATTTTTTTAAAATTCCTTTTGAGAAATTAATTTTATTTAATTATTATGCAATCGATTGCTCAAATGATACTGCAAGTTTGAAGCATTCTTAACAATAAACCCGCAATACGATATGGAATTTCCTCGCATTATGTCTCCTCCAGTGTTTGGCCTGAGAGCAGTCTGCTGAATACAAGCAGAATTTTTCTTGCTCAATTATTACCAAGAGTTTTCCCGAAACATTAAACAATAATCCCTTAAAACTTGAAATGAATTTTACTAGAATCTTTTCGTTAATGATGCTGTCGATGACGGTGTTCGCTGTGGGACTACAAGCCCAGCAGACGCGAATCACTGGGACGGTAAGCAGCGAAGAAGGCGAGTTGCTCCCCGGAGCCACAGTCTTGTTGAAAGGAACGACCATCGGTGCAGTTACTGACATTGATGGTGGTTATGCTATTACAGTGAATGACCCCAATGGTACCTTGGTGTTTTCGATGATCGGAATGGTAGCCCAGGAGGTTGCAATAGAAGGTAGGTCATCTATTGATGTGGTGCTGAATCTCGATATGTCCCAGCTGGAGACTGTGGAGGTGGTTAGCTTTGGATATGGTACAGTTAAACGGACCGACCTTACGGGCTCCGTGGCTTCCATGTCTGGCAAGGAGCTTGCAAAAATCCCTGTGGCTTCTGCAGCACAGGCGATCACAGGTCGACTTCCAGGTGTTAATGTATTGACTACCGACGGTTCTCCTGATGCTGATGTGGTAATCCGTGTCCGGGGTGGTGGTTCCATCACGCAGGATAATGCCCCTCTTTATGTGGTGGATGGTTTTATTGTGAGCAGCATCAGAGATATTCCCCCTACTGATATTGAAAGTATATCTGTGCTCAAGGACGCAGCGGCAACTGCCATATATGGTGCCCAAGCTTCTAACGGCGTGATCGTGGTAACTACCAAGACGCCCACCGCGGGTAAAGTCTCCGTTTCCTACAATAACTTTTTTCAGTTCAAGAACCTTCCCAAAGATCGTCGATATGAGGTGCTGGACCCTTATGAATATGTAATGGTCAACTATGAATATGCCAAATTGAGATCTGAGGCAGATCTGAGGAGATTTGAAAGATTCTATGGAGTATATGATGACCTGGAGCTGTATCAGCAAAAACCGGGTACTGACTGGCAGGAAGAGTTGTTTGGTGATCCTAAGATGTCCATGTACCATAATATTTCCCTCTCTGGAGGTACAGACAAGACTAAAGTCATGCTCAGTTTGACCAATAACTCCGATGAGGGTTTGATGCTTAATTCCGGGTATAATAGAAATGTGATCAACTTCAAGTTGAATCAGGAGCTTTCCAAAAGACTCATGTTTGATGCAGGTGCCAGGATTACCCGTACCGTGGTAGACGGCGCCGGCACATCTGGTAATGCACAGATTAATATCAAAGATGCAGTGCAGACCAGACCAGTGAACGGTATTGCTGATGAATTGGATATAGATGTTACTGAGCTGAACTCAGAAGACGATTTTCAATCATTTTTATTGAGCTTGGTGAGTCCGGTAGAGCTAGCTGAGCAGGACTGGAGAAAGCGCACTGACAATGACTATGTATTCAACGCGGGGCTTACTTGGAACATTACCAATGGGCTGGATTTTAAAACGACCTTCAACGGGTCCAAGACTTTCCGTGAAGATCTGAGGTTCTATGGGCCTTTGACTGGGGAGTCTTTCAATAACGGAGGAAGTTTGCCTCTAGGCGTGAAAACGAATAGGGAAAGTGATTCCTACCGATGGCTGAACAGTGTAAACTGGAAAGTGAATGGCTTGGGTGATAAACATCAATTAGACTTTTTGATCGGACAGGAAGTATATTCTACCGGTGGAAAATATGCCATGATCAGGTCTGAGGACTTTAGGCTTTCCATCACTCCTGAAGAGCTTTTTGCAAATATGACATTTGGTAGAGTGGATCGATTGGAAACCAGTGACAATACGGATTCCAATAGGATTTCTGCTTTTGGTAGAATGAATTACCAGTTCAATGGGAAATGGCTTTTGACAGGTACAGTGAGGGCAGATGCCTCGAGTAAATTTGCCAAAGAAAACCGCATTGGTGTTTTCCCTGCTGTGGCTGTAGGTTGGAAACTTTCCGAAGAGGATTTCTTGGTCAATTCAACTTTTGTAGATGAGTTGAAGCTTAGAGTTTCCTATGGTGAAACTGGAAATGACCGCATAGATGCGACAGCCACTCAGTTTCTATTCCAGGGTTCTACCAATAGAGGTCCGGGATTTGGCAATGTGGACAATGTGTATTACACACCGAGTAGCTCAGTGCTGTATAATCCTGATCTGGTGTGGGAAACCACAGTCAATAGAAACCTAGGTTTGGATTTTACTTTGATGCAAGCGCGGATTGCAGGTAGCTTGGATTTTTATTCCAATACTACCAGAGATCTTCTTTTGCAGTCTGCCATTCCTCCCAACACAGGTTTTAGCTCCCAGTGGGATAATATTGGGAGTACTTCCAATAAGGGTTTTGAATTGGGGATCAATGTGTACTTGATTGATAAGTCCGACTTTTCATTGGCAGTGAACTTCAATACCGGGGTGAACATAGCCAAAATTGAAGAACTAGACGGAACCAATGAGCGCTTCTTCCAGTCCAACTGGGCCAGTACAGATTTGAACAACATCAATGACTACTACCTGCAGGTGGGCGGCAAGCTAGGTGATATCTATGGGTATGTGTCTGATGGTATGTATAGTGTCAATGATTTCCAATCTTATGATGCCGTGACAGATACTTATACCCTGAAGGAGGGGATCCCAAGTTCTGGGGCTGTAGTAGGCAACACCAATATCAAACCTGGCTACATGAAATTGAAGGATTTGAATGAAGACGGGGTGATCGATGCCAATGACCGGAAGGTGATAGGCAACGCCCTTCCAAGAAACCAGGGTGGTTTTGGTCTTACAGGTACATTTAAGGGTTTTGACGCGCAGGTATTCTTCAATTATCAATTTGGGAATGATGTCTACAACACCGGTAAAATCCAATACAACCAGTTCAGAAGAGTTACTTACGGCAATTTGCTGACCACCATGAGCTCTGATAACCGCTTCACCTATATTGATGTGGACGGTTCTTACACTGGAGTGGCTGGAGAAGTAGTTACCGATTTGCAGCAGCTCGGAGAAATGAATGCAGATAAGAATATCTGGTCTCCAAGTAGTTTCGGGATTGCCGGAGCGGTGATTTCTGATTGGGCAGTGGAAGACGGTTCATTTATCCGATTGAACAACCTAACGCTGGGTTATTCTTTCCCAACACCTCTGATTTCCAAGATTGGTCTATCACAATTGCGAATTTACGGAACGGGAAGTAACCTGAAGCTATGGACAGATTATTCAGGGTATGATCCTGAGGTGAGCACTTCGCGCAGCAGTTCTTATGCTGCCTTGACTCCGGGAGTGGATTACTCCTCCTTTCCACGAAGCCGATCTTACACGGTGGGGTTAAATATTACATTTTGATAGACTTGAATTATAAACAGATGAAAATCAAAAATATAATACTAGCGGCAATCGCCGGGCTGAGTTTCTCCTGCAGCGATTTCCTAGATCCAGAATCAATTTCCACATTTGATACCAATTACATTTATTCTAATGTGGACGATGCCAGAAAGGGCGTCAACGCGGTTTATTCACATTTTGGACAGGATGCTTTCCGGTCTAGGCTGTCAAATAACATGGCTGGAAATACCGACATAGAACATCAGAGTGGCTGGACCAGCTCAGGAGATAGATACCAGATTTGGGACCTGAATGCACAGGAAACCAACCGTGATCTGGAGATAGTCTGGACGTATGCCTACCGGGCGATAAGAGATGCAAACATTGCCATAGAAGGACTGAAAGCCAGTGGAAAACTGGAATCTACAGATCCAGTAGAAGCGCGCACCATGAATCATTTGCTGGGAGAGGCAGTGACATTAAAGGCTTACTGGTATAGCATTTTGGTCTATTATTTTGGTGATGTGCCCTACATCACCGATGCACCCAAAGCTGGGAATGAATTTAACCTTCCTAAAGAGGATAGAAATGTGATTCTATCAGGCGTGATCACCGAAATGATCGAGGTGGAAGCTAATATGATGTGGGCTGATGAAACTCCATTTGGAATAGAGCAGGTTACCCGGGAGTATACCTTGGGCATGATCGCAAGAATAGCCCTGCAACGCGGAGGTTATTATATCAAGCCTGACCTTTCTCAGGTGAGAGAGGGGGATTACCTGGAATATTATCTTATCGCTAAAAACTACACTCAGAAGCTAATGCAGCTGAAGGACAGAGAGCTTCCTTCAGATTACCGTCAGGTGTTTTTGAACCAGTCAAAGTTTATCTCTCCGGTGAATGCAGATGTGCTTTTTGAGGTGCCTTTTGCTCTTGGGAATGGAGATGTGGCCTGGAATATTGGTATTACCGTAGAGGGTGGGCCTACTGCCGCACACAGCTTTGGATCCGGAAACAACTACATGGCGATTCCTCCTACCTATTATTTTTCATTTGACACTTTGGACACCAGAAGGGATGTGACCTGTGCGCTGTACAAAATCAATTCGAACTTTGAGAAGGAGTTTGTGAATAACCGCACCAATATCGCTCAGGGCAAGTGGAGTAGACATTTTCTGGAAAACCCTCCTGGATCTTCTTCAGCCAAAGGAACGGGTATCAACTGGCCAATGATGCGCTATTCAGACGTGCTCTTGATGTTTGCGGAAGCAGAGAATGAACTGAATGGCCCCACCGCAGATGCGCAGGAAGCTTTGAAAAGAGTCAGAAGAAGGGCATTTGCGGATAATCTTTGGTCAGAAAAAGTCGATGCCTATGTGGCTGAAGTCTCAGCTAGCAAAGAGGCATTCTTTGAGGCAATTGTGGATGAGAGAGCTTGGGAGTTTGGCGGAGAGATGATCAGGAAGTACGAGCTGATCCGTTGGGGCAATTATTCTGAAAAAATGGAAGAGACCGTAGAGGGGCTAAAGCAAATGGCGGATGATGCATTCAATGGAACCGGCGATCTTCCTGACTACATGTACTGGAAAGTGAATGAATCAGGACAGTTTGTAATCCTTAATCCTAATACTAAAGTCGTAGCTCCACCAGATGATACCTGGAATCAGGTACCATTTCTACTGAGTATGCACAATGAGACACTACAGTATGAAGAATGGATCACCAAGGATTGGGCAAACTACATCAATGGACCAAATCCGGGAGTAGTTAGGTACATATTCCCTATTCCTTCCACGGCTATCAATAATAGCCAGGGCGTGTTGGCTAACGACGGTTATGGGTTTTAAGTAGGTGGAAACAAATAAAAATTCAACGATGAAAATTCTAAATATAAATATCAGGGCTTCACTTTTCATGCTGCTTTTGACAGTGGTGGCAGTCACGGCCTGTAAGGAAGAGGAGGAGATGTTTGAGCAAACCAGGTTGTTTCGGCCTGTGTTGAACGAGGATCTTTATTCCATTGGCAACACCATAGTGGTGGATATGGGTAAAATGAAAAGTGCCGTTTCCTATACCTTGGAGGTCAGTCGCGATACTTTCAATACCGTGGAATATGTGATTGAGACCGACACCGCTTATGTAGAGATCAATAAATCCCTTATCGGGGAGGAGCTTTTTTGGAATACGCTTTATCAAGTGAGGTCAACAGCTCATGCATCCGACCCCATGTATGATAGCAAGGCGGCGGATTTGGGAAATGTTAGAACACAGCGTTTCCCCACCATTCTGAATACCCCAGAGAGATATGATGTCACTGATGTGGCAGCTAGAGTGACCTGGACCAAAGCAGGAGCAGCGGTTACCGGAGTGAAAGTTTTCGCTGCAGATGACTTACAATTAAACAGTCCGCTATTTGATGAGCAAATAGTCAGTAGCGAAGAACAGGAAAACGCCGAGGTAATCGTGGAAGGATTAGATCCTGAGACAGAATATCAGATTGCTATTTACAGTGAGGATGCGCTTCGGGGATGGGTAAATTACACCACCAAAACGCCTGACATAGATCCCACTGCCCCTGGTGTCATAGATATCCGGGACAATGAAAGTCCTTCGGCGGTGGCTGATGCTGTTCTCGCAGCGGCTGACGGAGATCTGATCCTGGTGAAAAGAGGGGTGACCTACGATTTGCCTGATGAACCATTGGATAAATCAATTACCATTCAGGCTGCATACGGTTTTGGAGAGCAAAAAGCAAAGCTGTACACCACCGGTAACTGGAATATCGCAGAAGGTGCGCAGATCGATCATATCCGATTTATAGACTTAGAAATCCGGGGAGAAGATTACTCTGGCGATTATGTATTCAACCCAAATACAGAAGGTGTGAATGTAAGAGAGGTTCTATTTGACAACTGCGAAATAGGAACTGTAAGAGGGATTTTCAGAATACGAGGCACGGTAGCGCTGGAAAATTTCGTAATCCGAAATACCCTCGTAGATAGTGTAGGAAGCTATGGGATTTTGACCACCGACACCAATCCTAGTGAAGAAGAAATGACTGCTCATGTGGATAATATTTTGCTGGAAAATTCCACTTTCAACAAGATTCAAAATGGAATTACCTCAAGAAACAATTCCATATCTATCATTATCGACTCCTGTACTTTCGGGAATTTCATCAAAAGTGGCAATAGGATCTTTAGATACAGAGGTGGCGATGGGAATAACGATGTCAAAAATGGCATTTCCATTA
This sequence comes from Algoriphagus sp. TR-M9, assembly GCF_027594545.1. Taxonomy (NCBI): domain Bacteria; kingdom Pseudomonadati; phylum Bacteroidota; class Cytophagia; order Cytophagales; family Cyclobacteriaceae; genus Algoriphagus; species Algoriphagus halophytocola. Next base: position 3,390,152 of record NZ_CP115160.1, on the reverse strand, counting down.
CCAACAGCATCTTCGGGCATGGATGGGACGAAAGTGAATCAGAAAACTATGCCATCAGAGGAATGGAGGGACTGGAAAATACAACTTTCAACATTGTGAATAACTATAGTACAGGGGACTTTAGCTTCTCCGACGGTGAGATCCCAGGTTTTCCTATCGGAAATTACTCCGGTGGACAGGCTGATCTATGGGTAAATCCAGATACCAATGATTTCAACTTCAAGGACAATGGATTCGCAGGTAGGTTCGATACCGGTGCGCAGCGCTGGAGAGTAGTGTTATAATTAAATAGATAGATAATTGGGTTACTATTGTTGATTAAAAGGGTGTGGCATTTGTCACACCTTTTTCTTGACTTATTACTTTACTATGCTAAAAACTAAACTGCTGACGCTAATAGTTACCCTAGTGCTGGGATGCATTATTTCTTGTTCAAATTCCGAAATCGATCCGGTGATTGATGGTTCTGAGGATCCTATAGCGGAAAATATCCCAGCCTATGAAGGCCCGGTGTATGCTTTTCCGGGTGCGGAGGGTTTTGGACAGTTTGCCACCGGAGGACGTGGAGGCAAGGTCTATTATGTTACAAAACTGACAGATGATGGCTCGGTAGGTACTTTGAGACATGCAGTCAGTCAAAGCGGCAAAAGAACCATCGTATTTAATGTAGCCGGTACCATTCAGTTAAGGTCCAGGCTGCTGATTAATTTCGGGGATTTGACCATTGCAGGTCAGAGTGCTCCGGGAGGAGGAATTACCATACGGGATTTTCCGGTGGTGATTAATGCCAGCAATGTCATTATCCGCTACCTGCGTTTTAGGATGGGAGACGAAGCAAAACAGCAGGGAGACGCTTTGGAGGCCAGATTTCAAAAGGACATTATTATCGATCATTGCTCGATGAGCTGGTCCACAGATGAGACCGCGACTTTTTATGCCAATGAAAATACCACTTTGCAATGGTGCATCATTTCTGAAAGCCTGAAAAACTCTGTTCATGAAAAAGGATCGCACGGATATGGAGGTATTTGGGGTGGGAAAAATGCGAGCTTTCACCATAATCTACTAGCGCATCACGATAGTAGAAATCCAAGACTTGGCGAAGAAGCTGGAAAAGCCTTTGCCCTGACGGACAAGGTAGATGTCAGGAATAATGTGATTTACAATTGGGGTTCCAATAGCACTTATGGAGGGGAGGCAATGAACGTAAACCTCGTCAACAACTACTACAAGCCGGGGCCGGCTACGCCGACCGGCAGCAAGCGAAATCGAATAGTTTCTATTGATAAAAATAAGAATTCAGGAACTGAGGTTTTTGATATATGGGGTAAGTTTTTCATTGACGGCAATGTGGTGGAGGGAAGCATACAGACCAGTTCGGATAATTGGAAGTATGGAGTACTCAACCAGTTTCATTCCAGCTACGGCGTAGTGCCAGAAGCTGAAATCGCTGCCCTCAGGCTAACCCAGCCGCATGATATTTTGGACAATGTGCACACGCATACTGCGGAGGAGGCGTTGGCTTTGGTCCTGGAACACGCGGGAAGCTCCAGGCTGAGAGATGAAGTGGATCTGCGTATCATTAAAAATCTGGAGGAAAACAGTTACTCCTTCGAGGGCTCCTTAGGTAGCACCCATGGCATCATAGATTCTCAGGCTGACGTAGGTGGATGGCCGGTATTGGCAGAAGGGGAACCTGTCACAGATAGTGATCTGGATGGGATTCCGGATTCTTGGGAAAATGAAAATTCCCTAGATCCTCAGGATTCTACTGATGCTGCTAAAATTAAATCCGGTACACCTTACTCTTATCTGGAGATTTATTTAAATAGCCTGATCAAAAACTTTCCCATCAAAAATTAAAATTTATGAAATTCGAACATTTTGCCGTCAATGTGCCCAATGCAAAAGCCACTTCACTCTGGTATGAGGAGCACTTAGGACTGAGTGTTAAAAAGAAAATGGCCGAGGCACCTTATATGACTTTTTTGGCTGATGACAGTGGTAGTGTGATGCTAGAGCTTTATTCCAATCCCAAAGGTGAAACCTTGGATTTTGAATCCTTACATCCCCTGGCAGTTCACTTGGCTTTGGTTTCTGAAGATCCTGCTGCTGATAAAGAGCGATTGATAGCAGCCGGAGCCTCAGCGGTCAGTGATGATGTATTGCCGGATGGCTCGCATTTGGTGATGCTGCGCGATCCATGGGGGATCTGCCTTCAACTTTGTAAAAGAGCCGTTCCGATGATTTAAGGATCTCCAGATTTCCCTTTGGTCTGTGACAGGCTCTTTCATTTCCCATGTCAAAGGATAAAGAATGATAATTGAAAAAATATGAAATCGAGCATGTCGGAAGCGACACACACTAGCATGGTTATAAACGCTGCGAGATTCCATGTGACAATTAAAAAACAAATTATAAACACATGAAACTACCCTATGTACTAGTGCTGATTTGGTTGGTGTATAACTCATGTGCTGCGCAGGAGGTGGGCTTACCAGATGAAGAGAAACCTTTGGCTTTTCCCTTTGCAGAGGGGTTTGGTAAGTACACCACAGGTGGTCGGGGAGGGGAAATATATATAGTTACGAACCTCAATGATGACGGTCCGGGCTCCCTTCGTGATGGGATCCAAAAGAAGGAGCCTAGAATCATAGTTTTTGAAGTAGCTGGAAACATTATATTGAAATCCAGTTTGGATATCAACCATGGTGATTTGACCATAGCCGGGCAAAGTGCACCGGGTGGCGGTATCACCCTGCAAGGTTACCCGATCAAGATCAAAGCGGATAATATCATCATTCGCTACATACGTAGTCGACTAGGCGACCTCAGCAAAGTTCAGGATGATGCGATGAGCTCAATACGGAATAAGGACATCATTATTGACCATTGCTCCCTGAGTTGGGCTACTGACGAATGCGGGTCTTTTTATGACAATGAGAATTTCACCCTACAGTGGTCGATTTTATCTGAAAGTCTAAACAAATCCGTGCACGAGAAAGGTGAACATGGGTATGGAGGCATATGGGGAGGCAAAAAAGCTTCATTTCTATATAACCTTCTAGCCGATCATAATAGCAGAAACCCCAGGTTCAACGGAGCCCGATACCATAAGGAACCTGCTAGGGAATGGGTGGATTTCCGAAACAATGTAATCTATAATTGGAAAGGAAATAGTGCTTACGCAGGGGAAGAGGGACAGTACAATATTGTGAACAATTACTTCAAGCCTGGCCCGGCGACTAAATCTAATCGGGATAGAATAGTAGAACCTTACGAACCTTATGCCAGTTTTTATGTCTCCGGCAATGTGATGGAAGGATCCGATCAAGTGACGGAAGACAATTCCCTGGGAATTCAAGGAGTGGATCCAAACCTGGTAGAAGCGGCAAAGGAGTTTGATTTTGCTAATGCAGTAACCATGACAGCCTATGAGGCTTTCAAGGCTGTATTGAACAGGGTAGGAGCCAGTGCTTTTCGAGATGAGGTCGACCTACGGATCGTCAAGGAGGTGGAAATTGGTCAAAACCAGTTTGGAAGTGAAGGAATCATCGATTCACAAACTCAAGTGGGCGGTTGGCCTGTTTTGCCAAAGGGAGAGGTTTCTCTCGATACGGATAGGGATGGAATGCCAGACCAGTGGGAAGTGGCAATGAATTTGAACCCCAAAGATCCTTCAGATTCTAAAGAATACACCTTGGCTAAAACCTACACGAATGTGGAAGTCTATCTGAATAGTCTGCTGAGATAAAAGGCTAGAAATGTTGATTTGCTCATGGAAATCCCACCATAGGCTTTAACTTAGAAGACTCCCAGTTTTAAGAACTTTTCCAAAGCCATGAATGATTTGAAAATTCCCTTTGAAGAACTGAAGGCCACGCTTTTTAGGGTTTTGCTGAAATACGGATTTACCGAAGAAAGAGCGCGTCAATGTGCGGCACTTTTCGCAAAAACCGACCTGGATGGTGTTCGGTCTCATGGAGTCAACCGCTTTCCTCTTTTTCTGGAGTTTATCAAAAGGGGGCATGTGAAACCTGAAAAAACACCATCTATTCAAAGCAAAATCAGCATGTTTGAGCGCTGGGATGGGAATTATGGGCCAGGAAATCTCAACGCTAAGTTTGCCATGGAGAGAGCAATTTCGCTGGCAGGTGAATTCGGGATAGGATGCGTATCTCTTGCCCATACCAATCACTGGATGCGTGGTGGAAACTTCGGCTGGCAAGCTGTAGAAGCGGGATGTATAGGGGTTTGCTTTACCAATACCAAAGCCAATATGCCGGCTTGGGGAGGCAGTGAACCTAAGCTGGGAAATAACCCACTGGTGATCGGGATTCCCCGTGCTGAGTATCCTGTAGTTTTGGATATGGCTATGTCCTTATTTGCCTACGGCAAAATGGCACTGTATAAAAATAAAGGGCAGGACTTGCCGTTCGAGGGAGGGTTTGATTCAGCAGGCAGTCTCACGAAAAACCCATCCGAAATCATAGAAAATGAACTGGCACTGCCGATGGGACTTTGGAAAGGGGCTGGGTTTTCGCTGGTTTTGGATATGCTAGCGGCGATTTTGTCAGGTGGAGATGCTACCCATGAAGTTGATAAAAGTGGTGATGAATTTGGGCTTTCTCAGGTGTTTTTATGCTTTGATCCAAGTAAACTGGAGTTAAACGAATGGATGGAAGCTAAAGCGGAAGAGATTATAAATGACCTCAAAAGTTCCTCGGTTTTTGAAGGAAAAGAAGTGAGGTATCCTGGCGAAGGAGTGCTGAGGACAAGACGAATAAACACAGAACATGGAATCCCAGTAGATGCAGAAATCTGGGACAAAATCAATAAAGAGCTAGAGTCATGAGAAAAATAGGAATTGTCGGGGGCGGATCCATTGCGCTTACACATGCCAAGGTGATTTCCGAACTCGAAAATGCGGAATTGGTAGGAGTTTGCATACACAGCAAAGAAAAAATCGAAGAATCCAAAGCGAAATTTGGCGTGCCTGTCTATGTGCATTTGCAGGAATTCCTGGAAATCCCTGGTCTGGAAGTGGTTTGCATCTGTACTCCTAGTGGTTTGCATCTAGAGCCAGCTTTGGCTGCTGCCAAAGCCGGTAAACACGTGATGGTGGAAAAGCCTATTGAGATCACCCTCTCTAGAGTGGATGAAATGGTCCGAGCCTGCGAGGATGCGCAGGTAAAGCTCGCGGTGATTTTCCAAAACCGATTTTCTGATGATTACCGGAAGCTAAAGCAGGGGATTGATTCCGGGGTTTTTGGCAAGTTGATCATGGGCAATGCACATATCAATTGGTTCAGAAATGCGGAGTATTACAGTTCGAGCAAGTGGAAAGGAACGCTGGAAGGCGACGGAGGCGGTGCGCTGATCAATCAGGGCATACACACCATAGACTTGCTTTTGGATGCCATGGGAGAGGTAAAGACTGTATTTGGGCAGGTACAGACTGCACTTTATCCGATCGAGGGGGAAGACCTGGGGGCAGCTTTGGTGAATTTCGAAAGTGGTGCTTTGGGAAATATCACTGCCGCCACATCACTTTATCCTGGATATCCAGAGCGATTGGAGATTTTTGGGAGTAAGGGTTCTGCCATTTTAGAAGGTGGCAAACTGATCGCCTGGAATGTGATGGGGGAGGAAAATGCTGAATTGTCAGCTGCCGCTTCGGCATCCGGATCATCGGATCCCAGCGCTATAGGACATAAGCTGCATCTGGCTCAGTGGGAGAGATTTCTGAAGAGCCTGGACCATGACGCTGCTGTGGTGGTAGATGCAAAAACGGCCCGAAAATCAGTGGAGCTGATCCGGGCCATTTATAAATCTTCGGAATTAGGGCAGCAGGTAGTTTTTCCTTTTGCTGACCTTTAGGTTAAAGGGATACGCCTCTTTTCCAAGGAATGAAATCATCCTGGCCTAGGATCATAGCTTTGGACTGCTCCTCTCCACTGGCAATTTTGATTACTTTATCCAGGATTTCTTCACCCATTTCCTGAATGGTTTTCTCACCTGAGATCACATATCCGGTATTGATATCAATGATGTCTGGCATTTTTTCAGCCAGCTTGTGATTAGAAGACACTTTGATCACCGGTGCAATAGGATTGCCGGTAGGTGTACCCAGTCCGGTGGTAAACAGGATCATATTCGCTCCAGAACCGGCCATTGCAGTGGTGCTCTCCACATCATTTCCCGGAGTACAAAGCAAATTAAGCCCTGGGTTTTTTACATATTCTCCATAGTCCAGCACATCCGTAACCGGGGAGGTGCCCCCTTTTTTGGCCGCGCCGGAAGACTTCATCGCATCAGTGATCAATCCGTCTTTGATATTGCCCGGTGATGGGTTCATGTCAAAGCCTGAGCCTACAGCTTCGGCAGAAGCGGCATAGGCCCGCATGAGTTTGGAGAATTTCTCCGCAGATTCATCCGTCACACATCTATTGATGAGATCTTGCTCTACGCCGCAAAGCTCAGGGAATTCGGATAAGATGGCTTTTCCTCCCAAAGCCACCAGCAGGTCTGCAGCATAGCCCACGGATGGGTTTGCGGAAATTCCAGAAAAGCCGTCTGAACCACCGCATTCCAGACCTACGGTCAGTTTGCTAAGCGGGGCAGGTTTTCGCACTTCCAGATTGGCCTCTGCCATGCCTACAAATGTTTCTTTGATTGCGCGGGAAAGTAACTGTTGCTCTGTGCCTTCCTTTTGCTGCTCCAGAATGATCAGCGGTTTGCTGAAGTTCGGGTTGATTTTAGCCAGTTTTTCTTCCATGTAAGAGGACTGGGCATTTTGGCATCCCAGGCTCAGTATGGTCGCTCCAGCTACGTTGGGGTTGTTCACATAGCCGGCTATCAGGGTACAAAGAGCCTCAGAATCCTGTCTGATACCTCCGCATCCTCCTTGGTGGTTGAGAAATTTAATTCCGTCAATATTTTCGAAAAGCCTGTCCTGTGGCTTAGAAGTCAGGGTTTCTACTGCTACAGTTTCAATGGATTCCTTCTTGCCGCTTTTGTACATGGCGGCCATTTCCTTCACCATTTTTTTGAATGGATTGGGTTTACTAAAGCCAAGCTCCTCTACAAAAGCATCTTTGATGATGTCCACATTTCTGTTTTCGCAGAAGACCATAGGCACTACCAGCCAGTAGTTGCCGGTGCCTACCTGGCCGTCAGGTCTATGAAATCCATTGAAGGTTCTGTCTTTGAATTTGCTGATGTCCGGAGCATCCCAGTGATAATCTGTGGCTTTTTTGCCAAAATCTTCCGCTTCATGGATGACGTTTTGTGTGCTGAGCACGCCACCTTGAGGAATATCAAAAAGAGATTTGCCTACTATACCTCCGTACATGTAGATTTTTTCATCCTTTGGCAGGTCTGAAATTGCAAATTTGTGCTTGGCGGGAATGTCATTCAGCAAAGTGATGTCTTTGCCCGAAAAAGGTATGATTTCTCCTGCGGAAAGGTCTTGCAAGGCAACTAAAACATTGTCCTTTGGATGAATCTGTAATGTTTTATGGTTCATTGAATTTATTGATTATATTGCGCAATCGATTGCGCAAAGTACGTATTTTACTTTAAAAAACGAAAGGCGCTTCGATATTATAATTCTCCTTGAAAGAGAGGCTTTTCGGGGATCTGTTAAACGCTAATTTGATCTTAAGTAGATTTAATATTCACCTTCAACTAAGTGGTAATTACTTCCAAGTTAACAGGAAACAAAAACTACTCAGCTATGGAAAGTATAAATTTAACAAAAAATTGGGCAACCGCACTAGGTTTAACGAATCGATTCCGTAGATGGGGCTGAATTTTATTCGAGAAAGGTTTATACTTGTCTTTAGCTTCAAAAATTATCAATTGACCCATGGTAAATAACTGTAAAAAGTTTTTTCATTTTCTAGTGATTCTGATGTTTCTGGCTTCTTGCCAAGGAACTAGCTCTAAACGTATAATCAAACTCGGCCATGGACTAGGTGTAACCCATCCGGTGCATGAGGCCATGCTTTTTCTAGCAGAGAAAGTAAAAGAAAAATCCGGAGGAGAGATGATCGTGAAAATCTATCCCAATCAGCAATTGGGAAGCGAGCGAGAGCTGGTGGAGCTGCTGCAGATCGGTAGCTTAGGGATGACTAAGGTTTCTTCTGCCGCTCTGGAGGGCTTTGCCCCGACCATGCAGGTCTTTGGCATGCCTTATCTTTTTAGAGATGATGATCACCAAAAGAAGGTTCTACAAGGTGAAATAGGCCGAAAGCTACTATTGGATCCGCAGAAATACCTGCTTCGAGGGCTCTGCTACTATGATTCCGGCAAGCGGAGTTTTTATACCAAAGATAAACCAGTGGAGACGCCTGAAGATTTGGCTGGATTGAAAATCCGCGTGATGGAAAGTAATACAGCTTCTAATATGGTGAGAAGCTTGGGAGGATCGCCGACCCCGGTTTCATTTGGTGAGCTTTATACCGCTTTGCAGCAGGGGATAGTAGATGGGGCTGAAAATAACGCCCCAAGTCTCTACACCTCCAAGCACTATGAAGTTTGTAAGTTTTATAGCATTGATGAACATACTGCCTTGCCGGATGTGATGATCGTGAGTACCAAAGTTTGGGAAAGTCTGAGTGAGCAGGAGAAGCAGTGGTTACAAGAAGCAGCAGATGAGTCTGCTACATACGAGTATAAAATCTGGGCGGAATCTACAGCGGAATCATTGCGGGAACTGGAAAAAGCCGGGGTCACCATCACGTATCCTGATAAGGAGCCTTTTCGTGCTGCGGTAGAATCTATGTACACCGACTTGAAGACCCAGCAACCTGAAATCTATAGGATTGTAGAAGAAATTCGAGCAGTAAAATAACCATTAACCCAAAGTATTTGATATGTTTTCACCCCAATCCAAGTTGAGTCTGGATAGATGGATCGCACATCTTCTGATTTTCTTGATGGCACTTATGGTGCTCAATGTGACCTGGCAGGTCGTTTCACGCTATGTATTTCAAGATCCTAGCTCTTTCACTGACGAACTTTCCCGCTATATGCTTATTTGGGTAGGAATGCTAGGTGCAGCCTATGTGGCTGGCAAAAATGAACACTTAGCCATAGATATTCTACTCACCAAATTGGATGAAAAAGCCCAGGATAAGCTGATGATTTTGATCAATTGCTGCGTCATGGTTTTTGCGCTTGTGGTTATGGTGATTGGTGGTTCTAACCTGGTCTACCTGACTTTTATTTTAGAGCAAAAATCCGCCGTATTACAAATCCCTTTGGCATATATCTATGGTATCATCCCATTCAGTGGGCTTTTAGTGATCTACTACCAAATCGTCGCGATTAAATTTTTGGCAACTCTTAAACCCGCTGTATAATGGAAGTATTAAGCGTATTGATATTAGTGATTTCATTCTTGTTCTTTTTAGGTATAGGGGTTCCGGTGGCCTGGAGCCTGGGGCTTTCTGCTATGCTGACCTTGATGGTGACCGTGCAGACTATGCCGGCTATTACTACCATTGCCCAGCGTATGGGTACAGGGTTAGACAGTTTTTCGCTGCTCGCTATTCCGTTTTTTATTTTGGCGGGAGAGTTAATGAACAGAGGTGGTATCGCCAATCGATTGATAGAATTTGCCAAATCTCTGACCGGAAGAATGCGTGGGGGCTTACTTCACGTAAATATCATTGCAGCCATGCTGATGGGAGCTATTGCTGGATCTGCAGTAGCAGCGGCTTCTTCTATGGGGGGGATTTTGGGTAAAAGAATGGAAAAAGAAGGCTATCCCAAGGAATTGGGAGCTGCGGTAAACATCACCTCCTCCACCACTGGTTTGGTGATACCTCCTTCTAATGTACTTATAGTGTACTCCCTGGCTTCAGGAGGTGTATCAGTGGCAGCACTATTTGTTGCCGGATATCTGCCGGGATTGCTGGTGGGAGGGCTGTTGATGATTACGGCGGCTATTATGGTGAAGATTCACAAGCTTCCAGCAGGAGAGGGATCTAATTTAAAGACCATTTTGAAAACCTTCTGGAGCGCTGTCCCTAGTTTGTTTTTGCTGATTGTGGTTATAGGGGGAATAATTGGTGGAGTATTTACAGCTACTGAAGCCTCTGCTATTGCAGTAGTTTATTCTCTGGTATTGTCGCTTATCTACAGAGAGCTGAAGGTTAAAGATCTTCCTGCAGTTTTGCTTAAGTCAGCGGAAACCACCGCAGTGGTAATGCTCCTGATTGCGACTTCCATGGCCATGTCATGGGTGATGTCCAGTGAAGAAATCCCTCAAAATATCTCCAATGCATTATTGGGGCTCAGTGATAATATCTTTGTGATCTTGATTATGATCAATTTGCTGCTGCTCTTTGTAGGGATCTTTATGGACATGACCCCGGCAGTCTTGATATTTACCCCTATCTTTTTGCCAGTGGTGACTGCTTTGGGAGTGGATCCTGTGCATTTTGGAATTATGATGGTTTTGAATCTTTGTATTGGACTTTGTACTCCGCCTGTAGGATCTATTCTATTTATTGGTGTGGGCGTAGCGAATACTTCTATTCAAAAAATCTTAAAACCCATGTTGCCATTTTATGCTGCCATGGTTTTGGCCTTGATCCTGATTATGCTTTTCCCTGAGATTACTCTTTGGCTTCCAAGAGTATTTGGAGTGTAAAAGCGATTGAAGTTAAAGAATAATAAAACGAGGCTGTCTCAAAAGGCTTCTACGAGTCTGATTGAGGGGAGTCGAAGGCCGATTTCTGTAAATTAGGCTACATTTCGACTTCGCTAAATGTGACATGCATACTTTTGAGACAGCCCGATTAAAAGTCTTCTTTACTACACGGATAGGACTTTGACTCAGTAAACCAAGAACCCGGATGGCCCTCTACCTGCCTCAAAAGTTCTGATTACAGAACCAGTTTCAGAAAGAACAGTTACGATGCCGTTTCCTTGGAAGCCATTTGAATTAGAGACGTAAATCTGATCCAAGTTATGGTCGTAACCAATGCCATAGAACCCTGATCCTGTCATTAATTCCGTAACAGTCGCAGCGTTTCCTTCTATGTCAATACTCAGCACGGCATCATTGTAATCTGGCCACCCTGAGCTAGTCAACACATACATTTCATCGTCGCCATCGAAAGCGATTCTGCTAGTAGCATTGGCCACTGGTACGGTGTAAGTAGTGCCTAGAGTTAGGCTGCTCAGATTTACAGTATAGAAAATCACCTCATCGGCTGCCACTGCATATACCCAAAGAATCCCGTCTTCAGCATAGAATTGCCGAGGTGAAGCTTCCAGGTCAAGGGTCGTAACTACAGCTTCCTGAGTGGCATCGATAATTTCGATTTTGTTTTCTTCAGAACCAGCTACAATGATGTAATTGCCATGAGCGAAAAGGTCTTCAGGTTTGTTTGAAACTTCGATTTTCTTGGAAACTACTCCGCCGTCTAGACCATTTACCACTGCTACATAAGAATCTGGAGTGCCGTAATTAGCGTCATAAGGGCCATAATCGCTGATGAAAAGCTTATTGCCATTTACAGCCAGAGATCTCGGCTGGTCCAGATCGGCTACCACAGCACCTGAACTTTTGAAATCCCCCGGATTGACGATCTCCACTTTACCGGTATTTGCCACCAAATACAATCTGTCGGCTTCCAGCACCATGTCTTCCAACAAACCTGCAAATGGGCGTGCATTTTCTGCTTCAAAAATGTTTGGAAGCAGTTCTTTCGTGTTTGGGTTGAGGTGATAGACTTCTCCGTCATTGGTACCGAAGTTCCCCTCATTCATGATCAATATGCCGGATTCATACTTGCCTAATGGCTTTTCATCTCCACTGTCGGAGCAGGCAAAAGAGATAGAAATCAAGGCTGAAGCCCAGAGAAATTGTTTTAAGTTCATAATAGTATGGATAAGTTAAATTGAAAAGATCTTCCTGGCATGGCTCTCAAGTAGAGCACCTGATAGTCGGTGTCGAGAATATTGTTGATTTGAAAACTGAGTGGAAAACGGACTTTGCCCAGCTGAATTCCGCTGTAGCCAAGTCCCAAATTGAAAAGCTGATAAGATGGCATCAGGCGCGGGTTATCCGCCGTAACTGATCGTTCTCCCACGTAAAATGTGCTCGCAAAGGCCGAAAAGTCCTGCATCTCTACTCTGAGTTTTGCGTTAGCCTGATGCTGTGGAGAGTAAGGCAATTGCTTGCCTACCGATTGGTCATTTTCGTCCGTTCCTTTGGTGGTTACTGCTTTGGAGAAGGTATAGGATATATTTAGATCCCAATTCCAAGTCCCAACAGTTCCATCCAAACTTCCTTGATATTCTACACCTTCATTACTGACCTTTTTGATATTTTCCGGAGTCCAGAAACTTCCTTTTGGCAGCCAGATTATCCAGTTATCCACAGACATTTTGTAATAAGTCAAGCTTTGTTTCCAGTTAAGATTTCCTGTTTTGTTCCAAGTCAGGCCGATTTCTCCGCTTAGGCTTTCTTCGGGAAGTAGGTCTGGATTGCCTCCGGGATTCCAGAATCTATCATTCAGCGTCGGGACTTTAAAGCCTTTCCCGAAGGAAGTTTTAAGTTGTAAGGACTGCGAGTTTCTGTTCCAAAAGCTCCAATCCATTCCAAGGTTGGGAGTAAAGGGAGCAAAAGTGCCATCATAAACCAATTGCCTAAGATTTAACGCAAATGAGAGCTTTTCAGAAGGGGAGAAATTTGTGCTTTGATACAACTCAATTCGATTATCCTCAGCTTGGTAGGTGCTGAGATCACCTTTGGTCAGCGTATATCTGGTGCCAAATTTTGAAGTCCATTTGGTGGAAATTTCCTGATCCCAATCACCAGCCATAAAGTATTGTGTGCTGTTGTTTTGACTCGCATTGAACAGTTGCTCATTTCTTACAAAACCCGTTTTCAGATTCCAGACCGATTTTTCTTCAAAATGGAAATAATCTATTACAGCGCGGAAAGCTTGATCTTCCTGTTCATCTTCAGTGTTTGAGCCGATGACAGGCTGAACTTCCCGGTTGGTTTTATTCCACCAGAAAGCTGTTTTCAATTGGTTGTTTTCATTCAGATTCCAAGCCAGATCCTGTGCAAGACCGATTTGCTCAAACTGCGCATGATCTTCTTTTACTTCCGGCGTACCAAATTGTCCCAAGTCTTTGTAGGGAAAATTGTTTTTGGCAAACTCCCTGTAAATTTTCGTTTTGCTACTGAAGTTAGAGGTAGAAAATCCTGCAAAAGCTGAAGAATTAAACAAACCAAAGCTTCCGAACTGCTGAGAAATTCTAGCCTGAAACCCCTTGGCAAATTCGGTTTCGGTGCCTAAATGAACAGAACCTCCAATGGCTTCATTTCCGAAAAGTGCTCCTGCATTGCCGAACTGCAAACTCACTTGATCGATGGCGGAAATAGGTAGAATGGATAAGTCACTTTGCCCGAGTGAGGGACTGTTGATGGGTAAGCCGTTCCAAAAAACTGCAGTATGACCTGCTGAAGTACCGCGAAAAGATGGGGAAGCGATCATTCCTGCTCCGTATTGCCTCACGAAAACCGGTGATTGCTCTTGCAAAATATTTCCAAGAGATCTTCCCTGGAAGTCCTGCAAATCCTTTTTTGACCAGCTGATAACTTTTTGCCCTTGGGCAAATCTATCCAAAGCCGGCGCATAGACTTCCACCTCAGCCAGAGGAATCGTATCCTGACTGATCGGGCTAAAGCCCACAAAAGAGTAAACCCACAAGAGCAAAGTCATGCCTGATCGAATTAGTTTAAATCCGATTCGGGCTTGAAGAGAAATGGGAAGAAAGGATCGGAACCGCAAAATGCGACTCGGGTACATTCTTCGTCGCTTTTCCTCCGAAAGCACAGAATCAACAGAAACGGGCAGGTCTCCTGGCTCACCTAAATTTGCCGCCTTCTCATCCCGAATTGGTTTCGGAACAATGGCATGGTTGACAAATCTGCGGAAAAATCCGCTCGGTTTACAGTTGCGGGGACAGCTTTGGTTTTACACCAAATTCCCTTTTAATCCCAAGAGCTCAGTTGCGAGTTTGGGAACCTATTTCGGCTGCAAAAGTAGATCGGGAAAGCTTAGAAAAAAAATCTGTTTAGAGACAAATTTTGGAAGTGGCGAATTCCCGAGCTTATTTTGGGCTTCAATTATTCCAATAAAATCTGTGAAAAACCATCGAATTAGTTTCTTTTTTTCTTTACTGTTTTTGTTCGTAATCCTTTCTTTTTCAGGGTGCAATGAGAAAGTGGGCAAGGGTGAAAATACGCTAGAAAAATTAGTCATAAGCTATGCATCTGGCTTTACTATTTCTAAGGGAGAAAACTTTTGGAAGGTAGAAGTGACTCAGCCATGGACGGGTGCAGATAGAATTTTTTCCTATTTGGTTTTGGAAGAAAATGCTGAAAAACCAACCGGGAATTTCGATGCAATCATTCAGCTCCCGGTAGAAAAAGTCATCCTGACTTCGACTACTCAAATCCCACATTTGGATATGCTGGATGAAACGAAAAAGTTGATTGGATTTCCGAATCTGGACCTGATTTCATCGGAAAAAACATGGCAACATATTGATGCTGGGAATGTTACTGACTTGGGTTCAGGGCCTTCGGCAAATACAGAAATGGTGATCGATTTGGCTCCGGATTGGATCATGATTTCTACGCTGGGAGATGATCTGAAGTACTTGGATTTGCTGGCACAGGCTGAGATTCCCGCAGTAATTAATGGAGAATATGTGGAGCAACATCCGCTAGGAAGAGCGGAATGGATTAAGTTTACAGGGGTGCTTTTAGGGAAATATGAGGAATCGAAACTAGCTTTTGAGCAGGTGGAAAATGACTATTTGGAAGCTGAGAAATTGAGTGATTCGATTGTTGATTCACTTCGGCCTACTGTGCTGAGCGGGGTGCTTTATCAGGATATTTGGTATGCCCCGGGAAGTGAAAGTTGGGGGGCGAAGATCCTACAAAATGCTGGTGGCGACTATATTTTCTCCGATCAAAAAGGAACTGGTTCTGCGCAACTGAACTATGAATATGTGCTTGAAAATGCATTGGAAGCTGATTTTTGGATAGGATCCGCTGATTTTCTGGATTTAGAAACTATGGGGAATGCAGAGACTCGCTATAAGGCATTTAAGGCCTTCAAATCAGGAAATGTGTTTTCATACACCCAAAAGCGAGGTAGAGAAGGAGGGTTGGAGTATTTTGAGTTGGGCTACATGCGACCGGATTTGATTCTAAAAGATTTGATCAAAATCCTTCATCCTGATTTACTTCCAGCGTATGAGTTGTATTTTTATCAACAACTCCATGCAAAAAAATAGTCCATTTCTTCTTCTCTCGGCCGCGTTGGTTCTGCTGCTTTTCAGTTTTCTGCTGAATGTCAGTTTGGGATCCGTGTCTATTTCACCGAACGAAATTCTTTCAGGAATTTTCACTGGAGAATGGACAAAAGCGTCACGGGAACAGATTATTTTGAACTACAGAATCCCAAAAGCTTTGGTCGCTATTTTGGCAGGAATAGGACTCAGCATCAGTGGTTTGCAGATGCAGACTTTTTTCAGGAATCCATTAGCAGGACCGTTTGTATTGGGGATTAGTTCAGGCGCGGGGCTTGGGGTGGCGATTTTGATGCTTGCTGGTTCTGCTTTTGGACTAGCTGCTTTTGGTGGGGCGATTAATCCTTGGGCTATCGCCATTGCAGGGACGTTGGGTGCTAGTTTGGTATTGCTGACCGTGAGTTTGGTAGCTTGGAAAGTGAAAGACAGCATGACGCTTTTGATCGTCGGGCTGATGTTTGGTTCTGCGGTTTCGGCTGTGATATCTGTTCTTTCTTATTTTTCAGGAGCGGAAGCATTGAAGCTTTTTACCATTTGGTCCATGGGAAGTCTAGGCGGATTGGTTTGGGGCCAGGTTTGGGTTCTTGGTTTGGTGAATGTCATCGGAATCGTACCCGTGATCGCCTCAGTCAAATCCTATAATGGAATGCTACTGGGCGAGAGTTATGCCAAAAGCATGGGGGTCAATCCTGAACGTCTGCGTTGGTTGATGATTCTCAGTACAGGATTGTTGGCTGGAAGTGTTACTGCATTTTGTGGGCCGATTGCTTTTATAGGAATTGCGGTGCCACATTTGGCTAGAATTGTCTGGAAAACCTCTGACCATAGAATCCTGTTTCCAGCTTCAGCCTTGGTAGGAGCAAGTTTGTTGCTTCTATGTGATGCCGTAGGTCAGCTTCCTGGATCTGCACAGACCTTACCCATTAATGCAATTACATCACTTGTTGGAGCTCCGATAGTGATCGGTTTGGTGCTTCGCAAAAACTTCAGTAAAGAATTCTAGCCATGAGAAAAGCATCAATCATCGGTAGAAATCTTAGCCTTGGATACTCCAAAGGCAATATGAAAAAGGAAATTCTAAATGGATTGGAATTTGAGCTCTTTTCCGGCGAAATGACCTGTTTGCTGGGACCAAATGGTGTCGGGAAATCAACCCTTGTGAAGGCTGTTTTAGGTCAATTGAAGCCCTTCCGAGGTGAAGTTTTGCTCCATAAAAAAACCATTTCTGAGTATTCAAATGAGGAATTAGCAAAGGAACTTTCAGTGGTTTTGACTGAGCCATTTTTGCCGGGAAATATGACCGTAGTGCAATTGGTAGCTATGGGTAGAATTCCCCATACAGGATGGACAGGAAAGCTGGAGGAAAAGGATAAGGAAGTGGTTCGAAATGCACTTTTGGCTACAAAAATCGAGTATTTACGAGATGAACGACTTTCTGAAATCAGCGACGGTCAGCGACAAAAAGCGTTGATCGCAAGGGCGCTGGCTCAGGATGGGAAAGTGATGGTCTTGGATGAGCCTACTGCTCATCTGGATTTGGTAAATCGCTACGAGATTATGCATTTGCTCCGGGAAATCGCAAAGACTCAAGGAAAGTCCATCCTCGTGGTGACCCATGATTTGGAAATCGCTTTGGAAACTGCTGATAGGTTTTGGTTGCTGAATTGCGGCACTCCGTTGATTTCAGGGTTGCCGGAGGATCTGGTGATTTCCGGGCAAATCAATCAATTGCTTCCGGGAAAGAAATTCCATTTTTCTGTGGAAAAGGGAAGGATTGAATTAGAAAATCAAAAGCGGAAACTTGATATTTCAGGTCCAGAAGACTTGGTTTCTTGGGTCTCGAAAGCGCTTGAAAAAGCCGGTTTCAAGGAGTTGGATGAGGTGATTGAAGTCAGTGAAAATCCATTTTCATTAAGTTATAAGGGGTTAGTTTATAGTAGGATTGAGGAGTTTATTGAGGCTAAGCTCTGAGACTTTCTTTTGAGCTCGAAGGATAAATTTTTGCCTAAAACCTACAAACCCCATAAAAATTATAGAGAATAGTATTGTCCAGCCAGATTTTTCATATATTTGTCACACTAACTATTGGTATGACACAAGAGCAGTATTCTAAATATTCATTTCTATTGGACCGAACGGCCCGTAAAGTGAAGCAATATGCTCAGCAGCAGTTTAAGTCTGGGGATTTTGATGTGACGGTGGATCAATGGTTAGTGCTGAAAAACCTTTCTGAAAATGATTTGTTGAGTCAGACGGAGTTGGCAAATTTGGTATTCAAAGATCATCCTACGCTTACCCGTATTATTGATTTGCTATGCAAAAAAGGATATGTGGAGCGAGTGCCCCATCCGCAGGACAGAAGGAGTTTTCAGTTGCATTTGACGGATACAGGTGTGGAAAAAGTCACTGCCTTACGTCCTGAGATTCATCAGATTAGAGAGAAAGCCTGGGAAAATTTGAGTCCCCATGATTTCGAAGAGTTTAAGCGGATTCTCAACACGATTTATCAAAATCTCAACGGGGAATCTCTTGATCAATAAATAATAAAAAAGGAAACTTTTAACCGGGGAAGCACCCCAAATTTTATACATCATGATCCATACAGACCTTTGTATTATCGGAGCCGGCCCTGTGGGCCTATTTGCAGTTTTCGAAGCTGGTTTGCTGAAAATGCGTTGTCATCTAATTGATGCCCTGCCTCAGGTGGGTGGTCAGCTTTCGGAGATCTATCCTCAGAAGCCGATTTACGATATTCCGGGCTATCCTGAAGTGAATGCCCAGGATTTGGTGGATAACCTGATGGAGCAGGCCAAACCTTTCTCTCCTACTTTTACTTTAGGTGAGCGAGTAGATCATCTGGATAAGCAGGAGGATGGCTCTTTTATAGTCACTACCAGCGACAAGACTAAGGTTCATGCGCAGGTGGTTATTATTGCCGGCGGATTAGGTTGTTTCGAACCTAGAAAACCTGCGATTGAAAACCTAGAGCTCTATGAGGGAAATGGCGTGACTTATATGGTGAAAGACCCAGAGAAGTTCCGTGACAAAAATGTAGTGCTGGCAGGTGGTGGTGATTCCGCTCTTGACTGGACCATTTTCCTTTCAAAAGTTGCCAAAAAGGTGACCTTGGTACACAGAAATGAGACCTTCCGAGGCGCTCCAGACTCTGCAGCGAAGGTTTTTGATTTGGCAAATAATGGTAAAATAGACCTGATTCTGTCTGCTAACCTGAAGCAATTGAGCGGCAATGGCAAATTGGATTCAGTCACTTTTATGGATAAGTCCAAAGTTGAGCATGTGATTGAAACAGATTACCTGATCCCTCTTTTTGGTTTGAGCCCAAAACTGGGTCCCATCGCAGATTGGGGCTTGAGTATTGATAAAAATGCGATCGAAGTAGATACGCGTGATTACTCTACAGGAGTGGAGCGAATCTACGCTATAGGTGATATCAATACCTACCCAGGAAAGCTGAAATTGATACTTTGTGGATTTCATGAAGCAGCGATTATGATGCATTCCGCCTTTAAATATGTGTATCCAGATCAGAAGTTGAGCTTCAAATACACGACTGTTAATGGTGTAAATTCATTTTAATCTTATTTTTGCGGCATGGTAAATTTCACTGTAGAAGATCACGACGGTAACCGTCAAGAAATCGAAGCTCCTGATGATATGGGCTTTAGCCTAATGGAGATACTAAAAGCTTCAGAATATCCGGTTTTAGCCACTTGTGGGGGTATGGCCCTTTGTGCTACCTGTCATGTGGAAGTGCTGGAGGGAAAAGATGAGCTGGGCGAGGCCACTGATATAGAATTGGACCAATTGGAGAACTTGCCAGAGTATTACCCTACGTCCAGGCTGGCTTGTCAAATCCGGATAGGAGATATTCTAGAAGGGTCAATTATCAAACTCAGAGGAGAAGATCAGTAAGCGATTTCAACTTCCGGGCTGTTCTGCTTTACCAGAAGGCTGGACTTTCGAATTAAATATTACAGCCACTCAGGAATGGGTGGCTTTGTTTTTTTTTAAACCACAAAGTTAGCGGAGGTTACACAAAGGGCACAGTTGTTCTGCATCACTAGAAACTGGACTTGTTTTGTCGTTTAGAAAAAGCGTAAATTACGTCAAACTGAATTGCCATGAAATCCCTCAGCATCCTTTTCTTACTCCTTATCAGCTCCTCAGCTTTCTCTCAAAACCCTTTGAATACCAAAGGTGAATCCCGGGAAATCATGGATTTGATCAGTTCTTATTCCCAGGCTAGGGAAACGAATGATACGGTTTTACTAAGGGAAATACTGGTAGAAGATGTGGATCAATTGGTTTCCTCTGGAGTTTGGCGAAAAGGAATAGACGAGGCTGTGAAAGGAATGATGGAAAGTTCTGCTGAAAACCCGGGCGAGCGAAGCCTGAAATTGGAGTCTATACGCTTTCTGAACCCAGATGTGGCGATTGTAGATGCTCACTATGAAATCAAAAATTCCTCAGGAACGGTACGGAAAATGTGGAGCACATTTTTGGTAGTGACGGAGACAGAGCAATGGAAAATCTCCGCGATACGGAATATGTTGCCTGCGGGGAATTGAATTTCATGGAATCAGGAAGTAGCCTTCGGTTTTTGCTTGAACAGCAGGAGGGAAACTGTACTTTGGTTTCAGTTACTGACCTGCTTATTCATAATGCCATGCGTGTATTTCTGTATTTTTAGAGTAAGGATAAGTGGACCTATAGATATGCGTTAAACCGTCCGTTTTAGTGTTGGATGATCGTCAAAGCTTTGATGAAGTGACCATACAGAGCTACTCAAATATTCAAAATCTTCTAGAATTCAGCATCCGTACTTACTCATCCGTTCTTATATTTTGCTAATTGTCAGATAAATAACTATTTTTTGAAGTTGTTTCGATATTGATAACTAAAAATATCTTAGCATTCTTAAGTACAATTTTCTTAAACTCATTTAAACCTAAACCCTTAATGATTATGATTTTCAAAAAATTATCAATGCTCTGCTTTTTCTTAGTAATAGCAAGCATGACCGCTTATGCGCAAAGTGACATTACCGGAAAATGGAAAACTACCCTCTCTGGACCGCAAGGGGAGATGGAATTGACCTTCAACTATAAAGTTGAAAATGGAGCTTTAACCGGAACTATAGCATCTCAAATGGGAGAGATCCCTTTGGAAAACGGCAAAGTAGATGGAAGTAAATTCAGTTATGATTTTGCTATCCAAGATATGACGGTATCCCATAAAGGTGAAGTTGTGTCCACGGACGAGCTGAAAGTGGTCTCTCAAAGAGGAGAAATGAAGCTCACACGGGTAGAGGAATAATCCAGAGCTAGCATGTCTTTAAAGCCTATTTTAGCAGTGACCTGCTGAGATAGGCTTTTTGCTTTTAGAAACAAATGAGCTCAAGTTCTGCCGCAGCAGTATTCTTTTAGCTAGCTTTGAATATTTTTGACATTTATCTGAAGACTATCATGAGCCAAAAAGCACTTCTCAATTGGAGCGGAGGAAAGGATTCCGCACTTACTTTGTATAAACTACAGCAATCTCAGGAATTTGAAATTGCATGCTTGCTCACCAGTATCAGTGAGAAATATCAGCGCATATCCATGCACGGCGTCCGGTCTGAATTGCTGGAATTGCAGGCAAAAAGCATGGATATTCCCCTGGTTAAAATGCAGGTTCCGGATATGCCCTCGATGGAAGTGTATGAGCAGACGATGCGAGAAACACTTTCGGAGTTGAAAAGGCAAGGGGTCGCAGCATCAATCTTCGGGGATATATTTCTGGAAGATCTGAGAACTTACCGTGAGAATAAACTGGCAGAGTTAGATTTGACCGGTGTTTTTCCGCTCTGGAAGCAACCTACAGATAAACTGATTCGGGAGTTTTTAGATTTAGGATTCAAGACAATTACCACTTGCGTCAATGAGCAATTTTTGGATAATAGCTTTGTTGGGAGAGTGATCGATGAGGGTTTTTTAAATGATCTTCCTGCTAATGTGGATCCCTGTGGGGAAAATGGGGAGTTCCATACTTTCGTGTTCGATGGGCCCATTTTCAGCAGACCTATTGAATTTGAGCTTGGAGAAAAAGTACTGAGAAAGTACGAAGCTCCGAAGACAGCAGATGATTCTGATCAGTGCTTTTCTGATAAGAAACAAGATCCTGCCCAGTACGGATTTTGGTTCTGTGATCTGATCCCACTCACTCCTTAGCTTTGGTGATAGGGGCACCCAATTGTACGCCCAGAGTCAATTCAATGGATGCTGGCCTGCCGATCTTTTCCTCAATTTCAGCTTTGATCGCTCTGAAATCATTCTCATCCAGGGCATTTTCAGAAAGTATAGTCACTGAAAGTTTCAGTGGTTCCATCTGCACTACTTTCACTTCCCTGAGTAGTCCATGTGGGATTTCCTTGCCGCTGAGATCTTGGATTATCGAGTTTTCTTTCACCATTTTGCTAAAGCTTAATCCTAGGGGCAAAGCAATCGCAATAAGGATTCCCATACTGATAAAAAGCCCTCTTTTTGCCAATCTGAACGGGCTGAATCCAAGGAGCAGAAAAGTCAAAGCTGCTGCCATGGTGATGCCGGCTAGGTTGGTGCCGAGCAAAAGCATGGCGCCACCAAATACTTCCTGGTCCATCCACCCGATTCCTATTCCCGCCACAGCCAAAGGGGGAACCAGCGCAACGGAAATCGCCACTCCTGCCAAAGTTTTGGAGATTTCTTCCTTGGAGTAGGCATAGGCTCCGGCTATTCCGGATGCTATTGCAATTCCCAGGTCAAGCAGGTTCGGGCGGATTCTGGCAAGTATCTGATCATTCAGCACTTCTAAAGGCGTAATCAGTGAAATTAGAATCGAGAAAAACAATCCTACGATCACACCCCAGAAGATTGTAATCAAGCTGTTTTTGATCAGCAAGCTATCTTGGCGAAGCATGCCCATAGCCAAGGATATAATCGGTCCCATCAGGGGAGCCAAAATCATCGCGCCTATCACTACAGGTGCAGAATCCCCAAAAAGCCCGAAAGTCGCAATCATAGTTGAGAGCGCCATCAGCACCAAATAGGTGGAGGAAGTCTGCGAATTTGTCCGTAATAGTGTGAAAAGGTCTTTGAATTCTTCCGCTGTGGCATGGCGAACCCATGGCAAATAGGAGTGAAGTAATTCCTCCTTCAATCGGCCTGTAGGAAGAGCCGCTACATTGATGGATTTTGGACCTTCACTTGGTTCTTTTTCCTGGAGTCTTGCTCCGGGTAGTATTTTAATTTTCTCTTCTACCAGCGAGATTTTTAATTCTTTGGCTTCTTTTTCTTCCCCATCCACCGCAAATTGAATGCGCTCGGAAGAACTAAGGCATACTTCACTTGTAGAAATATATCCCACAAACTTGGGAAGGGTTCCACCTTTGATAGGGAAAAAGAGGTTCTGTAATCCAAATTGGATCAAAGAGAAAAGGCTTTTTGGAGCCAAAATCAACAGATGGATTCTGCCATCGTCCAGACCGGATTGTTCTATGACACGACGAAAAATCAAGTTACTTTCGCAGTGCGCCACTGCTAAAATCCCCATCGCAGCTATTTCTATTTTGCTTTTCTCCTTTCCATTTTTATAAGTGATGGTATAGGGTTTTAGTTTTACCCTTCGGAAAAGTTTGATTAGTTGGGAAAATCTAGTTTTGACTCCTTCCCAGAAATTATCGGCTCCATTGGAATAAAGAATGCTTAGAGAAGTGCCGACTACTAAGGAGTTAAAGGTCAAGTGTTCGTCAACCTGCATCAAATCGGTTTCGGGGATTTTCTCGGCTTCTTGGATTTCCTGCCAGGCGGTTTCAAAACTGGTATGTATGCCAAACCCCTTTCTTGCCTGTTCCATCTCAGGATGGGGCAGAAGGGCTACATTTAGTTCTTTGTCTTTTGTCTGATCGAGTAGCTTACGAAGCTGATTGTCTGACAGCGAGCAGGCCAGCCATTCCTCTTGATTGAGATTCTCCACAGATAACTCATCCAAAGAAAGCTTTTTGTCAGGCCTGGGATCCATCCTTTCAAGCAACTCATCGAGTTTTTCAGGTTTTATTTCCGGATCATATACAAAAGTGATTTTTTTCATATGATTATAATTTGTCTTTTAAAGGCCATAACCTGTCCCGTGACGAAGGAAACGGGATGGAATCTCGTCTGGGAGATAATCATCCCTCTGTGTGTCGCTTCCGACATGCTCGATTTCATGACTCTTGAAAGTAGTTAAAATGAAACGGCCAAGAGATAATGTTTGCTGAATCATGCGGTTTACCCCTTGGAGGGGAATGGAGTGCACTGCTATTATTATTCCGATTTTTGACTCATCTCCCGCAGTCTGTCTATGCAATGATCCAAAGATCTATAGTGGTGATAAATTCCTTTCCAGATATTCCCTTTTCCTACTGTTTTTAGTTCTGGTTGCTTGTCCAGTCCTCCTGGATACCAATCCCCATTTTCATGGTCTATCAAGTAAGTGTCCGTGTAATCCCAGAGTTTTTCAAACTTCTCATAATAATTGTGAGGATCATTTGGGTAAAGCTCAGCCATCAATAATAGTGCGTTCATTCCTTCAGCTTGCGCCCACCAGTTTTTGGTGTCATGGGTTACCCGGTAACCGTCTTGGAAATAATAACCTTCGTCATAAAAGCCGCCTACACTTTCATCCCAGCCATTTTCTAGGGCATGGTCTATCATCTTTTTTGCGATTCTATGTGTGGTGCTGTCGTTTTCCCAGCCGAGCGTTTCAGAGGCCTCTATCATCAAAAAACCTGTTTCTACATCATGGCCAAAAGAAACATGGTCGAGCAAATGATGCCGGGTAATTACTTCTTCTGTAGAATCTTTGAAACTCACCGGTTGCCAGTCTGGATATAGGAATAGCGTCAGATAACCCTTGTCCGTCACGATTTGGTCCCGGATCAAAAGCAGCATTTCTTCCAGCCTATCCTTTACTTTTGGGTCTGGCCAAACTTGATATAACTCGGTGAAAGCCTCCAGTATATGAATGGAACTGTTCTGGTCTTTATAGCCTAGATCGGATGTGGATGGGGTATCCTCAGGTCGCAAAATGGGCGTGCCGTCCGGTGCCAAATGCTGAAAATATCCTCCGTTGATCGAATCGTGAGCATGCTTGTCCAGCCATAGGAAGGCTTCTTTTGCCAGGGCCAAAGCAGATTCATCTTCACTTGCGCCGTAATATGCCGCTAATGCATAGATCCCAAAAGCATTTCCATAGGCTGTTTTCATAGGATTGCCGATTTGCTTTCCTTGCTTGTCCACCAGCCAATGGAATCCTCCGTATTCATAATCCCACATTTTATCCTTTAGAAACTTAAAACCGTGTTTTGCACCAGTTTTATAGTATTCGACCTTGGGATACTTAAGTGAAGCTTTTGCATTTGTCCATACGTGCCGGGATTGAGTGACAATCATTTTTTCCTGCTTTTCCTCTAGCTTGAAATCGTAGGAGAAATTGCTATAAAAACCACCGTCTAGGGTATCCATTGCTTGTGGGTACCATTTATCCAGGACTTCGGTTTTGAGATGCTCTTCCATTTGGAGTGCGAGTATTTCTTTAGGATTTTCCTCCCTCTCAGGAGAACTACAGGCGATTAGCACTGAGAGAAGTAATGCTGAAGA
This sequence comes from Algoriphagus sp. TR-M9, assembly GCF_027594545.1. Classification (NCBI taxonomy): domain Bacteria; kingdom Pseudomonadati; phylum Bacteroidota; class Cytophagia; order Cytophagales; family Cyclobacteriaceae; genus Algoriphagus; species Algoriphagus halophytocola. The sequence goes on along the minus strand of NZ_CP115160.1, from coordinate 3,365,121 downwards.
GTACCTTAATGACATAGGAGTGATTTATTAAAAAAAAGTGAGAAATTTAAACAAACTTTGACAAATGTCGTTAATTTTATGACAGTTGTATTCGGTCCTAAAGCATTCATCATGACTCAATTTACCATTTTCGATCCAGAAGTAGCTTATAATACTACAGACGACAAGTTTATAAATGATGTAATCAGTCTCGTGAGGCGAGGTATTTCGTTTGATGATTTTGAGAAGTTTGCCTCCAAGAGTGCATTTACGAATGAGGAATGGGCAGATTATCTACATATTTCTGAGCGCACGATGCAGCGCTACCAAAAGGAGCAAAAGTCGTTCGATTCCTTGCAGTCAGAAAAGATAGTCGAAATAGCCTTACTTCAAAAGAGAGGTGTGGAGGTGTTTGGGAAGAAGTCAAAGTTCCAATCTTGGATGGAGACCCCTTGTATTGCTTTGGGTGGTTTACTTCCAAAGTCTTTCTTGGATAGCAGCTTTGGGATTAATCTCCTAAAAGACGAGCTGACTAGAATCGAGTATGGAGTCTTAGCATGAAAATTTACCGACTTTCCAAAAGCAAGTATGCTTTCGATTTGTCTGCAAAAGGTGCGGAATTGGCGGGGGGTAGATGGAACAGCAAGGGGAAAGCAATTCTTTACACCAGCCAATCCCGGGCACTTTGCACCGCAGAAATCGCTGTGCATACGCCTCTGGGTAATGTTCCGACCGATTATGAATTAGTGGAAATTACAATCCCTGATACTATAGCGATGAAGGAAATTGTGGTTTCAGATTTGCCGAAGGATTGGAAATCCATTCCGCATTCACATTCTACTCAGGAGATCGGTGATAAATTCCTCTCAGAAAACGACTATCTGATTTTTAAAGTCCCTTCAGTGGTGGTGCAGGGGGACTTTAATTTCTTAATCAACCCAGCCCACAGGCAGTTTTACCAGGTGGAAATCACCTCAACAGAACCCTTTGATTTTGATTCCAGATTTTTTTCGAGATAGGATCTTAGTCTTTAGTCTTCCTCAATCAACTTTTCCAGAATTTCTATTGCTGCTTCAGAAAGGACTGTTCCCGGACCGAAAACGGCAAATACTCCAGCATCCTTAAGGTACTGATAATCCTTTGAAGGAATTACCCCACCAGCCACTACCATAATGTCGGGTCTTCCTAATTTTTTCAATTCACTAATTAATTGCGGGACCAAGGTTTTATGGCCTGCGGCCAAAGAGGATGCGCCGACTATATGTACATCGTTTTCGATGGCCTGCTGCGCCACTTCTTCCGGGGTCTGGAAAAGAGGACCGATGTCCACGTCAAAACCCATATCTGCAAATCCGGTCGCAATGATTTTAGCACCCCGGTCATGCCCGTCCTGTCCCATTTTGGCTACCATGATTCTAGGTCGTCGTCCTTCCAGTTCCGCAAATTCGTCCGATAGCGCAATTGCTTTCTTAAATGAGTCTTGATTTTTCACTTCTGCTGCATAAACTCCAGTGATTGATTTGGTTTGAGCTTGGTGACGGCCAAAAGCCAACTCCATTGCATCTGAGATTTCTCCTAAAGTAGCTCTTTTCCTCGCTGCATCCACTGCAAGCTCGAGTAGATTTCCTTCGCCTGATTTTGCTACCTGAGTTAGTTTTTCCAGGCTTTTATCAACTTCCTGCTGATTCCTGGATTCCTTTAATTTTTTCAGTCTGGGTAGTTGGGATTCGCGCACTGCCTGATTATCCACATCACGAACTTCGATTTCTGAATCCTCTTCGATTTGGTAGCGATTCACGCCTACGATCACATCCTTTCCGCTATCGATTCTGGCTTGCTTTTTTGCGGCAGCTTCTTCAATTCTAAGTTTCGGCAGCCCGGCTTCTATTGCTTTGGCCATTCCTCCCAATTCTTCCACTTCTTCGATCAAAGTCCATGCACGCTGCACCAATTGATCCGTTAGAAACTCCACATAATGTGAACCTCCCCAAGGGTCAACAACATCAGTGATGGCCGTTTCTTCTTGGAGTACTAATTGCGTATTTCTGGCGATTCTGGCTGAAAAGTCTGTGGGTAAAGCGATGGCTTCGTCCAGTGAATTCGTATGAAGCGACTGGGTACCGCCCATCACGGCAGCAAGAGCTTCTACTGCTGTTCGGGTCACATTATTAAAAGGATCCTGCTCGGTAAGCGACCAGCCCGAAGTCTGGGAGTGTGTACGAAGGGCTAAAGATTTATCGGATTTTGGATTGAACTGTTGGACGATTTTTGCCCAAAGCAAGCGGCCTGCCCGCATCTTCGCGATTTCCATAAAGTAATTCATCCCAATTCCCCAGAAGAAGGATAGGCGGGGAGCGAAATTATCTATGTCCAAACCGGCTTTTACCCCGGTTCTTAAATATTCTAACCCATCAGCAAGCGTGTAAGCCAACTCAATATCTGCCGTAGCTCCAGCCTCCTGCATGTGATAGCCAGAGATGGAAATGGAATTGAATTTCGGCATGTGATCTGAGGTAAACTTGAAAATGTCAGCGATAATGCGCATCGATGGTTGAGGAGGGTATATATAGGTGTTTCGCACCATAAACTCCTTCAGAATATCATTCTGGATCGTGCCGCTAAGTTGCTCAGGTTTTACTCCCTGCTCTTCAGCTGCCACGATGTAAAATGCCATAATCGGGATCACCGCCCCATTCATGGTCATGGAAACTGACATTTGATCCAAAGGGATTTGGTCAAAAAGTAGTTTCATATCTTCCACCGAATCTATAGCCACTCCAGCTTTACCAACGTCACCAACCACTCGCGGATGATCAGAATCATAGCCTCTGTGGGTGGCAAGGTCGAAGGCGACTGAAAGACCCTTTTGGCCTCCGGCCAAGTTTTTTCGGTAAAAAGCATTGGATTCTTCTGCGGTAGAAAATCCCGCATACTGACGGATGGTCCAAGGCCGCATACTATACATGGTGCTGTAAGGTCCTCGTAGATAAGGTGGGATTCCGGCCGCAAAATTCACATGCGAAAGCTTAGCAGTTTGCTCACCGTTGAAAATAGATGGAATGGAAATCTGCTCTGGAGCTTCCCAGTTTGTGCTTTCTTCAGTAGGTGAGGCTTGAATTTCTGCGGATTTCCAATTTTTCAAATCTGGTCTCATGCGTTGCTCAGGGTTTTTTGTTCCACAAAGTAGGTTGCTCGGCTTGGGAGTAGTTCGAAGTCCTTTTCGACAATGGGGTCAAATTCTAAGTGGTTTTCCAAACTGTCTTTGGCGAGGTATTTATTAACCCCTACTTTAATAGTGTCATCTGATAGAATTTTCTTTTGTGCGCTTTCTCTGGAATTTCTGACAGCTGCTTGCAGGCTACGGTCTTCGAAGTTTGTTAGCCAACCTCCATTTTCTTCCAATTCTTGCAGTCCTTTTATCACTAAATTTACGATTTCCTCCTGAAGTTTTTCCAAGTAAAATGATCCAGCTGCCGGATCCATTACTTTGTCCAGGTAGCTTTCTTCTTTGAGGATTGAAGAAACATTTCTCGCAACCCTATTTTCCAGTACAGAAGCATCTTTTCCTGCGGCGGGTTTCACCCAAAGTGAATTTCCACCACCCAGAATACCTGCCATAGCTTCATAGGTTTGGCGGATCAGGTTTGTGTTTTTATCCAACAAAGATTTGCTCCAAGTGCTGGTGGAGGTTATGATGTGGATATCTTCAGGATCAATGTGCACTCCATAATTGACAGCTAGCCCTACCAGTAGCTTGCGCAAAGCTTTGACCTTAGCGATCTCTGCAAAATGAGGATCTCCAATGGCCGTGTGCAGTGCTATTTTTTCAAATACCTGTCGAGGAGAAACTGCTTTTTTTGCCAAATGATCAATTAATTCTACCACTTCTCCCAAGCCATATACCAGTTCTTGGATACCTGTGGCTCCGGCGTTTGCGTATCGGGCCAGATTGATGGTCATGGGACGAAATCCTCTAAAATCTTTAAAGTCATCTACCAGTTTGGCAGCTTTATTTATGGCTAATTCAAAATTCTCTCCTGATCTGAACAATTCATCGCAGGGAGACCAAATCATAGAACCGGTCAGCATACTGGGTTTGAGGTGAAGAGATTCAAGCCAGTCTTGAATTTGGCGGAAAACCTGCTCTGGCTCTCCCGCTGGTAAAAAATTCGTTTCTATAAATTCAGTGTGTACTGCCTTCATCAACTGATTGAGGTCCTCCTCACCGTTCAAATGCAGGATAAGGCCATCAGCTCCATGCTGCAAAGCATCTAATATGATTTGGTTGTTTTTGACAGTATCTCCAGGAAAAACAGAAATTAAGTTTGCCCAGATTCGAGGTGACATTCCCGGAAGGTTAGAATCCGGGTGAAAGGAACAGGAAACTCCAGGTGTGGCCAAGTCACTTTGGGTGTAGAAGGGCTCCACTTGGATTTGACTCCAAAGTCTCTTGACTAAAGTTTGCTGGAAATCCTTTTCCTTCAGGTCCTTTTCCGCTTTTTGGGTCCATTCTTCCTTGCTGCTGGGTGGGAACGGGTAGAATTCTTTGTTAGTCATAGTTGGGTTTTAGTTTTAAGAGACTAGCTCTTCCTCACCATTAAGTAAGTGATGTGATTTGCACCATTATCAAAAATAAGGAAATGCTTGAGAAATAATTAATCTCAAATCATGAAGCGAAATTGAACCAAAGAGTTTAAGCGCTTAAAATTAAATTTGATATAATTCTGAGTCTCTGATCTTAAAATATTGATTCGCTGCGTGGCAAGAAGAACTAATACCATAAACATTCTGGAGAAGTCCAAAAAATCATTTTTTCAAGTCAGAATCCATTTTTTATTTAAGTTAATTTTGCTCAAATTTGACACCCTTGCACCTACCGCGAGGTATTTGTTTTTCAGAAATCTTCTCTAATGAGTTCAGAAGCTAGCGCCGTTTGGAATGAATGTTTACGTGTTATAGAACAGCACGTCAATGAGCAGAGCTTTTCAACTTGGTTTAAGCCTATCAATCCTGTGAAACTGGAAGGTACTTCGTTGACCATTCAGGTTCCAAGTCAGTTTTTTTACGAATGGCTAGAGGATAATTATGTGCAGGAATTGAAACTGGCCATCAAAACTACCCTAGGGCATGGAGGAAGGCTGGAGTATGCAGTAGTAGTGGATCGTGGCAATTCTGCCAATCAACCCTATGTGGTTTCTTATCCACAGAATAATTCAGGTGCAAAGAAAGCTGCTGCACCACCTGCAGAGCCGGACAAGACGCCCTTTGAGATGAAATCTCTAGACGCGGAGGCTTTGACCAATAGTAATCTGAATCCCACATACACATTTACCACCTATATAGAAGGTGATTGTAACCGACTGGCGAGGTCTGCTGGATTTGCGGTAGCTACCAAGCCCGGTATTACTTCTTTCAATCCTTTGATGGTATATGGAGGAGTGGGGCTGGGCAAAACTCACCTGGTGCAGGCTATAGGCAATGAGATCAAAAATGGTCCAGAGGAGAAGTTTGTATTATATGTGTCTTCGGAAAAATTTGTAAACCAGTTCATGGATTCCATCAAAGATGGTAATGTGAAGAGTTTTACCAATTTTTACATGCAAGTAGATGTGCTGATCATCGATGATATTCAATTTTTGGCAGGAAAAGACAGAACACAAGAGATGTTCTTTCATATTTTCAATCACCTGCATCAAAGTAAGAAGCAGATTATTATGACCTCTGATTGTCCTCCACGTGATTTGAAAGGTCTTGAGGAGCGTTTGCTTTCCCGATTCAAATGGGGGTTGACTGCTGATTTGCAGATGCCGGATTTTGAGACAAGGGTTGCGATTATCAGACGCAAAATGCAATCTGAGGGGATTGTGATTCCGGATGACGTAGTGGAATACCTGGCCTATACGGTAGATACCAATGTGCGAGAGCTGGAAGGGATTTTGATATCTCTGATTGCCCATGCATCTCTGAGCCGTGTGGAAATCAGTCTGGAACTGGCCAAAACCGTGATGAAAAATATCATCAAGGATATTGAGACAGAGGTAGGAGTGGATTTTATCCAGAAAACCGTTTCAGAATATTATGGGATCAAGCTGGATGATTTGAAAGCAAAAACCCGTAAAAAGGAAATTGTAACGGCCCGTCAGGTAGCAATGTACTTCTGTAAGGAGTTTACAAACCATTCATTGAAATCCATAGGCTATCACTTTGGGGGGAGAGACCATTCCACGGTAATTCATGCTGTAACCATGGTCAATGATCTCATGGAGACGGATAGTAGTTTTCGAAATGCTGTCCAAGAGCTGAAGAAGAAATTCAAAATGCGCTCTTATTAATAAGGTGTAGCACTCTATTAGATTTGCGGGGTTTGGAACTAGGTGTCCAATTTTTTCGCCATGGTGTCCTCAAACCGCTGAAGTAATCTCACATATTTCTTATTGATGTTTTCCAGAAACTTTTCTTGGGTGTCAATTTCGTAGAGCGGGTTGTACTTGATCCTATCGATGATCATTTCCAGCCAGGCTTGACCGTCGTCTATCAGGTCTGCATGAAAAGCTTCGACGGTAAGATCTCTGGATCCGGAGAATGGTTCTTTTTTGTAAGGTTTGAAGAAAGCCGTAAAAATGGAGAGCGCCAGCTCGTGGGTTTTTTCAAAGCTGCTGATCAATTCCCTGGATTGTGATTCGGATAATTTGGTGTTTTTGGATCGTTGGGAGTAGACTGTTAGGTCTTCCAAGGCCAGACTATAGTCCTCAAGCAATTGTGAGCAAGTTTTGATGGGCTTTTTCATGTGTTTATAATTTTTTTTAAGGTCAATACCTGTCCCGATACCTCGGGATGGAATCTTCGCATGAATTATAATCATCCCTCTGTGTGTCGCTTCGGGTCATGCTTGATTTCATATGATTATAATTTGTCTTTTAAAGGCCATAACCTGTCCCGTGACGAAGGAAACGGGATGGAATCTCGCCTGGGAGATAATTATCCCCCTGTGTGTCGCTTCCGACATGCTCGATTTCATGGTTTTAGTATGATGTGACTATAGTTTCAAAATAATAAAATATAATGAATAAATTATATTGTATGTAGAATGTTATGTTAATGTAAATAATTGTGCGGGGTGGGGAATTTTTGGCACGGAAAAAATAATTGGAAATTTTATTGAATAATGCAACAAATCTTGTTTAGATGAAAAATCTGAATTTTTGGGAATCAGTTTATAATTTTGAAGAGATTTTGGTTTTTATTGAAAAAATTAGAGGTAATAGGGTTGATTTCTTTAGATATCTGTCTGTGAATTGTTCTTTTTACCAAATAGAGGGGTTTTGAAGCATTGGACAAAATTTGTCCGCTTTATGAAAATATATATATTTGCCCTGTACGATTATGAAACATTAACGTTTCACTTAATCATTTAATCACACCAAATTAAACAAAACCTTTATGAAGAAAATTTTACTATTTTCTTTCTTGATGGTTCTTACAGGATTGGCTTGGGCCCAAAACCGTACAATAGAAGGTACGGTTACGTCTGCAACGGACGGAACCACCCTGCCAGGCGTAAGTGTAATCTTGAAAGGAACTCAGAACGGAACGATTACCGACATCGACGGTAAGTATCAATTGTCTGTACCAAGTACAGGAGGAGTTTTGGTATTCTCTTTTGTAGGCATGACCTCAACAGAGATTCAGATTGGAAATCAATCAACCATTGACGCTGAGTTGGCAGAAGATGTAACCCAACTGAACGAAGTGGTAGTAACGGCTTTGAACGTAGAGCGTGAGAAAAAGACTTTGGGTTATGCAACTCAGGAAGTCGGCGCTGACAATCTACGTGTAGCTAGAGAAACAAACTTGAACGAGGCGCTTGCCGGTAAAGTATCGGGTGTACAGGTTATCTCTGGTTCTGGAGCTAAGTTCGGTGAAGCTGCTGTTCGTATCCGTGGTGTAAGAGGCTTCGGTTCAAACTCTCCATTATATGTAGTGGATGGTATTCCTACCGCAGATCCTGCTACCATTAACATGGATAACGTTCAGTCTATCAACGTTTTGAAAGGTGCAAATGCATCAGCTCTTTACGGTTCCCGTGCTCGTGATGGTGTGATTTTGATCACCATGAAGAAAGCGAAGTCTGGTAGATTGAATATTGATTTCAACAATACGACTACATTCGAGAATGTATCTGTAATGCCATCTTATCAGAATGAATACGGTGGAGGATACTCTCAGGAATTCCAGACTTTCAATTTCAACCCAGACACTGACGATCCTGCTTTAGCTGGATTGGATGGTGCAATGATCCCAGAATTCTATGCAGATGAAAGCTGGGGGCCAAGAATGGAAGGTCAGCAAGTAGCCCAGTGGGATGCATTTACGCCTGGAACTGATACCTATGGTCAGACTAGACCATGGTCTCCAAACCCAGATAACGTGAAGAACTTCTTTAATACTGGTGTGGCTCTACAAAACAGTTTGTCAGTAAGTAAAGCTGGAGATGGTTATAATATCACAGCTACCTTGTCAAATGTAAACCGTACCGGTGTGCTTCCTAACACCAAGCAGGAAAAGACTTTCTTGAACTTGAATGCCTCTGTTGAATTGGCGAAAGGATTGACATTGAATACTTTGGCTAACTATAACAGAACTAACGTATTTGGTAACTTGACTGAAGGATATCAAGGAGGTAGTATTGGACAAAACTTTAATCAGTGGTTCCAGAGACAATTGGATATGGATCTATTGAAAAAGTATTATCAAATGCCAGATGGAAGATACACCAGCTGGAACATCAACTCCGCAAGAAACTCCAGACCTTTGTACTGGAATAGTCCCTATACTGAGCAGTATGCAAACTTCTCAGAAAGCACCAAAGACACTTACAGTGGTAAGTTTGGTTTGACTTATGAGATTATTGATGGACTATCTGTTTCTGCTAACCTTAGTAGATACTTCACATCTTATTTCTCAGATGGACGTATTGCTTCTGGAACATTAGATCTTGATTCTTATGGTCAGAGTAAGTATCAGGAGGTTGAGGATAACTATGAATTCCTGGCCCAGTATAACAAAGTGACCGAGAATTTCTCCATATCTGCTTTGATTGGTGGTAACATCAGAAATGAGGAGTATAGCCAAAACAGCATGTCTACTGCAGGTGGATTGTCTGTTCCAAATCTATATAACCTTAGTGCGTCTGTAGATCGTCCAAATGCATCTAACTACTACAGCCAGAGACAAGTAAACTCTCTATTTGCCCAGGCAAGTTTCGGCTGGAAAGAAATCGTATTCGTAGACGGATCCATTCGTCGTGATTATGACTCTGTATTGCCAGAGGAAAGCAATGCATTTACTTACCCTGCAGTTTCTGCATCATTCATTTTCTCTGAACTGTTGCCTTCTACGAACGTACTGTCATTCGGTAAGTTAAGAGCAGGTTATGCAGAAGTGGGCGGTGAGCTAAATCCTTATCAATTGGATCCTGCATTCGGTTTGGGAACTCCTTATAATGGTAATCCAACTATGGGCTTTCCAAATTCTTTGATAGATCCGAATCTTCGTGCAGCTACTACTGGTGCATTGGAAGCAGGTATAGAATTGGCTTTCCTTCAGGGTAGAATCAGAACAGACTTCTCTTATTACTATTATGACAATACCAATGAGATCTTGAGTACTGAGGTACCAAGCACTACAGGTATTTCTTCTTATACTATCAACGCAGGTAAAACCTTTACAAAAGGTTGGGATGCAACTATCGGAGGTACTCCGATCCAGACGCAGAATTTCAACTGGGATGTGAATTTCAACTTTGCAAGAAGTAGAAACGTGATTGAAGAAATCTATCCAGGTATTGATGCTATACAGTTGGTGAATGGATTCCTTGGTAACCGTGTAGGCGGTGGATGGGGTTCTATCTCAGCCAGAGCAAAAGTAGGTGAAGAATGGGGTACTATCATTGGTGAAAAATTTCAAAGAGACGAGGCAGGTCGAGTTTTGATCGGAGAAGACGGCTTCCCATTGACTGAGCAAAACCAAGTTTTGGGTACTGTACTTCCTGATTATACCGGAGGTATCTTCAACAGAGTTACTTACAAAGGATTTGAATTGAGCTTCACTATTGATTGGCAAATGGGAGGAAAAGTTAACTCCATTACCAATATGTTTAATGCTTATTCAGGTTTAGGTGAAATGACTGTAGGAAACAATGACAAAGGCGTGCCTCAGCGAGACCCAGTAGCAGATGGTGGTGGATTGAGATTTGATGGTGTATTTGCTGATGGTACTGAAAATGACATTTACTTGGAGTCTTCAGAATACTGGAAAGGGCTATTCGCAGCGCACGAAAGATGGGTTTATGACGCGAGCTATGTGAAGCTACGTGAAGTTAGATTCGGATATAACCTTCCGCAGTCTCTACTTGAGCGTACTAACTTCATCAGAACAGCTGCGGTAGCTGTAGTGGCAAACAACCCATGGTTGATCAAAACTAACGTTCCTGGACTGGATCCATCACAAATCAGTGGTGATACCAGAAATTCAAGAAACAATGGTGCTTGGGTAGATTCAGGACAGTTGCCAGCAACTCGTTCTGTAGGTTTTGACATTCGTCTAGGATTCTAAAAAAAAGAAACATGAAAAAATCAATTTCAAAATATATACTAATCGGGATGGTTACTCTTGGAGTGGCTTCCTGTGACATAGGAGATTTTGGAGATACCAACGTCAACCCAAATCAGACGACTCAGGCTATTCCTTCTTCTCTATTGACTAATAGTCTTACTAGCTTGGGTGGTACCGTTTCAGCTACTCAAGGACAACTGTATTCTCAGTATTTGGCTAATTCCCAGTACACTTCTGCTGATAACTACCAGACAATCATTTTTGACTATGGTGGATATTATAGTGGGATTTTGATGGATTTGGAGCATATCATCACCATGAATACGGATGAGGAGACTAAAGTAGAAGCCTCTTTATACGGTTCTAATGCTAACCAGATCGCTGTAGCTCAAATCTTACAGTCCTACTATTTCAGCTTCATTACCGACAGATGGGGAGATATTCCTTATTCTCAGGCATTGAATATAGGTGAGGGAGTCCGTCAGCCTGCATTTGATCCGCAGTCTGAAGTGTATGCTGGAATTTTGGCTACTTTAAAGACCGCTCAGGCAAATATTTCATCTACAGCTCCGGTTCAAGGTGATATCCTGTTCGGAGGTAACATGGATATGTGGAAGAAATTCGCCAATACCCTTAGAATGAAAATGGCATTGAGAATGTCAGAAGTAGATCCTACTACCGCAGCAGCAGAATTTACTTCTGCAGTAAATGATGGAGTGATTGCTTTGGATAATAGCGAGAATATTTACTATCAAAACTTACCTGAAGCTGCTTTTCAGAGTCCATGGTTTGCGAGATTCTTGACGCGTCGTGATTACACGGTGGCCAATACCATAGTGGACAGAATGCAAACTACCGAAAATGGTGGTGTGCTAGACGTAGCAATGGATCCTAGACTTCCTGAATATGCAGATCCAACCGATATCGGTGGGATGTATGTAGGTATGCCTTATGGTCTATCTGAGGCAAAGGCCGGTGCGATTTCTAACTCTGATGTATCATTCTTAAATGAGAACTTGAGAGCTCAGGACGCTAGAGATTACATCTTCACTTCTGCTCAGGTATTGTTTTCTATGGCAGAAGCTGCAGAAAGAGGATGGATATCTGGAGATGCTGAGGCACTTTACTACCAAGGTATTGAAGCTTCTTTGGATCAATATGGAGTAGCTGATGGGTATGACACTTACATCACTAACTCTTGGGTACAGTTTGATTCATCTATGGCTATGGAGCAAATCCTGACCCAGAAGTGGATTGCACTATATCTGAATGGTTATGAAGCTTGGGCTGAATGGAGAAGAACTGGATATCCTCACTTGGATCCAGCTGAAGATGCGCTGAACGACAGTAAAGAAATCCCTGTTAGACAGGCTTATCCTCTATTCGAACTGAATCTAAACTCTGACAATTACGAAGCTGTAGTAGCTCGTCAAGGTGCAGATGGTTTAGATACACCGGTTTGGTGGGATGTTGACTAACAAAAACTAAAAACTTTAAAATGCCATCTGCAACTTGTGGATGGCATTTTTATGCTTTATACCACATGAATAGAACACTACCACTATTATTCCTTTTCTTGCTTTTTTCTACCTGCCTTTTAGCACAGGAAACTGACCAACCTCTACTTTTTGATCGTGATTACTCTGAAGCTCCATTACCTGAGGTATTGAAAAACCTTCAAAGTACTTCGCAAACCCGTTTTTTCTACCAAGAAGATTGGGGTATAGATGCCTTTTTGGTCAATGCAAAGCAAGGTGAAAATGCCATTGAAAACATATCAGAACTCTTAAGAAATTACGGATTTAGCTTGATTCCGTATAAAGGTTTGCTCGTAATTGTCAACCAAGAAGGCCTGCAAGCCTACCGGTACGAGCAATGGGAAGAGGATGATGCCCAGCTGAATGACTATCAGATCATTGGTACAGGGAAGCCTGAAAACTCAAACCTACCTGTAACCCTGAGTGGACAAATCAAAGACGCCGGGGAGAATGAACCATTAATCGGCGCTAGTATCCAAGTAGTAGATAGCTCCGAAGGAGTGGTCACCGATTTGGATGGCAACTATGAGCTGTCGCTGGTTCCCGGGAAATACAAGTTTCTAGTTCAATATGCCGGCTATGAACCCCAATCCATACCTGTACAGCTGATCAATTCAGGGGAATTGGATGTAGAGCTTTTTAATGAAACTCTAAAACTGGAAGAGGTTACCATCTCTGCCCGGAGCCAAGAAGTCACCGTTTCTGAAAAGATAGCTGGAAGAGAAATTCTGGATATTGCTGTGATCAAAAGCCTGCCCACCTTTATGGGAGAAGTAGATCCTGTGAAAAGCTTGATTTCCCTACCGGGAGTAAGCTCTGTAGGTGAAGGTACTTCGGGGTTCAACGTGCGTGGGGGAGACCCAGGTCAAAACCTGGTAATGATGGATGGGGCGATTGTTTATAACAGTTCACACCTTTTTGGCTTTTTCGGTGCATTCAATTCTGACCTGATCCGGGATGTAGAACTCTACAAAGGAGGCGGCCCGGCCAATTATGGAGGAAGGGTTTCATCCGTTTTAAATGTAAATCTCCGTAATGGTAACGCTCAAAAAATGGATGTGCAAGGCGGGATTGGCTTGATCTCATCCAGGCTTTTAGTAGAAGGACCATTGAAAAAGGACAAGACTTCATTTCTGCTTTCGGGTCGTACTGCTTATCCTAACTGGATGCTCAAGCGGATGAAAGACCCAGACCTTTACCAAAGTGCAGCAGGTTTTTATGACGTCAATTTTAAGGTTAATCATAACATTGATGATAACAATGTACTATCCTTCTCAGGGTATCTGAGTGATGATAATTTTGAATTTGCGTCGGATACGGCTTATGTCTGGAAAACCAAACTGGGTATTGTGAAGTGGGATCACCGATTCAGCAACAAGTTTTTGATGCAGACTCAGGTCGTAGCCAGTGATTTTCAAAGCAACATAAACAACACCCAAGAAAGCTACGATTTCGACTATAGATCCGGTATTTTGAATTATCAGGGGAAAATTGATTTCTCCTATGAGCTTGGTCGCTCCCATAACTTGGATTTTGGAATCAGCTCTCTATACTATGAATTTAATAATGGGGATTTCACTCCAGGAGCAGAAAACTCCACTTCTGAGCAAGTAGTAATTCCTAGAGAAAACGCGCTGGAAAGTGCCATTTATGCCAATGATGAATTTGAAATCTCGCCGCGACTTTCTTTAGTCTATGGATTACGGGTTTCCAATTACCTGGCTTTGGGGGGAAGCTATTTCAAATTTGACCCAAATCAGCCAAAAACCACAGCATCTATTACGGATACCCTGAATTTCAACAATAATGAGGTGGCAAAATCATACATGGGTATAGAGCCAAGAGCTTCTTTGCGTTGGTTGGCCACTCCTTCCAGTTCTGTGAAATTGAGTTATTACCGGACTAATCAATACATACATTTGATTTCAAATACAGCGGCTATTTCGCCGGTGAACTATTGGAAGTCGTCTGGATATAATCTTTCCCCTTCTATCGCAGATCAGTACACCTTGGGTTTTTTCAAAAACTGGAAAGACAATTTGTTTGAAATATCACTAGAAGGGTACTATAAGGACATACAAAATGTGGTAGATTATAAAAATGCAGCCAACATTCTACTCAATGAAACCCTGGATGCAGACTTGATCCAAGGTGTAGGAAGAGCTTACGGAGCCGAATTTTTGATCAGGAAAAACAGAGGTAAACTAACGGGCTGGGTAGGATATACCTTTTCCCGCAGTTTGAGGAAGTTTGATGAATCTCTATTCGAAGAGGAGAAGATCAATGGAGGTAGTTTTTATCCGGCTAATTACGATAAGCCGCATGACCTTTCGGTAGTGATGAATTACAAGTTAAGCAGAAGGTTTGCCATGAACTTAAACTTCGCTTATTCTACAGGAAGACCGATTACCGTACCGGTTTCTAAATTCCAATACGAGGACATCCTTTCTGTTTTGAATTACAGTGACAGAAATCAATACCGCGTTCCGGATTACCATAGACTTGACCTATCCTTCACTTTACAAAGTGGACTGAAAAAGGAGAAGTTTATCGATGGCGAATGGGTGTTTTCCATTTATAACGTTTACGGCAGGAGAAATCCCTTCTCCGTTTATTTCACTCAAAGAGGAAATGCATTCCAGCTTTCTGTGCTAGGCAGTGCTTTCCCGTCAATCTCATACAATTTTAAATTATAAAGATGCGACACAGTTTTGCAATAGGGCTTTTGTTGCTGATGACGGCTTGTATTGACCCCATTTCTTTTGAGACGGGCAGCGAACCCAGGCGTTTAGTAGTAGATGGCTATATTTCTAATCTATCCTTCACAGAGCAAGCTCAAAACCCAGCCCCACCCTTACGGTTTTATGTGGCTGTACGCTGGACCAGTGAGGTAGATAATGTATACGATGAGGTGATTTCCAATGCCGAAGTCAATCTGATATCTTCAAGTGGTGAGTCCTATGGCTATACCTGGGACGCTTCGGAGCAGCGGTATTTGATCGATGATCTGAACTTCCACGCAGAAGAAAATGTGGATTACAAGATCCGGGTAAAAACAGCTGGAGGTGATATCTACGAGTCTAGTACCGATCGGCTTTATCCTGCACCTGCTATCGAGGGAATCGATATTGATCATCAATCTATTTTCAAAAGTATCAATGTAGATGGCCAAACTCAAATCGTGCAGCAACGTGGGATTCAGGTATCTGTCCCCTTAAAAGAACATTCAGGAGAACCTTATCATTTTCGCTGGAAGATAGTACCAAGCTGGATATTTGAAACTTCCATGCTCGGCGAGGATAATCCTAATAAGAGATGTTACGCTACTAATATCTTTGAATATCAAGCGATTAAGGTTTGGGAGGATAAGGCGGGTGGTTATAACCGGGATTTGTTCTTTTTGGAAACCGATGATAATGAGCAAGTGGCATATGGCTATAGTGCCTACATCACGCAGTATAGTCTCTCTCCTGAGGGCTTTAAATTCTGGGATCAGTTGGCCACACAGCAGCAAAGTGGAGGAGGGATTTTTGACCCACCGCCATTCGAGCTGACTACTAACATCAAAAATGTAAATGACGAATCGGAAAAGGTCTCTGGCTACTTCTTCGTGGCACATGAGTCCTCCTATAGATGGAGGCTTAATCCGGAGGATTTGCCTTACCAATTGACATTTCAGGATCCTTGTGAACCCATTCCGGGTGTGCCGTTTATACCTCCGGCAGGCTGTACCAATTGCTTAGACTATAGAGGGTTAAAAACTGATATTACCAACCAAGAACCAGAATGGTGGAACGAATTTTAAAATTTCTTACGCTTACGCTCATTGTGCTAAGTACTGCCTTTTCGGCTGCCAGCGCACAGCAAGCAGGTCATCAAGTTAGAATGATTGTATCCTCTTCTGTTTTCATCAGTGGGGATGCGGTTTCCTTGCAGCTGTTAACTTTAGATGAAGAGGCTAAATTGCTCCAGGCAGGAGAGTTGATTAATTTATACCTAGTGGATCATGCGGGAAACACGGTAGCTATAGAGCGATTCAACTCAGGAAATAATGAGGCAGAAACGGCCTTTTTGTTGCCTGCTGATTTGGCTACTGCCAATTATAAATTAGTAGCACAAATTCCGGGCTCCTCGTACCAGACGGAAGCTTTGATTCATGTTTACAGTCCTACTATTTTCTCGTCAAATTCCTTACCTGAAAATGCAGATGCGGAATTAGGCTTGGTAGATGAGATGGAGGTTACTAATTCGACTCTTGATTTGGAAGTTCGTCCCGACAGTAAGGAATTGGCATTTCCTGTTGCCTCGGATGGGGTTTTGGCTGTAAAGGTTTTCGACCCGATGCTGGAAGCTACTCCTATACTAGGCGAGGTAAAAGCTTCGGAGGTAAAAGTGGAAAATACCGGCAAGTTTGAGTTGATTACCCCTTCTTCAGATCCAAACTCCAGAGTGTCGGTGTATTACATTGATCAGGGGATAGTAGAAGAATATTACCTGAGAGACAGTGCCAAAATCGAAAGTCAGTTGATCAGGCATCAGGGTTCATCCCACGTGTGGGCGTACCAATTTGATAACATGGGCGAGCGAATCGGAGAAGTAAAGGTGGTCCTGGCTGATTGGCAGAACAACCAATTTGCTTCCTTTGAAAACGTAGTTCCCTTCAGCGATCAGGTGGTGACTATTTTGGATCATAAGCGAAAAAGAAAATACATAGACCAAGTCTATCGGACTGATTTTGATAATTATGAACCTATCTGGCAGGAAGAAGAACAAGCCGGACCTGATGATGTTTATTTGAGCAAAGACTACCAAAGTATAGCTACCTTAAGGGAGGCATTTGGTGGAGTAGTTTCAAAGGCTTCTGTGAAAAGGAACAAAGGTGAGTACGAGCTGTTGCTTTCACCTGCAAATGCGGGATTTCGCTATGAAGGGAAACCGCTGATTTTGTTCAACGGGTCTCCTATTTATGGTTTTGGGGAGTTGATGGAGACTCCTTTTCACCAAGTCAATTCTATTTCAGTTTACAATTCCATCCAATCCTTAAAAAGGTTCGGCGTATTGGGTAGATATGGAGTGGTGGAGATAGAGATGAAGGAGGAGTTTGAAGATCCCTTATTACACTTGAAAGAAGATTACCCGTATTACCTAGGAGTCAATGATCTGGTTCAGGTAAGTGAAGAATTGGCCCCGAATGTGCCAGACTTGAGACCTGTACTACTTTGGGTTTCGGATTCCTACGTGCAGTCTGGGCAACATGTCACTTTCCAATGGAAGCCCTCAGATGTGGAGGAAAAGCATAGGGTATGGGCTGATTTCCTCCAAAAGGATGGGGGATCTATTCAGCTCACCCAGCCTTTGGAAGGAAACCCTGCCCAGTGATTTACCTGATCGTATAGCTTTGGAGGAATGGCTGGCCGTTAGATGCCACACCTTCTAAAAGTAATCTGCCACTGTACTTTTCTAAATATTCGCCAACTTGCTTAGGATCTTGAGCGGGTTGGCGATTGATTTGTGTAAGGATAAAACCTTCTCTCAGACCCAATTCCCTCAAATAACCTCTGGTCAAGCCGGATATTTTAATCCCGTAATCGACTCCAAATTTGTCTTTTTCAATAGTATTGACTGCCTCAAGCTTGGCCCCGAGGATCCTTGAGCTGTAAAATTCTCTTTTGATTACCCCGTTCCCACCTTCAAGATTTTGCAAGGTGAGATTGGCCATTTTGGGCTTACCATCCCTGAGGAAGCTGACTGATAGCTTATCTCCGGGGTAATAGTAGGAGAGTGCTTCTTCAAAACTTCCCTTTCCAGTGATCCTTTGATCGCCTAGGTCCGTGATTACGTCGTTGCGTTGCAGCCCTGCTCTTTCTGCAGCCCCATCTTTGATAACATGGGTGACGATTACACCATCTAGGGTGTTGATTTGCATTTCCTCAGCCAGTTCTGGGGTGATTTCTACGGCTTCTATTCCCGGAATGGCCTTTTGTACCTCTCCGTATTGGATCAGGTCATTGGCTACTTTTAAAGCAATATCCACGGGCACAGCAAATCCATAACCGGTATAGGATCCTGTTCGGGAAAGAATTGCCGTGTTAATTCCTACTAATTCCCCATCCACATTTACCAGTGCCCCTCCTGAGTTACCAGGGTTAATAGGAGCATCTGTCTGAATAAAGCTCTCTAGTGGGAAGTCACCGCCTAGGATATTGATTTGCCTTTCTTTTGCTGAAACTATCCCTGCAGTCACGGTAGAGGTTAAGTTAAAAGGATTTCCTACCGCGAGGACCCATTCACCGATTTTCAGATCACGGCTGTTGCCCTTCCGGATGGCAGGCAGATTTTCCCCCTCTATTTTCAAAACAGCGATGTCAGTATTTTTATCTGTGCCGACTAAGGTGGCTTTGTAGGTTTGCTTTTTGTGTACTACCTCTATGGTCTCTGCTCGGTCTATGACGTGATTGTTGGTCACTATGTACCCATCTTCTGAGATGATAACGCCCGAGCCGGTGCTGACCTGCTGAGATGGAACACCGCCTCCGCCAAAGAAGTAGTCAAACATACTGTACCGCCGTGGGTCAGTACCTGAGAAGTTTTTGATAAAAACTACCGATTCAGTGCTGTTTTCCGAAGCGTCTACAAAGGAAATGGGTGGGACAGTACGTGCAGGGGCAGGAGGTTCATACTGGGAGGCAAAGCTTACTTCTTGTTGTGAATTGGGAAGGAAACTGGCAGGCTGGACTGGTTCCGAAAAGGAAAGAAATGACCAAGCAGCAGCACCGGCTATTCCGGCTAAAAATGAAACTCCAGTAGTTTTAATGAGATTGTTCATAGCTTAGATTTTAATCAATTTGACGAACGAAAAGAAAGGGTGTTCATGATTTCACATTTTTTAAGCAGCTAAAAGGTGGAATCACTTTACATTTAGCCATTAAAATAATGCCACTGGGCAAAAACTGACGAATTGTGCACGGAAAAGTGGGAGCATCTTGTAATTTTGTCAGCACTTGAGAAAACCGACTGAATCTATTCCGGTTTTATTTACTCAACAATCCAAAATTGAATGACAGAACCTAAACGCGTAGCCATCCTAGGCAGCACCGGAAGTATTGGTACCCAAACCTTGGAGGTAATCCGTCAGCATCCTGAAGACTTCATCGTGGAGGTTCTCACTGCCCAAAATAATGCAGATTTGTTGATTGCTCAGGCATTGGAGTTTGTCCCCAATGCAGTTGTGATCGGTAATGAGGAGCTTTACGGGAAGGTGAAGGAAGCTTTGATCCCTCAGGACATCAAGGTTTTTGCGGGTACCAAAGCCATAGCCCAAGTGGTAGAGATGGACAGTATTGATGTGGTCTTGACGGCTTTGGTGGGCTATTCGGGTTTGATCCCTACTGTTAATGCGATCAAAGCAGGGAAGCAGATTGCCCTCGCCAATAAGGAAACCATGGTCGTAGCCGGTGAGATTATCACAGCTCTGGCCAAAGAAAATAGGGTGAATATCTATCCGGTAGATTCAGAACATTCGGCGATTTTTCAGTGCTTGGTAGGAGAATTTCATAATCCTATTGAGAAGATTATCCTTACTGCTTCAGGTGGTCCATTCCGTGGAAAGGATAAAACTTTTCTTGAAACGGTAACAGTGGAGCAAGCCCTGAAGCACCCCAATTGGGACATGGGAGCAAAAATCACCATTGACTCTGCTTCACTGATGAACAAAGGTCTGGAAGTGATAGAGGCGAAGTGGTTATTTGGACTGAAAACAGAGCAGATCGACGTGATCGTACATCCGCAGAGTATCATCCACTCTTTGGTACAGTTTGAGGATGGCTCCTTGAAGGCGCAACTTGGATTGCCGGATATGCGTATTCCCATTCAGTTTGCACTGAGCTTCCCAGACCGTCTGAAAAGTAACTTCGAAAGATTCAACTTTCTGGATTATCCGCAGCTCACTTTCGAGCAGCCTGATCTGAAGACATTCCGGAACCTACAACTGGCCTATGATGCCCTGGCAAAAGGAGGCAATTCACCCTGTGTACTCAATGCTGCGAATGAAATAGCTGTAGCGGCTTTCTTGAAAAAAGAGGTGGGATTTCTGCAAATGTCAGATCTGATTGGCGAAACTCTGGAAAAAGCTGAGTTTATTGCACATCCGAAATTGGAAGATTATGTGGAGACGGATCAGCGGGCTAGAGAAATTACAAAAGAACTAATAACGAATAAAGTATAATGGATACCTTAATTATGGTGGGCCAATTACTCCTGGGATTATCAATCCTGGTGGGATTGCACGAGTTGGGTCACTTACTTACTGCCAAGATGTTTGGCATGAGAGTAGAAAAATTCTCAATCGGATTTCCTCCTAAAATCGCCGGTTTTCAATATGGAGAAACGGAATATTCTATTGGAGCGATTCCATTGGGAGGATTTGTAAAAATCTCGGGCATGGTAGATGAGTCCATGGATTCTGAACAGATGGCCGGAGAGCCACAGCCATGGGAGTTCCGCTCCAAGCCGGCATGGCAGCGCCTAATTGTGATGCTGGGAGGGATTATAGTCAACGTCATCACGGGGATTGTGATATTTGTAATCCTGGTTTTCAACAATGGTGAGACATATTTCTCCAGGGATCAGGTAATAGAAAACGGGATTGTAGCCTATGAAATCGGAGAATCTATAGGTCTGAAAACCGGTGATAAGATTTTGGACATCAATGGAGAGCCTTATCAGTCCATCAACGACCTCAGTTCTGGTGCTGCTTTGCTCAGCGAGAACGGGTTTTATACGGTAGATAGAGATGGGGAAATCATAAAAGTGGCAATCCCTAGAGGCTTCATCAACTCTTTTAATAATGAGGATGCGATGAGTAATTTCCTGGATATTCGATACCCTTTTGAGCTACAAGGGGTGACCAAAGGCGGAGCGGCCGAAATGGCTGGGATTACTGCTGATGACCAGATATTGGCCGTAAATGGCCGCTCCATCAATTACATCAATGACATCCGGGAGGTATTAGCCGATGCAGCGGGTAAGGAAGTTGACGTTACTTTGTTGACTGCAGATCAGGACACTACACACACCATGGTGGACGTATCAGAAGACGGTATGATCGGGATTGAAATGGCGCAGACTGTAGAGATGGTGCAGCGTAAGTATGGTTTTGCTGAAGCGGTGAAAAAAGGCACCACCAGAGCATTTTCTGTAGTGATCGTAAATGCCAAAGCCATGGGCAAGATGTTTACCGGTGAGGTTTCCACCAAAAATGTAAGCGGTCCTATCGGAATGGCGAAGATATACGGGGATACCTGGAACTGGTCCAAGTTCTGGACTATTACGGGATTGATCTCTATGATATTGGCATTTATGAACTTGCTTCCGATTCCTGCACTGGATGGAGGACATGTGATCTTTTTGCTTTATGAGATGATTTCCGGTCGAGCGCCGTCGGATAGATTCTTGGAAAATGCCCAGAAAGTGGGGATGGTGGTTTTGCTTGCCTTGATGGTTTTTGCTATTGGAAACGATGTGCTAAAGCTGATCATGGGGGATTAGAATCACTTTAAAACAAAAAAAGCCGGAATCTCTTCCGGCTTTTTTTGTTTTAAAACTAGTATTGATTTTTACTAAAAAATATTTTAACTATTCCATTGCTGATATGTAGAAAACTGACTATCTAGCGCGCCTCTTTTATTTATTATATGGTAAAAAATCTACAAATGGCAATTGTCTTGATTCTGACAAGCTTGCCGTTTTTCCAGGCACAGGCTCAAAGTGGATACATAGAGGAAAACATATGGTCTAGCTTAGATCCAGGCCGTGGGATTGCATCGGATTTTGTCATTTTCCCAAATGGGACAAAAGTCTTCGGGCAAATTCAAAGAAACTATGATGTCACTGACTACAGCGAGGTGGTTTTTGTCAGTCAGGGTAATACACAAGTTTTTGGGCCAAAAGATCTTTATGGGTTTGGTATAGAGAATGGAAGGTTTTTTCTAAGCAAGACCCTTTCTGAAGAATCTGGGAGGGAGTTTGTTCAGGTTATTTTTTCTGGGAAACTGCAGCTAGATTATAAAAATGGAAATTACTACATAGATAATGGAATTGAAATCCAGAAGCTTCGTGCTTTTTACCAAATAACTCCAGGAGCAGGAACCTCGAAGCAGCGGCGTATCAAACTCTACATCTCCACACTGAAAGTACTTACAGCAGGTGAATGTGGATTTCAGCTTATTGATTTGATAGAAAAGTCTAGGTTAGAAGAACAAGATTTAATTAGAATATTAACTCAGTTTCACGAATGTGAGCAGTTACCATACAAGCTACATGTCGAGAAAATCCCTTTTGTTAAATTTTCGCCAACAGTAGCATTTGGTGTTGGTGCAGATTTCCTTCAGTCACATTCACGATCAGAAAAGTATAAGGGGGCGTTTAGTTCAATTTTGGGATATAGGGTTTCGGCAGGTATAAAACTTCATGATTTTAGACGTTCACCAAAGTCCAGTTTTGAGATACGTGCGGGTTATGTTACAAGACCTGTGGATTTTGAAACCAGTTTCTCTTACTCAGTAAATGACATAACCGCATCTGCACAATTTGAAGAAAAGAGTATTGTGATACCTGTCAGCTATAGTTATAGCTTTTTGAAAAGAGGAGGTATGGATTATTACTTGGGTCTAGTAGGAGGAGTTTGGATGAGTAAGTTAGATAATAACAAAGGCTTTGTAGATGATGCTTATAACGGAGGAATGGAAGGCGTCTTAATTATGGAATCCCAGCTTTTTTCTACTACTGATCTGAAGATTGTTCCTGGGATCAAATTAGGTGCTTCAATACCAATTTCTCATTCCTTTGATCTTTTTGCAGAGGTTGAAGCTCAATACCTTAGGGATTTTTATACGGTTAGTATTCCGAATTTACCCCAATATTATTATAACAGAACTTACGTGTCCTTTCAAATAGGATTAGAACTATAAGGCAATTATGAAGAATTGGTTGTTAGGGATTCTAAGTATATTCCTGTTTAGTGGTTGCGATAAAAATGAAGAGGTAGTACCTCGGACCAACCCTAGATTTAGTGTTGCCTTTGTACAGGAAGTTTCGGAGACCGGAGCTGAATTTACTGCCAATGTATATGATTTTGGTTCTGATGAGATCCTAGAATATGGCTTTGTTTATTCAGAGAATGCAGATCCTAAAGTAACTTCAGCAGAGGTGGTAAAAGCCACTGGGCGCCCCGCTAACGAGTTTAGGCTTGTGGGAGATCATTCTATGGTGAAGGGGAGAAGTTATTACGTTTCCGCATTTATCAAAACTGAAGTAGCGACTGTTTATTCCGAAGCTGTGATATTCAAGAGTGAAGGCGCTCTGGGCTTTTTGATTGATCGTGTAGAGGGAGAACCAGAAGTTTATTACGGTGATACCTTGGAGGTATATGGTACCCGACTCAGCACGGACTTGTCAAATTATTCCGTAAAGGTAAATCAGGCACCGGCACAGGTAATAGATTTAAAGGAAAATAGCTTCAAAATCATTATACCAGATGACCTTGAGTTTGGCTATCCCTATGATTATGATGGGAAACTAATCTTATCTATTAAGGTTCTGGACAAACAAGTGAATATCAATTCGGATTTTCAGTTCTATGAACCTATATTTTTCGAATCCGACAGGGATTTCGCATATGAAGAAAATTTCTATATCAAGGGGAAATATTTGAGAAGCAGAGATGTAAATGTTTATTATCCTAATTACAATATGGAAGTAGTCAGTGTATCTGATTCTCTGATAGTATTCAGTTCATTTGCAGCCTTCGAAACGCTCAATCCCACTTTTAGAATTCAGCTTCGAGGTAAAATCTATGAACTAGACAAAAGCATTCGGATTCAAAAAACTGAAATCGATCCAGGTCAAAAAGTAAAAACGGGCACTAATTATACTTATTTGGTTTTAGCTGGAAGCAATTTCAATTCTGTTGTTCCATTCAATAACTATTTTGTCTCTGATGTGGAAGGGCTAGAGATTTCTGTAAGCAGTGCGAAACCCGATTCTATATGGTTAAACTCTTATTTCCGCGAAGATGAGGTTTATCCTAGATTTTTCAAGGTTTGGGCAAATAATGCAGGAGTGAAATCTGATAATTATGCCTCTGTAGAAAATACATGGCCTGTGCTGCCTTACATGCGCATGCACACTTTTCCATTCAATCCGGCGGCAGATGGAAGATCAGTGAATTGGCGGGATAAGGGAATTTGGATTTTGGATGGGAAAATAACCCAAGTTGATCCACAGAATAAAACAGGTAAGATTCTCAAATACGTGGATATCAACCAAGGTAATATTGCATCGTCTTTTGCAGTGATCCATCAAGATGTGGTGTATTTCGCGGGTTCTAATAATACCATAGCCAATATACCGGGAATATTCTACAGTTATAATTTGACTACTGGCAGTCTTACGGAACTGCCGGCTATTCCCTCTAAAGCCTCAACCCCCCGGTCTGTTTTTATTGCTGGCGGTTATTTATACTTCGGAGGAGGCTATTATATTGATGAGATTGATGTTCAAAAAGTAGAGGAAGGATATAGGTTTAACCTTTCCACAAAAACTTGGAGTAAATGGAATAAGACTTTTAAGGTAAACGACTACTGGGATTTTGAGACCACATTTGAATTTAAAGGTCAGGTATATGGCTTTGTCCATGAAATCAATGATAATGATTTAAGGGCTACCAGGCTGATGCGATTTGATAAAGCTCAAGAAGACTGGGTAGAACTAGCGCAATATCCTTACCTAGGGTATTCCAATGGGAATGTAGCCATGCCAATCGGAAATGCAGTTTATGTCCTTCTTGGAAATACCCTACGTAAGCTAGATATGACTAGCTATAATCAAGCTCCGGTAAAAGACATCTATATTTATAATAGACAGTATTCTGGCTCTCCGCTTATATTTCTGTCCAGAGGGAAGATTTTCTATTCGGAATACAATAGCTATATGTTGAGAGAAATTGACCCAGCCTATATTAGGGATTAAAACTGCCATTCTGACCACTTCTCCCTTTGGCACAGCCCTTGACCTTTTTGGAAGAACCTTCGTTTTTTGAAGGTTCTTCTTTTATTTTAGCATAAAACAGACAGCGTGGCTGTCAATCTGTCTATATGAATCAATTCGAAAATTCTGCATTTCAAAATCTAATGGTCGGTGAATTTGCCGGAGAAGGTGATCTGATTCAATTGATCACGGATGAGGAGGATGAAACGCAGGGTAAGGAAGTCCTAGAGGAAGAGATCCCGATTCTCTCTGTTCGCAATACTGTGTTGTTCCCCGGCGTGGTCATCCCCATCACTGTGGGAAGACAGCGCTCTATCCGCCTGGTCAAAAAAGCCCAAAAAGGCAACAAGCTGATCGGTGTATGTGCCCAGATCAATCCCAATATAGATGACCCGGCATGGGAGGATATTTATCAAGTAGGTACCCTGGCTAAAATCATTAAGATGATCGTGCTTCCGGATGGAAATACTACGATCATTATCCAAGGCAAAAAGCGCTTTAAAATTTCCGAGCAGATTACGGATGATCCGTACTTCATTGCTAGAGCCGAGTACCTAGAAGAGAATTTCCCGAAAAGCTCAAAGAAAATCCAGGCCCTGGAGGAATCCCTCAAGGAATCTGCAACCCGGATTCTGCATTTGAATCCGGAAATCCCAAGAGAAGCTCAGGTCGCACTGGATAATATTGATAATACTCCTTTTCTCACGCATTTTCTCTCTTCCAATATCAACGCTCCGGTAGAGTCCAAACAGCGCCTTTTGGAAATCAACGATGGTGTAGAGCGGGCTACCTTGCTCTTGGAATACATGCTGAAGGATATCCAAATGCTGGAATTGAAATCGGAGATTCAAAAGAAAGTCCATACGGATATAGATCAGCAGCAGCGGGACTACTTCCTGCGTCAGCAGATGAAAGTCCTGCAAACTGAGCTAGGTGAGGAAGGGCCTGAAAAGGAAGTCGAGGATCTCAGGATACGCGGAGCCAAGAAGGACTGGCCCGCAGAAGTCAAAAAACATTTCGATAAGGAACTGGATAAGATCTTAAGAATCAATCCATCGGCTGCTGAGTATCCCATCGCACTGAACTATGTTGAAACCATGGTGGATCTGCCTTGGAATGAGTTTACGCAGGATAATTTTGACCTGAAGCATGCCAAGAAAGTACTGGATAGTGATCACTTTGGCTTGGAAAAAGTCAAAGAAAGAATCATTGAGTACTTGGCGGTTCTGAAGTTGAAGAATGATTTGAAAGGACCGATACTATGTCTTTATGGACCTCCTGGTGTGGGCAAAACCTCCTTGGGTAAATCCATTGCGGCAGCTTTAGGGCGGAAGTATGTCAGGATGTCGCTGGGTGGCATGCACGATGAATCAGAGATTCGTGGGCATCGCAAAACTTACATAGGCGCTATGCCAGGTAAGATCATCCAGAATATGAAAAAAGTAAAAACATCCAATCCTGTCTATGTGCTGGATGAGATTGATAAACTTTCCTCAGATTTTAGAGGGGACCCTTCTTCTGCTTTTTTGGAGGTTTTGGATCCTGAGCAAAACAACGCCTTCCTGGATAATTACCTGGAAGTGGAATATGATTTGAGTAAGGTGCTCTTCATCGCTACGGCCAACTCCCTGGATTCCATTCAGCCGGCTTTGCGTGACAGAATGGAAATCATAGAAGTAACCGGATATACGCAGGAGGAGAAAGTCGAAATCGCCAAGAGGCATTTGGTGCCCAAGCAGAGAAAAGAGCACGGCTTAAAAGCCAAGCAAATTTCCTTTGAAAAAGCTGCATTAGTAAAATTGATCGAAGATTACACCCGTGAATCAGGTGTGCGAAGTCTGGAAAGAGCCATAGGTAAAGTGGTAAGAAATATCGCCAAATCCATCGCAATGGAAGAGGAATATTCCCCTAAAATCACACCAGCAGCTGTAAGAAAAATCCTAGGTTCGGAAATATTTGATAAGGAATCCTATACTGATAACAATACCGCTGGCGTCGTGACTGGCCTAGCCTGGACCAGTGTGGGTGGAGAAATTCTATTTATAGAAACAAGCCTAAGCCGAGGAAAGGGTAAACTTACCCTGTCTGGCCAATTGGGAGATGTGATGAAGGAATCAGCCATGACCGCACTCTCTTACCTAAGGTCCAAAGCAGACAAACTGGGCATAGATCATCGGGTTTTTGATCAGTACGATCTACACATTCACGTACCGGCCGGAGCTGTGCCAAAAGATGGGCCTTCTGCAGGAATCACCATGCTTACTGCGATGGCATCCGTTTTCACCCAAAGAAAAGTGAAAGCTAAAGTAGCCATGACCGGAGAAATCAGCCTTATAGGTAAAGTGATGCCTGTAGGTGGAATCAAAGAAAAAATCCTGGCAGCCAAACGTGCAGGGATCAAAGAAATCATTCTTTGTAAAAAGAATCAGCGTGATATCGAAGAAATCGATGCACAATACATCAAAGGACTAGAATTCCATTTTGTGGAAAGAGTAGAAGAGGTGCTGGATATTGCTTTGCTGAAAGGCAAAGTCGATCATCCACTACAATTCAATTTTCAGTCCGAAAACGGAAAAGATAAATAAGCATGGGAAAGGGGGGAGTTCCTCCCTTTTTTCTTCAATTTGAGAAACAAACCAACTCCTACTCAGATGGGAACCCACCACAATCCTCTGAGTACACTTTAAGCTAACAACATGGAAAAGATACTTTCACTTACGCCCAGACAGATTGTCGCTGAACTGGACAAATATATCATAGGTCAAAATGATGCCAAGCGAAACGTGGCTATTGCGCTTCGAAACAGGATCAGAAGGCTGATGGTCAAGACGGATATCCAAAAGGATATAGTCCCAAACAATATTTTGATGATAGGTTCCACGGGAGTGGGTAAGACAGAAATCGCCAGGCGGCTAGCCAAAGTAGCCAATGCGCCTTTTACCAAGGTGGAAGCGTCCAAATTCACAGAAGTAGGCTATGTAGGTCGGGATGTGGAAAGTATGGTACGTGACCTGGTAGAGCAGGCAGTGGCTTTGGTGCGTGAGCAAAAAAATGAAGAGGTAAAAATCAAAGCTGCAGAGGCAGTAGAAGAGTTGATCTTGGATATTTTGATTCCTCCAGTGAAGAGCGCAGGATTTACCAGAAATGTCCCGGCAAATGTAGAAGATGACTCAGAGCCTAGCAGTGATGCCGAGCTGAATGAAAGAACCCGGGACCGTTTTCGCGAAAAGCTCCGAGAAGGTGAACTGGACGATAGGAAAATTGAGATCAATGTCAAAGCCAGCTCTCCTGTGGGTGTGGGCATGATCGGAAATGGAATGATGGATGATGCCAGCATGTCCGGTCTTCAGGATATGATTTCCAATATGATGCCGAAGAAGACTAAAAAACGTAAAGTAAGTATTTCTGAAGCTCGTAAGATCCTCTTGGAAGATGAAATGGCTAAGCTGGTGGATTTTGATGAGGTAAAGGAAGAAGCCATCAAGCTTGCAGAAAACAATGGTATCATATTCATAGATGAAGTTGATAAAATAGCCTCTAAATCCGGAAAGAACGGTGGAGGTCCTGATGTAAGTCGGGAAGGAGTACAGCGGGATTTGCTGCCTATTGTAGAAGGGTCAGCAGTGAATACCAAGTACGGAGTGATCAACACAGATCATGTTCTATTCATCGCTGCCGGTGCTTTTCATGTGTCCAAACCTTCTGATTTGATCCCTGAATTACAAGGTAGATTCCCGATCCGTGTGGAGCTGCAAAGTCTGACTCAATCAGATTTTTCCAGAATTTTGCGCGAGCCAAAAAATGCCTTGACCAAGCAATACCAAGCTTTGTTCAATGCAGAAGAGGTTTCTCTTGAATTCAATGATGAGGCCATAGAAGAAATCGCACGCCTGGCTTTCCTGATCAATCAGGAAGTGGAAAATATAGGTGCAAGGAGACTTCATACCGTGATGAGTCAGTTGTTGAATGACTTTCTCTTCGATGTGCCAGATACCATCACTGCCAATTCAAAAATCATGGTTACCAGAGAAATGGTCCAAGATCGCTTAAGTACTTTGGTACAAAACCGTGACCTTTCCCAATATATTTTATAATATAGAGCCAATCTTCAATCACCCCACTATGAAGAAATCACTCTTAATCCTAACCGGGCATAGCCAAGGCTTAGGCCGCGCTATACTGGATAATTACCTAGCCAAGGAAAACTTCCAAATCTTGGCGATTTCACGTTCCAAATTGGATTTGGATAGACCCAACCTCACAGAGGTGAGT
This sequence comes from Algoriphagus sp. TR-M9, assembly GCF_027594545.1. Lineage (NCBI taxonomy): Bacteria > Pseudomonadati > Bacteroidota > Cytophagia > Cytophagales > Cyclobacteriaceae > Algoriphagus > Algoriphagus halophytocola. The sequence goes on along the minus strand of NZ_CP115160.1, from coordinate 3,335,674 downwards.
CTTGACCTTGGCGAGCTAGATGTCCTAGAATCCCGTATGGAAGAGCTACTTCCCGATGGGGATTATGAGCAGGTAATTCTGATCAATAATGCCGGGTGGATCGGAGAAATCAAGCCAATAGGAAGCTTGATGGTAAAAAAGTTAAGATCTCAGGTGAATGTGAATTTATTGGCTCCCATGTATCTGACCAACGCTTTTATAGCCAAATACAAAGCGTATCAAGGCAAAAAGATCATTTGCAATGTGAGCTCGGGAGCTTCCCACAAGCCTATGCAGGGCTGGGGTGGATACTGTAGTACCAAAGCAGCCATAGCCATGTTTACGAAAGTGGCTGCCAAAGAAAATAGCGATGCTGAATTCAGATTTTTCAGCGTGGCACCGGGGATCGTGGACACCCAGATGCAGGACGAAATCCGGCAAGCTTCAGCTTTGGATTTTCCGGAGATTGAGCGATTCAAAAGCTACAAAAGCAATGGAGATTTGAGTTCACCAGAACAAGTAGCATCAAAAATCAGCCACATGCTTGAAAATGAACATCAGTTCACCGAGGTGATTCAGGATGTCAGGGATTTTGAACTGCCTTAAAGAGCTTTCTTAGGATAATCAAAAAACCAAGGTTCTACATGCTCAGGCTTGAAGTTTAGCCAGTGGGCAGCTTGGATTTTAAACCCAAAAATTCCTGAAGTCGGTAGGTTTTCTATATCTCCACCTAGGCTCCAGATCAATTCATTCATTCCCGGATTATGTCCCACCATGAAAATGAGGGAATGTTGATCATCTTGGCCTTGGAGAATTTTTCGTAATAAGCCTGCGGAAGAATGGTACAAATTATCCTGGTAGCTTATTTTGTCCGGATTTATGGCTAAGCCTTCGGCCATAATTATAGCGGTATGCGCTGCCCTTACCGCTGTGGAAGAGAGAATTAGATCAGGGTAAATTCCTTTCTCTTTCAGTCTTGCGGCCATTTTTGGGACATCTCTTAGACCTCTTTCGGCTAATGGTCTTTCGTGATCCGTCAGTTCTGGATAATTCCAGGCTGATTTCCCATGTCGTATCAAAATTATTTTCTTCATATCCTGAAAATAAGAATGATTATTTTGTTTTTTTTAAACGAATATTTACTTTTAACGCTCTTTCAATTCCATTTTATCACAATTTATTATGTTTACCGGAACAGTAAAATTCTACAATGAAGCCAAAGGGTTCGGATTCATCGTTGACGATGAGTCTCAAAGCGAAGTATTCGTACACGCGACCGGATTGGTAGATCAAATCACTCAGAATGACAAAGTAACCTATGACATCAAGGATGGCAAAAAAGGGCCAAATGCCATCAACGTCAAAAGATCATAATAGTATTAGTCTTTTTCGTTAGTGTAATTATCCCCTGTAGCTAGGCTTCAGGGGATTTTTTTTACTCCTTTGGTTCCGAATCATCCGGCGAAATTTCCTCATTGGGTTTGGAGATTGTTTCCTTCCAGTTGCCCGGTAGAGACTTGATGTATAGGTCTCTTTTTGGGAATGGGATTTCAATTCCATTTTCAGCAAATTTTTCAAAAATAGCAGTCATGACCGTTGACCTGCAGTCCAGCCAAACGTCCATGTTTTCCACCCAAAACAATACCCTGAAATCCACGGAGTTGTCATTGAAAGTCTGCATGTACACTCTTGGATTTGGGACTTTGAGAACATCAGATTCCTGCAAGATGTTTTCTAAAATGGATTTGACTAGCTTCATGTCTGAGCCATACCCTACGCCAATGATGAGTTCTACTCTCCGTTTTTTGTCAGAAAGCGTCCAGTTGATCAGGCTCTGGGACAGTAGGTCTCCATTCGGGACTATTATCTCAGACCCATCATAAGCCCTGATTTTACTGGCTCGTATGCCCACATCTTTGACAGTTCCGCTGTTTTGTCCTACCTGAATCTCATCTCCGATCTGAATGGGTCTTTCGAAAGCCAGGATGATACCCGACACGAGATTGTTGATGATGGTCTGAAGTCCAAACCCAATACCTACCGATAATGCACCCAACACAATGGCTATCTTATCAAATGGGATTTTCGCTGCAGTCATGCCGATGAAAAAACCAACTATCAGCACAGCTAATCTAATCAGGAGTACTGAACTTCCTAGGCGTTGTTTTCTGGAATGGGCATTTTTCTGATCCTTGATGGAAGCGAAATAGGCAATGTTATTTGCCAGAAAGGTGGATATATAAAGGATGAAAAGAAATAATAAAATGCTTCCAAATTCAAACTCTGTGTCTCCAAGCACACGGGTTTTGCTTAAGAAATCCACCATCGAGGAGAATAGCTGGTCAAAGTACCCCAAATTCCAAAGTACTCCATAGATCCAGAAGATAGTGGCCACGATAGATAGCCCTCCTTTCATTCTTTTCTGTAAATCTTGAAAATCGAAATAAGAAGTAAAGCCGTCATTCTCTTTTTTGCTGTATTCGATCAAAAGGTACACAGCTTCCAGACATGCTTGGACAAAGAGGTATAAGCCAACAGCCCTGTAAAAACTCACCACCCCGGTGACAGTGTAAATTTTGGCCAGGTTGAATCTGCCCAGGATATTTGCAGCCAAGCCAAAGACTTCCAGTAAAATCATAAAAAGCGCCACCAGCTTCAACAGGCCTGCGCCCGCAAATTCCTTGTCCTTGACATCTTTCCAAACCAGGTATCCCATAAGGATGAAAATGATGGATGAGAACATGATATACCATCTTTCCTGATAGGCGATTTTCCAGTGCAGTCCGCTATAAGCGAGCAAAATGTAAGGGACTAAAAATAAGACCCAATAGCGGTGAAAGGTTTTTCCAAATTGATTTTTGACCAGAAAAGTGGATCCAATCACCAGCAGCAAACTGAGTATGGAAACAAAGACTAATGGAGGGGAATTAAAACTGATCAGAAAGAATGGCAAAAGGCAAATTAAAGTGGACCAAAAGGTGTGCTTGTCGAAGTACTCCACCCGTTGTAATATCAGGTTGGCAAATTCCTTTTCATCAGATATTTTCTTTAATACCCGTTTGAAAATCAGATATAGTCCAAAGGTGAGGAAGATGGCCAGGCTAAAAATGATGGGAAATCTCTGGATGTAAATCAGTAATAATCCAGAATTGAGGAGAATTGAGTCTTTGATTACTTGATTAAAAGTAGTCGTATCATCAAAGTGAGATGGCTCCCAGGGGTAGCCGATTTCCTTGGTCCAGATTTTATGTTCCAGTTGTTTCCTCTCAGAATTGATTAATTGCTGAAGCTCAAGAAAGGTAACCGTATTTGAACTGATCTTGGCTTGGAATCTAGCCACAATTATCTCTTGAGCTAGGAAACTGCTGTCTATGGTATGGATGGATTGGCGGAGGAGGTTAAGTTCATGATTGATGGCAGGGATCAGTGTGGTATCACGTAAACTCAGGTTGAAAACGGTGTCTGTTTTTATTTGCACCAGACGCTCGCCCACATCGGTCAGGACCTCTATCCGGTCTTTAACGTCCTCAGCAAACTGGCTATTGATATCACTAACTATATCTATGAGGTTTTCCATACCCTGCAGATACCTCAGGTTATGTTGTCCTTCAGCCGCCGTTGACTTTTCCTTGAGCGTATTTGCAAAAGCTCTGATGCTTGGCAGTTTGTCTGACATTTCCAGCGTGTCAAGCGGCTCAGATAACTCCATCTTGATTTGATTCAGCGCGATGGCATTGAGCTGAGCTCTATTGATGATTTCTGAAAACACTTTGCCTATATCAGTTGTTTTTCTGCTAGGGACAGATTCCAGACTATCAGGAATAATGAACAAGCTGTCTATTGACTCAATCTTAGAGATTAGGCTTCTGCTACTGTCCTGAGCTATGCTGTCTATGGATGCATTATTGATTGTATCCTGAGCCAGAAGGAAATTGCAGGTCATGGAAAAAATCAAAAGGACTAGAATCAATCTTGAGATCATGGGGTAGAGTTTAAAAATTGATTAAGCATATCAAATCATCACTTGGGAGCTCAAAGGTAATATATGCCTGATTCATGCTCTCAGGTAGACTTTGATAAGTTTAAGATAATTATTTTCAAGCAATGCCCTTAATATTCTTTGGTTTGCCTCAGTTTTCTATAAAGAATAGTTTAATGAACTGTCAATTTGACTGCTTTGGTCAGCTTGCAGGATTGACTGATCTTAAATCAATGCTGAGGAGTAAGGTTAAATACTTAAACACTGCGAAATTCGGTTAATTCATGTTAATTTGGCTTATGACGTATTTTTTCAGGTGTAATATTTGGGATATGCATGGCGTAAATAAATAAAATTTAATTAGGAGGAAATATGAGCAAAAAACAATTCTTTCTGGGACTGCTACTTGCCTCGATTATTGGAGGTATTGTCGCTTTGGCAGGCGTTAGCTTTCTCATTCAGCCCAAAAATGCCACTAGCTTTGACGAAAAGCAAAATGCCAGTTTTGTCAACTTGCTTTCCGACGATGAATTTACGGTCCCGGATGGGATCAATTTTGTGGCTTCTGCAGAACTGGTCACCCCTGCGGTAGTGTACATTCAAAGTGAAATCTCTTATTCTGCCCCTTCTCGAGGCCGGACTAATCCTTTCGAAGAGTTCTTTGGTATTCCCCCTCAGCAAAGAGGGCAGGGAGGCAGGCAGTCTCCACGTGCTGTGAGCTCAGGTTCGGGTGTGATTATCTCGCCAGATGGTTACATTGTTACCAATAACCACGTGGTAGAAGATGCGACCAAAGTGGATATATCTTTGGAAAACAATAAGCGCTATGTAGCCAAGGTGATAGGAACAGATCCTACTACCGATTTGGCATTGCTTAAGATAGATGCTGAAGGCTTGCCTTTCGTGAAATTTGGTGATTCTGACAAAACCCGCATCGGAGAATGGGTGCTGGCTGTAGGGAATCCATTCAACCTAAACTCAACCGTAACAGCAGGGATTATTTCTGCTAAAGCTAGAAATATTGGGATATTAAGAGAGGTGGAAAACAACTTGTCCGTAGAATCCTTTCTGCAGACAGATGCTGTGGTCAATCCGGGTAATTCCGGTGGCGCTTTGGTGAACCTTGCCGGAGAATTAATAGGTATTAATACTGCCATTGCATCCCGTACTGGCTCATATAGTGGTTATTCATTTGCGGTACCGAGTACTTTGGTCAAAAAAGTAATGGATGACCTGATGATGTATGGAACTGTGCAGCGTGGCTTGCTGGGAGTCTCAATCCAAAGTATTTCACCGGAACTGGCAGAGTACCTGGATAAGGATTTTCCAGTGGAGCAAGGTGTTTATGTAGCTGGTGTAAATGAAGGAAGTGGAGGAGAAGAAGCCGGACTAGAAGAAGGGGATATCATCATCGCTGTGGACGGTGTCACTACCAATACTGTGGCCAATCTACAAGAAATGGTAGCTAGAAAAAGACCTGGAGATGAGGTAGAGGTGGAATATTTGCGAAATGGAGAAGCTAGAAAAACCACTGCTATACTGAAGAATTTCTCGGGAAATACAGATATAGTGGAAAAGGTTATTCCTAAAACTTATGAATTCCAAGGCGTCATCTTCGAAGACCTGAGTGATTCAATGAAAGAGGAGCTAAGAATAGGAGGAGGGGCATTGATCTCCTCCGTAGGAGGCGAAAGATGGAGTGATTCTGGGGCCAGACCAGGCTTTATCATTACATCTATCATTACCGAGCGAGGTAGAATCAAAGTTACCGATGTAGAAAACCTTCTGGAAATCCTGGAGGAAGTAGGTGATGAAAATATCGTAGTCTTGGGTATGTTCCAAGACGGAACGGAGTATTACTTCGAACTGGAATAAGCAGAATTTCTAAATAGAAAAAATCTAGCTGGTCGATGTGAATTCATCGGCCAGCTTTTTTATTGGGGTTCGGGTAGATATTACGCTTGATTTTTTAACTTCCTTTTTAAAATCAAACCCAGAACCTATGAAAATCAAATTTTCTCTGTTTACTGCTTGCCTGGCCTTTTTGGTGGGAATAGCAGTTTTTGCCCAAAATCCCAGCATAGTTCTCACGCCGGCAGGCAATCAATCTGCCGATGGAATTTCCGTAGAGCGAATCCATAGGATAGACCAAATGCTCGCAGAAGCTTTAACTTCAAATCAGGTGCCTGGCTTGGTGGCATTGGTGGTGAAGGATGGTCAAATTGTCTATCACGAGGCCAAGGGAATGGCAGATGTGGCTACTGGGGAAAAAATGGCAAAAGACCAGATCTTTCGCATCGCATCCCAGACCAAAGCCATCACTTCTACCGCTGTGATGATGCTATGGGAGGAAGGTAAGTTTCAATTAGATGATCCCATATCCAAGTATATTCCGGAGTTTGCTAATCCTCAGATTTTGACTGGATTTCGATATCAAGATTCTACTTTTTCTGCACGACCTTCACCGCGTGAAATCACTATACGACATCTGCTCACTCACACCTCTGGGCTAGGGTATGGCATGATTGATGGTAATGAGCAGATGAAAATGATCTACCAAAAAGCGGGGATTGTGGACCTTTTTACCACAGAGCCAGTCCGAATCAGCGATAACATTAAGAAGCTGGCAAAGCTCCCTCTGCATCACGAGCCTGGAACCAAATATACCTATAGCGAGGGACTGGATGTGCTGGGGTACTTCATAGAGATCATATCGGGAATGCCATTCGATCAGTTCCTGAAGTCTAGAATCTTTGAACCACTAGGGATGAAGGATACAGGATTTTACTTGAGTGATAGTCAGGGAGAGCGTCTAGTGACTATTCACCACAAGGTAGACGGAAAATGGGTGGCTTTTCCGGAGACATTTTATGACCCGGATTACCCAAAGCAAGGGGCAAAAACCTTCTTTTCAGGTGGAGCCGGGCTATCGTCCACTGCTGAGGATTATGCTAAATTTCTTCAAATGTACTTGAACGGAGGTGCCTATAATGGCAAGAGATTACTCAGCCCAAGCACCATAGCCGCCATTATGCGTAATCAAGTAGGGGATTTGCTTGGAAATGGAGGCAAAGATTATGGATTGGCTTTTGGTCTCGTGGATGAAAATGGAGTGGCCAAAGGAGGTATAGGAAGTCTAGGTACTTTTGACTGGGGCGGGTATTTTAATACGCAGTATTTTGCCGATCCGGTGACCAATACAATTGGTATCATTATGAAGCAAACTCAGGGAAGTACTGGAGATCAGACGGGGTGGAAGTTCCGTCAAATGGTTTTCTCTGCTCTTGAAGAGTAATTGAGAAGAATTTAAAAGTAACAGGCAGGCTTAAGAAAGCCACAGTCTGAATTACTGACTCGATGGCTTTAACTAAAAAAAAACTGTCTCAAAAGTATCGGTTGCCTTCCTGTGCGGAGTCGAAGGGTAATTCCTGTAAATTAGGCTGCCTTTCGACTTTGCTGAATTCGACAACCGATACTTTTGAGACAGTTCCTTGTTAAGGATCGACTATTTTGAAAGAGATGTCAAATCACACCTTGTCCACAGCTAGTTTATAGGTGGGATCCTCTATGACATTTACATCGATTAGCTTATCTGCATTTGCCAGTAATTTTCTGCAGTCAGGGCTGAGGTGCTTTAAATGTACTTTTTTTCCTACTTTTTGGTATCGTTCAGTCAGTTTGTTTAAAGCTTCTATAGCAGACATATCCACCACTCGGCTTTCTTGAAAATCAATGATTACCTCTTCTGGGTCATTCAGTACATCAAACTTTTCATTAAACGCAGAGATTGAGCCAAAAAACAGCGGGCCAAACATTTCATAGTGCTTTATTCCATCAGCATCAATACGTTTTCTGGCTCGGATTCTTTTGGCATTGTCCCAAGCAAAAAACAAAGCCGCCAGGATCACACCTATCAAAACTGCCAGAGCAAGATTGTGAAGGAAGGCGGTTATCAAGGTTACCAAAACCATCAGAAAAACATCTGATTTAGGCATTTTGGTAAAAGTGCGAAGACTGGCCCATTCAAAAGTTCCTATAGAAACCATAATCATCAGCCCCGTGAGTGCTGCCATTGGTACTTGCTCGATCAGGCTAGAACCAAACATAATAAAGACCAAAAGCATGACAGAGGCCACAATCCCAGACAATCTGGCTCGTGCCCCTGAGGAAATATTAATCAAACTTTGACCTATCATAGCACAACCGCCCATTCCGGAAAATACGCCAGAAAGCATATTGGCAATACCCTGGGCCACCGCTTCCTTGTTGCCACGGCCTCGGGTTTCGGTGATTTCATCAATGATATTCAGCGTCAGCAAACTCTCTATTAATCCAACACCTGCGACAATGGCCGCATAAGGGAAAATGATTTGTAAGGTTTCGAAAGTCAGTGGAACTGCAGGAAGGTGAAAAGGAGGGAATCCGCCCTGAATGCTGGCCATGTCGCCCACGGTTTTGGTGTCTAAGTTTAGCAAAGACACTACTCCGAAAACTACCAGAATTGCAGTCAAAGAAGAAGGAATGGCTTTCGTGAGCTTTGGTAAACCCCAAATGATCAGCATAGTCAACAGCACTAAGCCCATCAAAATGTACATGGTGTTGCCGGTAAGCCAGTTTCCATTAGCATCTTTAAATTGGTCCAATTGGGACATGAAGATGATAATAGCCAGCCCATTTACAAAACCAAAAATCACGGGATGAGGCACTAAGCGCATCAGTTTTCCTAGTTTTAAAGCACCAGCTGTAACCTGTAAAATGCCTGCTAGGACTACCGCTGCAAAAACATATTCTACCCCATGCGTAGCAGCCAAACTGACAATCACTACTGCTACTGCGCCGGTGGCTCCTGAGATCATTCCCGGTCTACCACCCAATATGGAAGTGACTAGCCCCATCATGAAAGCGGCATAAAGACCAGTGAGGGGAGATAACCCCGCAATAAATGCAAAGGCAACAGCCTCTGGAATCAAAGCCATAGCTACGGTAAGCCCGGATAAGACTTCTGTTTTATAATCTACTTTTTGGCTAAAATCGAATAGGTTGAAGTAATGTTTCAATGGATTTTGATTTGCGCGAACCTGTTCGCTAGGTATGAAAACAAGTGGCAAAGATAGACAAAAAGAATGATGCGGAATATTATTTGGCGAAACTAAGGGCTTAGATACTCGCCTCCTCAAACAAAAAAAGCATAACCGGTTGGCTATGCTTTCTTGTTAAGGTTTGAAATCAGATTGTGTTGCCTCTGGATCTACTGCTTCCTGTAGAGGAAGAGCTACTGGAGGATGACCTTGAGCTCTTGCTAGAAGATGAAGATCTGGCCGGGGTGCTCTTCGTGCTAGTTCTGCTGGGGCTACTTTTTATTCTGTTTGGAGTGGATTGGCTTCTGGCAGGAGCAGCTTTCTGCTTAGGAGCAGATTGGCTACGTGTAGAGGTTCTGGGACTGGAACTTTGAGTTCTGGCAGGAGTAGATCTAGTTTCTGTAGTTCTATTGCTTGGACTAGACTGAGCCGATGGTCTGCTCGGTCTAGTTTCGGAATTTCTGGAAGCAGGAGCTTGGTTTTGCCGACTAGGTGTGGCGCTTCTGGTCTGAGAGCCGGAATAAGGCTTGGTTTCGAAACCACTTCTAGAGGGGCTTGTTGAGCTCGGTCTGCTTGTTGAGCTTGATTTTCTCGATGGCGATGATGGACTTTCTACAGATCTAGAAGATCTGGCCGGAGTACTCGCTGATCTTTCAGATACAGACTCCGATCGTGTTCCCACTCTGGATGGACTCACTGAAGGTTTGGTTCTAGCCTGACCTGGAGCCAGGGTTCTAGAAGGTCTAGCGGCTACTTTGGTTTCTCTTGCGCTTTGAAGGTCTGGGCGATATACATTTACAGTATTTCTGGAAACAGCCACTCTTCCTGGTGATCGGCTGTTTTGCACCCGCAGCTCCGGATAGGATCTCCTGGTCACGCGTTCCACATCTCTTCGGGATGGACCGGCATAGTAATGATTGTTATTGTACACCACCGTATTGTTAATGATGGTAGTACTGTTGTAAATGTTTACTCTTCTGGCTCTTGGTACGCAATAGGAATATACGTTGCGATATACAAACCTTCTCTGAGGGACAAATATCCAATGAAAAGCAGGGATGTTGACTCTGACACTAACGCTAAAGCCCGGTCCCATAGGAGCCCATCCGTAGTACCCTCCTCCTGTTCTCCAGTCCACCCAGGCCGGACCCCACTCGTAGCCCGGGATCCAAGCCCAGCTTTGGAAGTGCTCATCATAATACCAACGACCATAGTGGAATGTCGCCCAGCCCCAGTCATATTCTGAAACCCAAGTGTTGCCATAGCTGGTCATGACCCAGTGACCGTTGGTGCCATAGGGATGGAAGTCCTGATAAACTGCCGGAAGCCATACGTAGCCATATCGTGCATCTTTGACCCAGTCGCCATAAGGCATCAATTCGTCATAGAAAACCTGAAAAGACACGCCTAAAGGGGATTCGGCTTTGGCTTCATTTGGGTTCAACCATGCTAGGGCAAGGATCCCTATAATCAAGGATTTCATCCATCGTGGTACTGTTGGAGTTTTCATAATAAGTGGGTTTAGTGATTAAATAACTGTTAGTGGTTTTTACCGATTTGATGACTTGATCGTTTTTAATGTAGATGCAATTTTTGTCAAAAAGGATGCATGCATACTAAAACCAAAATCAGGCCAAAAATCCTATCTTTCTGAAAATGAATGATTGGTTGTTTGCTTTTACGGTAAAAAATGGGTTAATGGTTTCGGTAAATATTAAAAATAACCTAATAATATTTTAAAACTTATGTACTTATATAAAAAAATAAATTAACTACTTTTTGCCAGATAGATTATTTTTAAGAAAACTCTGGGCTTTGCTGATAAAAAGCAAGACTTGAAGCGGTGAATAAAAATTCACTTTTTTTCTAGAAAGCTCGTTTTTGCTGAAGTTTTCGGGGGTAGGCTAATAATAAAGCCCTGCTTCAAATTCAAAACAGGGCTTTGTATTCAACTATTTTCTGTATATCTGCTTTTCTGCCAGTAAGGAGGCAAAAGCAGCCTAGGGTATGTTAAACTTAAGAATTGAGGCCACTTCGGTCTTCTGGCCGGTTATAAGTAGAGTAATATTAGTTACTGGCATCATTCCGTATATCCATGAGCTATTTTTTTTGCTTTAGTCATTAAATAATGGATTTCACCAGACCGCCTTCCACACGAATGGAAGCGCCATTGGTGGCAGATGCCAAGGGGCTGGAATAGTAAACCACCGTATCGGCAACCTCTTCCACTTTGGCAAATCGCTGAATGAGGCTGGTAGGTCTCATGTCCTGGAAGAATTCTTTCTCAACCGCATTTGTAGACTTTCCACTGGACTCAGACAGGTCTTCTATGAATTTGCCCACACCTCTGGATTTGGTAGGGCCTGGCAAAATTGAATTTACGGTGACATCAGATCCTTTGGTGAGTTCTGCCAGACCTCTGGCCACAGCTAACTGTGCAGTTTTGGTCATGCCGTAATGGATCATTTCGTCTGGGATGAACACTCCAGATTCACTGGAGATGAAGATGATTCTCCCCCAGTTTTTCGCTAGCATTTTAGGGAAATACTGTCTGGCCAGCCTTATCCCGCTGAGTACATTGATTTCGAAAAACCTAAGCCAATCTTCATCGGGGATGTCCACGAATGCTTTTGGTTCAAAAATTCCAGCATTATTGATCAATATATCTACCTCAGGTAAGGCTTTCAATAGCCTGTCTACCTCTTCCGATTTGGAGAAATCAGCTGGAATACCTGAGACTTTTTCGCTTCCGGTTTCTGATTTTAGCGCTGAGATGGCCTGATCCACGCTTTCCTGCGACCTGCCGTTGATGATTACTGTGGCGCCTTCATTGAGGAATCTTTTTGCTATCGCAAAGCCAATTCCCGCCGTGGAGCCACTGATGAATGCGCTTTTGTCCTCTAGTTTTAAATCCATTGTTCGTGATTTTTAAAAATGATCATTTTGAGCAGCATGTGGCTGCATGATAGGGTAAACTAATGTAAAGAGCAGAAAATTCGAATGAGGTTGAGAAAATGGTGAGCTAATGTATGTTTTTCTATACTTGAGCAATTCGTTTTTGATTAAGTAACTCAAACGCTCTCCTTGACCAATTGATCCATTACCCAGTTTGCTCTGGCTCCGCTGTTTCCTGTACTATTGCAAAAACCTGAGCCTAAAAGATCCTCAACTATGGTTTTGATCAAAGGCTGCTGGATGTGCTTTGGTAAGTCAAATGAGAATATTTCTTTTCCTTTTCCGTCAGATTCCAGGGTAAACTCTCCTTTCCCAAAAGTTTCAAATCGAACTGTAGCTTTGCTTCCGTAAATGATGGTTTCGTCGATTTCAGCTTTTTCCGAAGTGGTGAAGCACCAGTTTCCGGATCCGAGTACACCGGTTTCAAAAACAAAGCTTCCAGTTACGATGTCTTCAGCTTCGTAGGTATGGGCCTGATTCGAAGAAAAGCCGTTGGCATGGGTGATTTTCCCAAAGAAAAAATCCATTAAGTCCAATTGATGTGATGCTAAATCAAAGAAATATCCTCCGCCAGCCAGTTCAGGGTCTACGCGCCAGTTGGTCTCTACTTTGGTGATCAGCGAAGCATCCAGTTTTTGCTTGAGGTTAATGTGGACGGTCCTGATTTCTCCCAGCGCACCCGTATCTATCAATTCTTTGATTTTGAGAAAATGTGGAAGTTCCCGGCGGTAATAAGCGACATATAACGGTACACCAGCCTGCTCACAGGCATCTATCATTTCCAAGCATTCTGAATGGGTGCGGGCCATGGGTTTTTCCACATATACAGGTTTCCCTGCACTTGCGGACATTTTGGCGAGCTGCAAATGAGCCTTTGGTGGAGTGGCAATGTAGATTGCGTTGACCTGGGGATCATTGATTAGGGATTTGGCGGAGGTGTACCATTTTGATATGCCGTGCCGATTAGCATAGTCTTTCACCTTATCTTCCGAGCGGCGCATTACTGCTTCGATTTTGCTATGGGGGATCAGATTCATGGCCGGGGCGGATTTTACTTCGCAGACATTGCCTACTCCTAAAATTCCCCATCGAACTTCGTTATCTTGGATTTTGCTCATCTGCTAAAAATAGCGGATATGCACGAAAGTAATCCCATGTAGAATTGAAAAAATCGGAGAGCTTTTACTGTCCTGGCGGCGGTCCCCTCCTTTTCATTACTAGACTGTCTGCCGGATAAGTGGCTTTGAGGTAGTCCATCTGTGCTTTTGCCCATTCGATGATCTCATTTCTTTGGCTCTCCGTAAGGTCGCCTTCCGGATGTAGCCCGAAATAGGTATAAGACTCCAGTGGCATTTCTTTACTTTCTACCAGTTCAATGGTTTCATCCAGTTTGTGGTTTTGATAGGCTAAGGGTCTATTGGTGAATTCAGAAAAATTCAAGCTTCTTTTGCCATCCGTGATGTGACTATTCAGCCAGAGCCCTATGGGTTCCAGATGTGCATACCATGGATACTCGCTTTTGTTGCTGTGGCAGTTATAGCATGCATTGTCCAGCAGTACGCTGATGTTATCGGGCATGTCATAACTTTGGGAAATGTGATGTTGGTTGTCATTGCTTTCATTGGTCTCATAAGGGATAAACTGAATAGCAATGAGGACGACTAAAAGAGCTAATCCTATTTTTTTGAGCATGACTGAAAAGTTTTGGAGCTGCGCTAATAATTCAATACTAGCTTAATTTAACAATAATTTGTCTAAATGAAATAATTGAAAAGTTTACCAGACAGATGTTTTTTGGCTAAAAACTAAAAAGCGGCAACTTAATCAGGCTGCCGCTTTGGGGTTTTTGTGCCGGGGAATTACATCCCGAAACCTTCTCTGTAGGTTCTTCCTACAAATTGATTGGCATCTTCCAGGTTGGTGATCCGGAGATTGTCACCATCCCAAAGTAATTTTTTACGTCCGTAAAATTCAGGTTGCCCTTTGCTATTTTCTCTTCTGAGCAGGTAGCTTCGGATGGCCAGGTTACCCATTAGTACGGTTTCAGTCATTGGCCCAGCATAGTCGAAAGAGGAGGTGAGGCCTTTATGCTCTTGGCTTCCAAATCCTGCTTTACAAGCATCCACCCATTTTCTTTGGTGCCCATATTCTGGTTCTATGTTTGGTTCAGTCTCTGGTCCGAATTCTGTGGTGCCGTCATTAAGGTAAAGCTTTGGCATCAGCGGAGAGGAGTCATTGATGTTGGTAGAGATGATTCCTTTTTCACCAATGATCAAAACGCCGTTAGCACCGCCGCCTATTTCCTGGTCTGCCGGAATGATATCCGGGTGCGCAGGTTTGATGCCACCGTCCATCCAGGTCATTTCTATAGGAGATTTGCTTTTGGCAGTCTCATCAAAATGCAGGGTGATAAACGATGAGGCAGGACATCCATCAGGATGATAGTCTGGAGTCCACATGCCGCTGTAAACGGAGCCTACACTGCATTCAGCGTCTTTGGGATAGTGTAGTCCCAGCGTTCGGAAAGGAATATCAATCAGGTGGCATCCTACATCGCCCAGTGCCCCTGTGCCATAGTTCCACCAGCCTCTCCAGCTGAAAGGATGAAGTCCTGGGGTATATGGGATTTCCGGAGATGGGCCCAGCCAAAGATCCCAGTCCAAGGCTTCAGGTTTAGCGCTCGGTTTTGGTGAAGGAAAGGCGCCGCCCTGTGGCCAAACCGGCCGATTGGTCCAGACTTCTACCTTGTGTATTTTCCCGATTTTATCATCGTCGATCCATTTTTGCACCATATTGAGCAAGTCATTGGAGCCGCCTTGGTTGCCCATCTGAGTGACTACCTTTTGGCTTCTAGCCAATTCAGTCAGCATTCTGGCTTCTTTGATATTGTGGGTCATGGGTTTTTGCACATAGACGTGCTTACCGCGATCCATGGCATATTTGGCAGCTGGACCATGGACGTGATCCGGAGTGGAAATGGTCAATGCGTCAATGTCCGTCTCTTTGTCCAGCATTTCCCGATAGTCTGCATATAATTTTGCCTTCGGGAAAGCTTCTACGGAAGCTTTGGCAGAGCCAGAAAAATCCACATCACAGAGTGCTACTACGCGCTCTCTGCCTTTGACTGATGCATTTCTAATATCGCTGGCGCCTTTGCCACCGGCACCAATTGCCGCTAGATTCAACTGGTCACTTGGGGAGATAAAACCAACGCCGCCCAGCACATTCCTCGGAACAATCATAAAGGAGGATGCTATTGCAGCATTTTTGATAAAATCCCGGCGTGACTGATCCGAGCTTGGCTTCTTGGGTTGTTTCATAACTGTATGCTTTGAGGTTTAATGTCTCCCAAATTAGGGATTAATATCTATCGATGGAGTTAATTTAAAGTGAAGAATTAGGAAAGTACATCAACTTGTGATGGACGGAAAAAATATTGAGGCTGGTCCAAAAGGTTTCTCAGTATCTGCAGGGGCGGAGTACGAGGCCTTTTCCTGTATTTTAGGCTACATTTTGATTTCGCATAATGTGCCAAGCGATACTTTTGAGACAGCCTTTTCTATTTAGGGTGTCATTCAAGTTGTTTTTATGGTTTCGTTTTTGAAGGATCCTTGACCAGGACAGTCAATAAAAAACCGGTGATAAAAATAGCTAATGTCCCAAGTACAATAGTCATATTGGTATGAAGCGGGTTGATGAGGGGAGAGTCAGCAGCAAAAATATATGAGCCCAAACTCATCCATGCGATTAGTATTACCCCTACAAAGACCGAAATTGAAGCCTGTTTGCTCCTGGTGCTCTTCACGATAAAGCCTAAAAGGAACAAGCCTAAAATACCACCGGAAAATATAGATGCTAAAGCCCACCAGGCATCCAGTGCACTTGCCACCCCATTGAATGCCAGCCCTACAGCTATGCTCATCAGTCCCGTAAACAAAGATGAAACTAAAAGTACATTCATCTCTTGCTTTGCCGAAGGCGATTTGTTGATGTATTTTTTATAATGATCAGAGAGTAGGACTGTTGCTGAGCTATTCACACTGGTGGATACAGTACTCATGCCCGCTGCAAAAATAGCCGCGATCAGGAGTCCGGTGATCCCGCTTGGTAAGCCAGTGACTATGAAATATGGGAAAATTTTATCTGCGCTATTGATGGCTTGAAGCTCGCTTGGCAGTAGTTCTGGATGCACTTGGTAGTAGGCGTACAAGGCTGTGCCTATCATGAAGAAAAGCAGTGATACCGGGATATAAAGCATGCTTCCTAGCCAGGTGGATTTGATGGCTTCTCTTTCCGTTTTTGCACTGAGGTAGCGCTGCACATAACTTTGATCCACACCGAAGTTTTGCAGATTGATGAAAAGCCCATAAACCAAAATCATCCAAAAGGTGGATGTGGTAAAATCTAAATCGAAACTCCCCAAGCCGAGTTTGTCATCTTGGTAGGCTATTTCTACGATCTGACCCAATCCCCCGGGCATCGAGAAAACAAGCACACCCAGACAGGCCAAAGCACCGCCGATCAGCACTATTCCCTGAATAGCATCTGTCCAGATCACTGCTTCTATTCCGCCTAGCATGGCATAGATCATGACACTGATCCCAGTGACTATAATAATCAAAGAAATGCTCCAGCCGAAAAGCGCATTCATCGGCAAAGCAAGCAGGTACATGATCGCACCCATTCGGGCGAGTTGTGTGAAAAGATAGCAAGCAGAAGCATAGGTCCTGGCCCAAGGCCCAAACCGCTCTTCCAAATAGAAATACGCAGATTCGCTATTGAGTCTGCGGTAAAGTGGGACAAAAAACCGGACAGCAACCAGAGCTGCAAGAGGGATGGAGAGACTGAAGACGAAGCCGTTCCAATTACTCAGGTAGGCATTGCCCGGAAGAGCCAAGAAACTGATGCTACTGACGAAAGTTGCAAAGATCGACATCCCAATGGCCCAAGAAGGGATTTTACCTCCGCCTCGGGTATAGTCTGCAACCGATCTCTTCCGAAAGGAAAATGAAACCCCAAACCCCACTATGGCCAGCATGTATAAAAGGAATATGACTAAATCGAGAACTGGAAGATCCATTGGTTAAAGTTTTTTCTCCTTTAAGTAGGAGTTGACTCTAGCCTCCACGACTTCATATTTTTTCTTAAGCGTAGCTTTTTCACCTTCTGAGTAGGCATAAAGCGGTAGTGCCAAAATACCTTTGCAATGCCCCTCAAAGGACATGGCCGCTTTCAGACCTTTTAGGTAGGCGGATTGATAATCGACATGACTGTACAGATTTTGACTTAGGAAAAGTACATTCGCCTGTAATGTCTCGATTGCTTCGGAATCAGTTTTTTTGATGGCCTCGTATAATTTAACATAGAGTTTTGGGAAAAGATTAGCCCCACCGGCGACACAGCCGTGGCCCCCCATGTTTATGCTTTCAACCATTTTCTCTTCAGGGCCTATCAGCAAAGAAAATTCATTAGTATCCTCAAAAATCCTGCATAAGCGATTGAAATATTCCAAATCATTAGAACTGTCTTTGATGCCGATAATATTTGGATGTTCGGAAAGGATCTTTACACTTTCTGGGGCAATGCTGATCCGGGCGTGGGAGGGGATATTATATAGCATTAAGGGTAGCTCAACCTGATCTGCCAGCTTCTCATAATAGTTGATCAACTCTACCTGATCCAATCGCATATAAAAAGGAGGTGCAGCTACTACCGCCTGGGCCCCGCAATCTGCTGCTTTGGCGGCATAACTTAGACTTTGGTTAAAAGAGCAATCTGTAATTCCTACCAGAACCGGAATGCGCTTGTTGATTTTGCCGCAGGTAAGGGAGATTACTTCGTTTTTCACCTCTGTACTCAAACTTGAAAATTCTCCGGTGGTGCCCAGGATAAAAACCCCATGAACTCCACCTGCTACGGTATGTTCCAGAATATTAAAGAAGCTCGGGTAATCCAGCGTGAAGTCCTCATGAAGCGGTGTAATTAAAGGAGGGATAATGCCCTGAAGTGGTTTGCTGAGATTCATTAGTAAGGGTTTGAATGGTTGTGTCAGATTGCTAAGGCTACATGTTTTACCTTAACTCGATTATAAGTATAAGAAATATGAACTGTTTCGTCAGCAGCTTGAATAATGGCAGGATAGCTGAATTCACCTTTTTTTTCGTCTTCAAGTACAATAAGTTCTTCCCAGTTAATCCCATCTTCGGAGCCCAGCAGCACCAGTTTGTTACGCCCTTTTTTGATCGGATTGCACACGAGTAGGTGATAGCCATTGTTCAGCGTGACTCCGTCGATCCCTGAATTGTTGTTCACCAGATTGCTGGCCACTACAGGGCTCCAGGATTTACCCTGATCCTCTGACCAGGTAACACCTATTTTTCCTTCTTGAGTACGGCAGAGCATTTGTAGTTTTCCATTTGGATGATGCAGTACTGTGGGTTGTATGGCGTTAAATGAGCCGTTTTCAATCGGGATTTTTTTCCAGTCTGTTAGGTTTTGCGTGCTGGTCTCTGCATGGATGGTCCATTTGTCATTGGTTTCTATGCTGCTTGGGCTAAAAATACTGCCGTCGGCCAGTCGAACCGGTTTGTTTTTGATCGGGCCCAAAAGCCCATCTGGGATTTTTATTTCTTTTGACCAGGTTTTACCCTGGTCATGGGAGGTTTTATAGACTCCCCACCAGTCCCTGGGGGTAGGGCCCACTTTATAATACAATATGATTGTCCCATCATCTTTTTTGTACAGTACAGGATTCCAAGTGGGATACCTCAGGTCATTATTGACCACTCCATCTGCCACCTTGACCGGGCTGCTCCATTTTCCCTGGGATAATAGAGCGGTATAAATACTTACATCCGGATGTCTTTCGTGGGTGCCTCCAAACCAAGAGGCCAAAATTCCCCGGTCTGTTTGCACCAGCGTGGAGGCATGGCACTCTGGAAATGGAGCAGATTCGTAGATAAATCCCGAACTGATGATTTTCACATCGGGTTTTTCAGCTGAGCTTACTAAGCTGATGACATGGATAATTAACCAAACAAATAGCATAAGCAAAAAAGGTAAATGCGCCAATAATCAAATAAGAAATACTAAGACTATGGATATTCCATCCCGTGCTTACCTGTTTTTAGACAAAGTACCAATGGAAGTTGAAAAATAACTTCAGGGTGGTATTCTGATTGAAGCAGGGAAGCAAAAGCGTTTTTTCTGAGCGATGATAGGTGCGGTATCAAAAGCCTATAGAAATGCTTTGGGATTTAATTCCAGAATTAAAGCAATTTAACAGTGAAAACTTTCGGTTATGTACTAAAAGTGCGACTTTAGAGAAGAATAGCGAAATTAGGCGTAGATTTAAAATCCAATTAATCAGGTAATTCTGAGATTTTACAAAAAAGGTTCCTTCTCTGATCAGATTTTATTTTTGATTCTGCGAAAAAATAAGAACCTTACCGGCGAGTTTGGAAGATTTAGGACTTGATTCGAGTAAAAGGAATAACGTCCGCTTGTGTAAAAACTTGTTTAATCTTGAGAATTAAGCCTGATTTTTCACAAAAATCTAAAAGAGTCCATTGTTTTTTGAATTTAAAAAATGATAACTTTAAAACTCGATTTTAGTGTAGAAACCATTTAACCTTTATCAAAAGTCTATTTAAAAATCACATTATGAGAAAGTTAATCGCTTTGTTCATGCTCGCAGGCATCCTTTTCGCTCCTGTTATCACTAACGCACAAGAGGCAGATTCTGCAGCACAAGAAGAAACAACCCCAGTAGCAGTTGAGCCTGCTGCATCTCCCGCCATTGTAGATGATGAGATCGTCGCAGAGGAGCAAAGCTTCCACCAAGTAGTAAAAGAGAAGTTTATTGAAGGTGATCCAATCTACATGACTCCGGTATTGATCTGTTTGATCTTGGGTCTAGCAGTAGCATTGGAAAGAATCATCACATTGAACTTGGCTACTACAAACACCAAAAAATTATTGATCAAAGTAGAAGATGCATTGGCGTCTGGCGGAGTTGAAGCCGCTAAGGATGTTACTAAAAGCACAAAAGGCCCAGTAGCTTCTATCTTTACTCAAGGTTTGATGAGATACTCTGAGGGTATCGAAATGGTGGAAAAATCTATCATTGCCTACGGATCTGTAGAAATGGGTAGATTGGAAAAAGGTCTAGTATGGATCTCCCTATTCATTTCACTTGCTCCAATGTTGGGTTTCATGGGTACGGTAATCGGTATGATTGGTGCATTCGACTCTATCGAAGCAGCTGGTGATATCTCTCCATCCCTAGTAGCAGGTGGTATTAAAATCGCCCTTTTGACCACTGTAGCTGGTTTGATCGTAGCGATTATCCTTCAGTTGTTCTACAACTACTGTGTAGCTAAAATCGATTCTTTGGTTAACGATATGGAAGATGCTTCCATCTCTTTGGTTGACATCTTGGTTAAGCACAAATTGACTGGTAAGTAATCCGTCAGATTTGTTGAAACTTAAATAAACTAGTTAACCCCAAAGAAAAGCTACATTATGGATACTTATGACATCTTATTATACGGAAGTTACGTCCTGATCGGTCTAGGAGCAGTTGTGGCGATTCTAATGCCTTTAATCAAGTCATTGGATAACCCAAAAAGCTTACTGAAAACCGTTGTAGGGATCGTCGGGATAGTAATATTGTTCTTTATTGCATACTCTATCTCCAGCAATGAAGTACTTCCGAAATTCGAAGCAGACCCTTTCAACCTGACTCCTGCCGGATCTCAGCTAGTTGGCGGAATGCTTATCACCACATACATTCTTGCAATCTTTGCTTTAGTTAGCATTGTATTTACAGAATTGAATAAAGCGATAAAGTAATATGGCCAGAAAGAAAAATAGAATGAGTACGGAGGTCAATGCAGGCTCTATGGCAGATATTGCTTTCCTGCTGCTGATCTTCTTTCTCGTCACCACTACGATCGCATCGGATAAGGGTATTTTAAATATCCTTCCTCCGAAGCTAGACCCGAACAATCCTCCTCCGGAGATTGACCTGAACGCTAGAAATATCTTTAACATTCTGATCAATGCAAACGATCAGCTTTTGGTGGAAGATGAGTTCAGAGATAATTCTGAAGGACTAGATGAGGATGTGAAGGCGTTTATTTTGAACTTCGGTGCTCCTAATGAAGAGGCTACAGCCCTATACAATGGCTTGCCGTCATCTCTAAAGGCTTTGGCTAAAAGAGATCCGGAATCCTCGGATCATCCAGGAGAAGCAGTAGTTTCTATCAAGACTAACCGTGGTACTAGCTACGAAAAGTATCTTGAAGTATTCGATTTGGCAAAGAAAGCCTACTTCGATATCTATGCTGAGCGTGTCAACCTAACTACAGACGAGTATAGAGCTCTGTCTGGTAAAGATGACGCAGAAGTAAGTCTTCAAGATCGAGGAAAAGAAGGAATCCCTATGGCGATTTCAATTGCAGAACCTGATAAAATAGGTAGTTGATATGGCAAAGTTTGGAAAGAAACAAAAAGTATCGGAGAATATCCCCACCTCAGCGTTGCCGGATATTATCTTTATGCTACTCTTCTTCTTCATGGTAACTACCGTGTTGAGAGAACAGGAAATATTGGTTGAACAGAAGATCCCTGCGGCTACCCAGCTTCAGAAACTTCAGAAGAAAACCTTGATTTCTTACATTTTCATAGGAAAGCCAAAGGATACAGCTACTTACGGTACAGAGCCTAGAGTTCAGGCCAATGATGCCCTAATGGCTACTTCGGATATCGTTCAGTGGGTAAACCAGGAGCGTGATATGCTTCCAGAAGCAGATCGAGGTCTGATCACTATTTCTATGAAAGTGGATAGAGATGTGAAAATGGGTCCTATATCTGATGTTCAGTCTGAACTAAGAGAAGCTGACGCGAGACGAGTTCTTTATGCATCTATAGGAAAAGTACAGAAATAATATATTCTTATTTACAATATCAAAGCTATCCTGAATTCAGGGTAGCTTTTTTTATTTGACATGCTTTCTTCGATTCAAAACACAAAAAAAGTACATAATGCCTGGGCTATGTACGATTGGGCCAACTCAGTATATAGTCTGGTCATCACCTCTACTATTTTCCCTGTTTATTACAACAGCGTGACCAAAGGCCTACATCCTGAGGATAAAGTGGATTTTTTTGGGTATCAGGTGGTCAATACGGTTTTGTATTCCTATTCTATTTCTTTCTCCTTTCTGGTGATTGCCTTTATGTCGCCCATTCTTTCCGGTATAGCTGATGCCAGTGGCAAGAAACTACAGTTCATGAAGTTTTTTGCTTACTTGGGTTCCCTGTCCTGCATGGGCTTATTCTTTTTCGATGGATCAAATTTGGAATGGGGCATTCTTGCCAGTGTTTTGGCCAGTGTGGGCTATGCAGGAAGTATAGTTTTTTACAATGCCTACCTACCGGAAATAACTACTCCAGATAAATATGATTTATTAAGTGCCAAAGGTTTTGCTCTGGGATATGTGGGTAGTGTGATTCTTTTGATAGTGAATCTGCTGATGATCCAGTTTCCATCCTGGTTTTTTCTAGCTGATGATGGAATGGCTGCCAGGCTTTCCTTTTTGATTACAGGTGTATGGTGGATTGGATTTTCCCAAATTACTTTCCGGGTTTTACCACAGAATCCATTTGGTAAAGATTTGAAAAGGGAGTTCTTCCTGAAAGGGTATCAGGAGTTGAGGAAAGTTTGGCTGGAAGTAAAGGAGATCAAGGTGATGTCTAGATTTTTATTGTCCTTCTTTTTTTATTCTATGGGGGTGCAGACGGTCATGTACCTGGCTGCTACTTTTGGAGATAAGGAATTGGGATTGCCAGGAGATCAATTGATTCTGACCATCTTGATCATACAGGTAGTGGCCATAGCAGGAAGCTACTTCTTTGCATTTCTATCTGGTAAATTTGGGAATAAGATGAGCCTGATCATCATGGTGTTGATCTGGGTGGGAGTATGTGCCGGTGCTTATTATGTGTACACAGCCAATGAATTCTTTGCCCTGGCATTTGTAGTAGGCCTAGTGATGGGAGGAATTCAGTCTCTTTCTCGTTCTACGTTTTCCAAATTAATTCCTAGTAAGACTACGGACCACGCTTCCTATTTTAGTTTTTATGATGTTACCGAAAAAATGGCCATAGTCTTGGGTACCTTCTCCTATGGGATGATTGAGCAAATCACCGGGGATATGCGAAACTCTGCGCTTTCTTTGGGATTGTTTTTCTTGGTAGGTTTAGGTTTCTTATTTTTAGTCAGTATACCTAAAGAACGCCTGACCCAAAAAATATAACCATGCAGAAAATCTTAACCGGTGCTCAAGTCAAGGAACTAGACGCCAATCATGTGAAAATTACTGGACAGAGTAGCCTAAAACTCATGGAGTCGGCAGGGCAAAGTTTTGTCAATTGGTTTTTGGATCAGGGGTATAGTAAGGAAAAAAAGATTTTAATAGCAGTAGGAGCTGGGAACAATGGGGGAGATGGTCTGGTTATCGCCAGATTACTTGTGGAGCGTCAGTACCAGGTTAGGATTATTGATTGTTTTGGGTCCATTGATCGATTTAGCCCGGACGCATTGTCGAATTTTAACTTGCTGCCCAAGTCCGTTCAGGTGGTTAAACTCAATCCAGATATTTTCAAAGATTACGCTATACTGATCGATGCCTATTTGGGTGTGGGCCTTAGAGGAGAGCTGCGTGAGAGTGCTATTGATACTATACAGTCACTGAATCTATTTCAAGGGGTTAAAATAAGTATAGACATTCCGGCTGGCTTGCCATCAGAAGGAGTTGGGAACACGGAATTGTGTTTTCAAGCTAACTGGACCGTGACGTTTGAGTTTCCTAAACTTGCACTTTTACTTCCTGAAAATACCTGGATTGTAGGAGAACTGATTTATGCCAAGATAAAGGTCGATGCTGAAGCTTTTGACCAAATGGAAACTTCCTATTATTTCCTTGAAAAAAAGGATATTCCAGCTTTGCACAAGCATTTTACTCGCTTTAGTTATAAGGGTGACTTAGGTAAGGTGCTGCTGATCGGGGGAGGGCCAGGGAAAATGGGCGCTATTATTTTGAGTTGTAAAAGTGCCATGCGCACCGGATCAGGATTAGTTACCTGTCATATCGAAGAGTCGGAAAGGGCAATTATCCAAACAGCTGTTCCGGAAGCTATGGCTTCTTGGGGCTTAATAGCCAATCCTGAATATTATGATGCATTAGGAATCGGGCCGGGCTGGGGTACTGACAATAGGCTGAGACAGTTTCAGCAATTATTGAAAGATTTCAATAAGCCAATGGTGATCGATGCTGATGGGATTAATTTATTGGCAAAGCATGAAGCGCTGCTTTCCCAGGTTCCGGAAAATTCCATATTGACGCCACATATCGGCGAGTTTGAACGCTTAGTAGGAAATTGTCAGGGACATTTAGAACGCCTTAGTAAAGCTAAACTATTCGCCATGGAGCACAAGCTGATTATTGTATTGAAAGGTGCCAATACCGTGGTGAGTTTGCCGGATGGAAAGCAGATTTTCAACTCCAGCGGGACACAATATATGGCTACGGGCGGGTCTGGCGATGTGTTGACGGGGATGATAACTTCCTATTTGGGCATGGGGTATGACCCAGTGAATGCTGCACTCTGCGGAGTCTATCACCATGGTTTAGCTGGAGAGATAGCTTCCAAAAGTAAATTCAGAGGTACCATAGCTTCAGATATTATAGACGCCATACCGGAGACTTATAGTCAATTGCGCATAGCCTGAAAAAGTTATTTTATAGAATTGAAATTTAACAGGGATTCTAAGAGAAGCCTTTGATTATATGAGCAAAGAGAAGCTATTACTCTGGACCCTGGCGGCCATTAATTTCATCCATATTGTGGATTTTATGATTCTCATGCCCCTTGGGCCTCAGCTCATGCGGATATTTGAGATATCGCCTCAGGAGTTTGGACTTTTAGTGTCTTCTTACACTTTCAGCGCGGGAGTTTCCAGTTTTTTTGGTGCATTTCTGCTGGATAGATTTGACCGCAAAAAGATTCTTCTGTGGGTTTATGTTGGATTTACAGTTTCTACCCTAGGCTGTGCACTTTCTCCAAGTTACCCGGTTTTGTTGATTGCGCGGATCTTGTCAGGGCTATTCGGTGGTCTTACTTCTGCCCTTATTTTGGCAATCATAGGAGATGTGATTCCAGATTCGCGTAGAGGACGGGCCATGGGATTGGTGATGGCAGCCTTTTCAGTGGCTTCGGTTTTAGGAGTTCCTTTGGGCCTTTTCCTAGCTAGCTTGTCGGATTGGCACACGCCGTTTTTTATTCTGACGGGACTGTCTATTATCAGCCTAGGGATGATTATTCGATTTATCCCTAGTATTTCTGATCACCTAGGCCAAGAAGTGGAGAGACCCAGACCTTTGCTGGTCATTCGCAGAGTGACCGGTAATCCTAATCAGATGCGAGCTATTACGCTTTCTGTGATGATGATGTTCGGGCAGTTTATGATTATTCCTTTTCTGAGTCCCTACACCGTAGCAAATGTAGGCTTCACTGAATTGCAACTGACCTACATTTATATGGCAGGAGGAGCTTTTACCATCTTTACCTCACCCTGGGTGGGGAAGCTATCAGACAAGTATGGCAAAGTAAAAGTCTTCACCGTCTTCATGCTTTTGAATATTATCCCAATTGCAATTATCACCCATTTGGGTGTGACTCCTATTCCTTTTGTCCTGATGGTGTCTACGATGTTTTTTGTGACTTCTAATGGAAGGTATATACCCGCCGCAGCTATAGTGACAGGTACTGCAAATCCTGAAAACAGGGGGAGCTTTTTGAGTTTCAATTCTGCGGTACAACAAATGGCTACGGGATTAGCCTCCTTGATTGCCGGAATTATTATCGGAGAAAGCGCTACAGGGGAGCTGACCAACTTCAATGTGGTAGGTTATATTGCTATCGCTTGTAGTCTGATTTGCATTCCTTTGGTTAGAAGGGTGAAAATCGTGAGTTAAAAGAAATACCCCGACATTTCTGCCGGGGATAATGATTAAAATTCCGCGTTGCCAGGGGTTCTCGGGAATGCGATTACATCCCGGATATTCCCCATTCCTGATACAAACTGTACCATCCGCTCAAAGCCTAGTCCAAATCCTGCATGCGGAGTGGAACCAAATCTACGGGTATCAAGATACCACCACATTTCTTCCTGAGGGATATTCATTTCTTCCATTCTGGCAGTGAGTACATCCATGCGTTCTTCACGCTGGGATCCTCCTACTATTTCTCCGATTCCAGGGAAAAGTATATCCATGGCAGCTACCGTCTTTCCGTCATCATTTTGACGCATGTAGAAGGATTTGATTTCTTTTGGGTAATCAGTTAGAATCACAGGTTTTTTAAAGTGCTTTTCGACCAAATACCTTTCGTGCTCAGATTGCAAATCAGCACCCCATTCATCGATTAAATAGGAGAATTTCTTCTTTTTATTAGGCTTTGAGTTACGAAGGATTTCTATCGCCTCGGTGTAGGTGATCCGTACAAAATCATTTTCCGAGACAAACCTCAATTTTTCTAAAAGCCCCATTTCACTTCTCTGATCAGCAGGCTTGGACTTCTCCTCTTCAGTGAGTCTTTGATCGAGAAATGCCAAGTCTTCCGCACAATGATCCAAGGCATATTGAATGATATATTTCAGGAACTCTTCTGCTAAGTCTGCATTGTCTTCTGCATCGTAGAATGCCATCTCAGGTTCTATCATCCAGAATTCAGCCAGGTGTCGAGTGGTGTTTGAATTCTCCGCACGGAATGTCGGACCGAAAGTATAGATATCAGCAAGTGCCATTGCAGCCAATTCCCCCTCCAGTTGACCTGATACCGTCAGGTTAGTTTCTCTTTCGAAGAAATCCTGCTTGTAATCGATTGTACCTTCTGCCGTTTTAGGAGGGTTTTTCAAGTCGAGCGTAGTGACTTTGAACGTTTCTCCAGCTCCCTCAGCATCGGATGCAGTGATAATAGGCGTATGGATATAAAAGAATCCCTTATCATTGAAATATTTATGTACCGCGAAAGCCAGGGCATGTCTGACTCTGAAAACTGCCCCAAAAGTATTGGTTCGCATTCTCAAATGGGCATTTTCGCGTAGAAACTCCATGGAATGCTTCTTTGGCTGCAGAGGATATTTTTCCGAGTCTGCTTCGCCCAGTACCTCGATTGCCGTGGCGTTAAGTTCAGAACTTTGACCTGCACCTTGAGATTCTACTACTTTTCCGCTGACTTTCAGACAAGCACCGGTAGTACATTTCTTGAGGATATCCTCAGCGATCAGATTCGGGTCAGCCACTATTTGGTAATTGGTGATGATAGACCCATCATTTAGCGCGATGAAAGAAACGTTTTTATTTCCTCTCTTGGTGCGGACCCAGCCCATTAGTGTTATCTCTGATCCAATTGGATTTGTATCCAGGATGGTCTTGATTTTGACCCGTTTGTTAAATGCCATTTGGTAAATTTTTTATGCAGGACAACCCGCCCCGCTAATAATTTAAAGGAATGCAAAAAAACGATTAAATCAGCTTTTTATCAAAAATTTGCTCCTTTTTCCTAACTTTGGCATAGGGGCTTTTTCTGGAGAAAAGGCCTTTTTTGAACCCAAATAGTAGGTTTTACCCAATTTCGAATGCAAAAGCTAAATCTTAGCCAGTCACTTTCTCAAAAGCTTTCTCCTCAGCAGATACAATTTATAAAACTGCTGCAGGTGCCTACAGCCGAATTAGAAACTAGAATAGAAGAGGAGCTGGAGATTAATCCAGCACTGGAAGAAGGAAAGACAGAAGAAAAGGAATCCACAGAAGATGAATTTGAAGATAACTTCGAGGAGGAAAATATAGCAGATGATCGCGATGTTAATATCGATGATTACCTGGATGACGAGTACGGAGGGTATAAAATGCAGGGTGACGGGAATTACAATTCCGATGAAGAAGACCGGGAAATGCCGATTTCTTCGAATACTTCTCTGCATGAGCAGTTGATGTCACAGTTGAATTTCCTGCGCCTGGATGAGCGCAAAAAAATCATTGGTGAGCAATTAATCGGATCTATAGAAAATGACGGCTACATACGCCGTGATCTGGAAGCCATAATCAATGACTTGGCTTTCAGCCAAAATATAGAGACAGATATAGATGAACTCGAAGAAATCCTTCGTAAGATCCAAGCATTTGACCCGGCTGGTATTGCTTCCAGGAATCTACAGGAATGTCTGACGATTCAATTGGAAAGGAAGGAGCACCCAGATGACCCTACTGTGCAGAACGCTTTGATGATCATTCATGATTGTTTTGACGAGTTTACCAAAAAGCATTATTCAAAAATCCAGCGAAAGTGTGACCTAAATGATGAGGAAACCAAAGAGGCTGTAAATCTGATTACCAAACTGAATCCTAAGCCCGGTGGAGCATCTGACGGATTGGTGCGTACGCAATATGTCATTCCGGATTTTATACTGACTAATACCAATGGAAAGTTTGATATAAGCCTTAATTCCAGAAATGCTCCAGAATTGCGGATTTCCAGGTCTTATTCGGAGATGTTTGATGCTTATGATAAGTCAGACAAGAAGGATAAAAAGCTGAAGGAAACAGTGACCTTCGTCAAACAAAAGCTAGATGCTGCGAAATGGTTTATAGATGCCATCAAGCAACGTCAAAACACCCTGCTGAGGACTATGGAGGCTATTCTTGCTTACCAAAAAGATTTTTTTGTGGATGGTGATGAGACGAATTTAAGACCTATGATCTTAAAGGATATTGCAGAACGTATAGATATGGATATTTCTACCGTTTCGCGAGTGGCTAACAGCAAGGCTATTCAGACAGAATTTGGAGTGTTTCCTTTGAAATACTTCTTTTCCGAGGGAATCGCTACAGATAGTGGGGAAGATGTGAGTAACCGGGAGGTGAAATCTGTCCTGCAGGCTATGGTAGATAGTGAGGATAAGAAAAAGCCCTTTTCTGATGATAAGCTGGTGAAGATGCTCAATGCCAAAGGTTATAATATTGCTCGTAGAACTGTAGCAAAGTACCGTGAACAGCTACAGATTCCCGTGGCTAGATTAAGAAAAGAACTATAGTGCGGAAGGTTTTTGCCGAGATTGTTTCTGTCGTTTTGCAGCCATTGGTGATTCCTAGTTTGGTTTACTGGCTGGTTTTGTTCGTAGTGCCAGAGGCCAGCAGTATTCCTGAGCCATTCAAGGGACGGGTGTTTTGGTTAATCGCCTTATCCACTTTGATCATTCCTATGCTGACTATTTTTGGGTTGAGGCTAAGTGGGACACTCAAAAGCATTCACATGGCAGAGCTGAAAGATCGTGCCATACCCTTCAGCGTGACCTGTATTTATTACTATCTCACGGTTTATTTTTTATACCAAAGATCCGAGCTGGATCCGATTTTATGGCAGGTTTTGGGATTAATTACCTTAGCTATTACAGGCTTGACGCTGGTTACTTTCTTTTGGAAGATGTCAGCTCACATGACGGGTATGGGAGGCTTGATAGCAGCTGTGGTGGTTTTAGCTTCCAAGTTCCCTACTTTCTCAGGATTGTATCCGTTGATCATCAGTTTGCTGCTGACCGGCCTAGTAGGCACGGTCAGGCTTTACCTGAATGCGCACAAGCCTATAGAGACCTATGTAGGTTTAGTATTTGGTTTTTTGGTTTGCTATATAGGATTTAACCTGATTTGGCTTTAAAGTCAGTTTTTTCATTCTACTGAGGGTTTTGCCGAGAAGCCATAGGTGTTCAAGGTGGATGGATCAAGAGCTATGCTTATGCTTCGAATGAGGCAAACACTGAAGGTATAATAGCTGTGGCTTACTTGAAATTCTTGATTTTGTAGCCTATGGTCAAGGAGTTAATGTCCTCTCTGATATGCCTGCACCTTTTTGAAGCTTTTCCTATGAAAAATAGACCAATCGGGCAAAATGATATTCGTTTGACTTACGCTGCATTTTTCAGCTTTTCCTGATTTTTGACCGTAGGCAAAACCCGCTTGATGAAGCAAAAAAAAGCCGCGTCATACGACCCGGCTTTGATTTTTAGAATGTTTCTGAATGCTTTGTGAGCTATTAAAACAGGTTTACAGCAACTCCAAAATTGATTTGATTAGCTTCAGTAGCATTTGGTCCCAGTCCTTCTTGAAACACTTTGTTGAGGCCGTAATACCCCCAGACATAGAATCCTGGCGTTCCGGCTTTCAGGGAAATGCCATACCGGAATTTTTCGAAGCCGTAATTTTGTGAATCTTTTACTTTTCTCTTCAAACCATCTGAATTCTCATACTTTACTTTCGTGTGAGATTCGTAGAGATAGCCCACTTTTGCCCCTACACTCATGGTAAATCCTTTGGTGTAGTTGTTTTTATTGGCATGATAGGTAAAGTCAATCGGGATATCTATATAATTAGTCGCTACTACATTTTTATTGATCTGTATGTCGTCTCCCAGCACATCTCTGATATCCTTGAGTTCACTGGATTCAGGCCCCAGTTCAGGTACATTATACAGGGTCTGATCATCCTTAAAGGCATATTTATCCGATCCTATGCCTATTCCCAGATCAATGGTGTATCCGGAGTTTTCGCCAAAAATAGGGAAAGGGTACTGGTAGTACACGTTGAAAGTGCGGGAGCCAAAGAAATTTAAACCTATGTCTTCGGACCTGTTGTTAAGTTGATTAAATCCGAATTCGATCTTTAAGTCACTTGGGATGTTGGGTCTGCCTCCGATCGGAGTCTTTGGTTTTTTCGCAACTTGCAGGCTGTCCTGGGCAAATGCCGCTCCTTGAATCAAACCAAAAGCTAACAGGAAGGTGTATATTTTTTTCATCAAAATGGTTTACTTAAAATGCACTCAATGCGGGCAAAAATAGGGAATATCCAAGGATTTACCCCTTTATTGCTCTTAATTATTCTTAAGGGAGAACGGAAATAAGGAGTAATAATTATAAAATTCTTGGGGATTGATATTGCATAAAATCGATTTTTGGGTACCTTTGCATTCCAATTCGGCTTCGTAGCTCAACTGAATAGAGCACCTGATTACGGCTCAGGAGGTTTCAGGTTTGAATCCTGACGAGGTCACAAAGCTCAACCAGACGGTTGGGCTTTTTTTATCTATTCTGTTTAATTGCTTGAATCACTGAAAAAAACAAACCTAAAAAGGGGAGTGATTGAGGTACTTGAATACTGAGTACGGTTTTGATTAACCACTTCACTTTTTAATTTTATCACCAGTGGTAAAAGGGTTTTAAGCTTTTAGGTTATTTTAAGATCAGTAAATCAAAGATAGTTACGATCAGGCCTAGCTATAGCCCCCATAGTTCTTGTGCACAAAGTGCATCAGTATTGCATCTACAGATTTAGCCTTTATCCTAAAAATGAAAGGTGAGGTTAGAGATATGATAAGCTGATACAAATAAATTTCTGCAGGTGTACGCCCTACTTTTAGGACTTACCTTTAACCATACCGGGCAATTCTTAATACGCCTATAGTTGTTCTTTTCTAGTTAATTGGATCAATATCATAATCTTCTCTTTTTTTAAGCGAGGATTTTCTTCATTTTAGCCCTATAAATAATTGTCAGCATTCATTATGAAAAAGGCTTTCCCAATCGTATTTCTGATTTTATCGGGATGTGGATTGTTAGAGGACACCAAACTAGTGGATATCCTGGATGTGGATGGTCCATGTACGGTTTTGCTTGCTGATGGTACTACGGTCACCAGCAGTGGCAATATCGAGATCAGTAAGCGTACTCAGGCGATCACTTATAGGGATGAAGATGGGAAGATCTGGTCTTTGTTCAAGGATGATTACCAAAGTTATTCCTGTCAGGAATAGCGGGTTTTTAACCAGATTAAGGATCAAAAAAAAAGCAGCCCGAAAGCTGCTTTAAATTTTTATTAGTGAGCTGCTGCTCCGGCTGGTTTTTTACCTTTTTGCCAGAAGTAGAAAATAGTAAATAGCACGATCAGAACTAATGGGAAGAGCATTAACTTTTGTAGCGTGGCTTGCCCAGCTGCTAGTTCCAAAGCCTCACCTATTAATCCTTCAGCGGACATCAATGTTCTAGAGCCATCAATCCAGCTACCGATCACAGGCTGCCAGATAGCAGTAGAGAACATTCCCACACCACCGATGATGGACATACCTAATGCACCACTAAGTGGGACTCTTTGTGCAGTAGCGCCTACCATTACTGGCCAGAAGTAAGCTACTCCCAATGCGAAAATAACTGCTGCGACATAGGCTAGTGGGCCAGTTACTACACTGAACATGTAAATTCCTATAGTGGCCAATACTGCTCCAATTAATAGAATTCCTGTTTGGCCAAATTTCTCTACCACCGGACCGGCGAAGAATCTGGCTACTGCCATTACGCCAGTGGTGAGGGCTAGAATCAACATGCCACTCGCGCCTGAGCTATTCAGGATTACCTCAGCCCACTGGGTGGTACCAAACTCTGTAATCGCTGTGATGGACATCGTGACGAATAAGAAAATGAAAACAGGAGAGAACATCGCCTTAATGTTTTCACCGATGGACATGGCTTCGTCAGCATGTGGTTTAGGGAAGGTTTTTCCAAAGAAAAGAACTGCGTAAATGATAGTAGGAATCATCAATATCCACATCTGTAACTGCCAGCTGGCACCGAAATCTGTCATGAATTTGGATATCAAACTGCCAAGTACAATGCCACCTGGGAACCACATGTGAAATCTGTTCAGCATTTTATTCATTTTCACTCCAGTGTACATATCTGCTATCATGGGGTTACATGCCGCCTCTGTACATCCATTACCAAATCCAATAAATAAAGTGGAAAGCAATAGTGTGGTATATCCTCCGGCAAAAATCGTAAGCAAAATACCCAAGGTGTGCATTACAAAGGCGATACGCATGATATTCGCTGCACCTACAACGTGATAAAATAATCCTCCCAGAATCATGGAAATAGGGAATCCTAGGAACCACATGGAGTTGATAAATCCAAGATCTTCGTTGCTGAGGTTAAATTCTGCTCCTAGCTGAGGAAGAATTCCTGCTCGTATTGAGAAGGTGAATGCGGTGGTAATGAGGGCAAAACAACTTGCGTTGAAAAGCGCCGTGCGGTTGATAGTTTGAGTCATATTGATAGGTTTTTGACTTTGGGTTTGTGAACGAATTATTCCAAAGGTTGAAAAATAGGAAAAATATTCGAGCGAACTTTCCCGTTGATAAAAAAGATTGTCAAAAAGAGGGTTTAATCCAATACCAAGAGGGTTCCTGTCATTTTTTCTTCAAACCCATAGGTAGGATTTCTCAAGACTACCACCACCAAATAGGTACCCGTTGGTACTTCTTTGCCGGAAGTTTTTCCATCCCAATTCAGGATAGGTGTTTCTAAAGCTACTTCATCTGTGCGCTCGTAGTGAATTAACGCGCCCTGCCGGTTCATTACAAATAGTTCCGCATCGGTTACGCCTTCACTCACCAATACCCGAAAGTCCTTGTTTGGATTTCCTAATTCCATCGCATTAGGGTATACTACTGAAAAATTACAGGCATCATAGGTTCTGAATGAACCGCTGAGCTCGCAACCGTCCTCAGTAGTTACCACTAAAGTGTAATCTCCTACTTGGTTGGGCTTATAGGTATTGTTGGTAGAAACTAATTGATCTCCAAAATACCATTGGTAACCAGCAAAATCCCCGGGGTTGATAGGAGCCATGGTGTTTTCCTTGGAACAAATGGCATAGCTTTCGGCTAGTGAAGGAGGGGTGAGAAGCATGCTCTCCTCCACCAAAATGTAGTTTCTTCCGATCTCACACCCAAGGGAGTTATAGGTGATGGCCTCATAGGTGCCGGGATTTGCGGCCTCTATTTCAAAAGTATCATCAAAGTCAGTTAGCTCTGTTCGATTGTTGTTTTGGTCATAAAAGACCCACTCGGTGTGCGCTACTTCTTCCTCATCTGTGGTCAAGCTCACCCAGGCGTATCCCGGATCAGGACAGATTTTAGAGGCTTCTAATCCCATTGGAACCAAAGTGATAGGTGATTTCACTTCAAATTCTACCGGAGTAACCGGGCAGAAACCACTTCGTAAAGGCTGAACTAAAAGCGAATAAAAACCGATTTTAGAAGGATAGAAAGCTGCATTTCTTCCTACTATTTCGCCTTGATCATTCAGCCAGCGTATGCTTGCTTCTTCTGGTGAAATCCCTTCGATTACCGCTTCATACTTGATGGGATCAAAGCATTCCTCCACTCTCAAAACCGGCTCAAAAGAAATGGAGGATGAAAAAGTAGCATCGAAATCTACCTTTTTTGCACAAAGGCCGGAAGCCCCATTTCTGTCCACAGCTGTGATCGAGTAAGGTCCTTCCTCTGTAAGTGTAAATGAACCGCCAGCATTAACTTCTAGTGTACTCAGATCAGGGAAGGTTAGGGTGAACCGTAGGTTCTGATCGGTTTCAGGCGTCAGGACATAGGTTTCGCAGATGTTCAGAGTTTCAGGGACTGTAAATTCTACTTCGGGCTGTTTTGCAATACTGAGGGTTTCAATGGGATAAGAGCAGCCATCTACTATCATTTCCAGCAAATATTGGCCTGAACTTAAGGGGATGTCCAGTTCTCCTGAGTTAGGGATGGTCCCGGATTTGATTTCCCCGGATCTTGGCGATAATATCCTGTAAGTGCCATTTGAAATTGGGGCTCCAAAATCCACGGCTACATTTCCTTCTACCACTCCAGTAGCGGCACAGGTTTCATCTTCCCTCAGGATGGCCGGGGTCAAAGGAGTGGACGGATTAACTGCTTTTACTTGAATAAGTTCGGTGGTTTCACAGCCATTTTTGACCGCAAGCAGGGTATATACCTGTGCTTGTAAATTGGGGAAAGTAAAGGTGTCCCCAGCTGAAATGGAAGTTTGAGAAATACCGATTTCCGGAATCATCAAGGCGTCAAGCTCAGAAACAGCCGTCACTTGCAGCGCTCCATTGCTGCTTCCACAGTCGTCAGGATCAGTCAAGACCAGGGCATTGACCTCTGGGGATTCCATATATTCAAATGTGGTTTTTCGTTCTGAAGGACAATCGGGAAATCCGGGACTAGCGGTTCTGAAAGTTACCTCATAGATCCCCGGGCCACTTAGTTCAGCAGTAGTGAGATTTATCTCGAATCCCTGACCTAAGCTAGTCTTTGCTCCTGCAGCCTGCTTTTGTATAAACCATTCTCCGGAAAGCGGCGTATCGGTGGTAATGCTGATTGAGTTGCCTTCGCAGATTTGTTCGCTTGATTTTTCAAACTGAAAATCTACCGGAGGGCCTACGTAGGTAGCTCCATTGACGGTACAGGATTCAGTTCCATTGGGTAAGGTTTGGTACAATTCGACCAGATGATAACCAGCTGAAGTAGCGAGAAATTCGTTTCCTCTCCCCAGCTCTACGGTATCTCCTTCATTATTGAAAGACCTCCAGATAATAGTGTATTCCTCTACGGGTGTAGTGTCAGGATCAAGTGCAGTTAGTAATACAGGGGAATCCGCACAAAGTAAATAGTCGGGCCTTAATGCTAGTTCTGGGCCTTGCTGTACTTTGACCTCCAGATTGTCCTCAAAGTAATTTGGAGTACTTCCTCTTCGGATTTTCAGGTTGACGTTATAAGTACCTTCCTGAGTATATACATATTTATAGGTTTCTAGCTGCCCGTTTTCCTTGTAATCCAGGATATTGCCAGTAGCTATATCAGTGAGCGTCCACTCGTATACGTCCCCATCTTCGCCACCTGCGGTATATGTCCCCAGTACACTGCCATTGGTCAGACACAGGAAAGGCTCACCTATGAGGTCAAGGGTGGCATCTATGGAGTTGTTGATTTCGGGTTTACTTGGATTTTTGACTTGCCTACTCCAAACCAACAGTGGAGTCAACATCAGGAAGGTCCAAACCATAAGTATCCCAATCTTCCGCCTTAGTGGAAATTGGTCTTTGCCTTGCAAGAATTCTTAATTTTTAGGGTGTGCACAAAGATAAGAATCGCTTTTAATCAATTTTAGCGTTTAGAAGTATCTCAGCAAAAAATGACCCAGAAATACCAGGAATAAATTATTGGATGACTATCACAGATCCAAATTCAGATTTTGAGATGTTCTTTTCGTAGTTTTTAAAATTGACGCGCACGGCATAGGTGTCGTTTTGGATTGGGGATCCATTGTAAGTTCCATCCCAAACACAGGTGAACTCTTCAGAGATGAGATCGGTTTCGGCGCATTGAAAAATAGTCTGCCCCCATTTATTGAGAATTATTACTTCCAGTTCATCTACAAGGTAGTTGGTGTAAATTAAAAAGCCTTTGTCAGGAGTTCTAGGCTGTATGGCATTAGGATAGCTTACTCTTAGTTCGCATTCTTCTGTTGTGGTAAACGTCTTTTCATAGACGCAACCCTCGCTACTGTAAACGATTAACTGATAATTTCCGACTTGTAGAGGCTTGAAAGTTGGACTGGTGGAGACCAGCTGCTCACCAAAATACCATTCGTAACTAGCAAAATTGCCAGGGTCAAGTAAGGGGCCGATTTCATATTTCGGACAGACTTGATAGGAATCGTTTAGCTCAGGCCGGACAGTATCCGTGCTTCTTAGAACCAAAGCATTATCATAGCCGAGTAGGCAAGGGATTTGATTGAACACCCGGACCTCATAGGTCCCTTCATTGATGGCTAATATTTCCCGATTATTGGTTTCGTTCACCAACTGGCTTTCACTTCCATCTATAGCGGTGAACCACCATTCTATACGCTCCACTTCATCAAAATCAGTAGCTACTTTCATCAATGCTGATGGTGCGTCGGGACAAAGCGGTTCAGCAATTAGGTTTACTTCAATTTCCAATACAGGAGGCAGCACTGTAAACGGCTTTGCAGAAATATGGCAAGGAATAGCGCCTGAAGGCTGAACTTCTAAGCTATAGTCGCCCGGAGCCGAAATCGTCAGGAACTCATCTGTGCCTATTTCATCACCACTTGCGTTTTTCCAAGATATCTCCACCTCTTCCAGTACATAGTTTTCTACTTTCGCCTGAAAAGTTTTGGTACCGTCACATTCCTCTTGGAATAATTCGGGCTCAAATAGAACCTCTGGGAAGATATTGACCAAGAGTTCTTTTTGCTCAGGACAGAATGGGGTAGGACTGTTCTGGTCAAAGGCCAGGAAAGTATAAACTCCCGCTTGATCAATAGTGACCACTTCACCTGAGGATCTGGTCAAAATTTCACCCGAGGGAGTGCTGATCTCAAAATTTAGATTTTGGGTGGTGCTGGGGGTAAGTTCATAGTAATCACAGATGGTTAACTGGTCGGGGATGTCAAAACTCACCTTGTCCGGTGTGAGGTCAAGTTGAAAGGTGGTTCTGCCCAGTTCGCAGTTTTTGTTGATTTCTGGCTTTATGCTATAAACGGAGGCTTCGTACGTTCCTCCTATTCGTGTGGTGATGCTGGTTTGATCGTCAAACTCAGGAAGTTCAACGATGACTCCTTCTTCATCAAACCTCCTCCATCGGATGTCCGTAACGGCCTCTGGCGAAGTAGTGCTAAGCTCTACTATGGCTTCGGGGCCAAATTCACACAGCTTGGTAGATTCTATGGAAACATCTACGAAGAGCACGGGC
Organism: Algoriphagus sp. TR-M9; assembly: GCF_027594545.1. NCBI lineage: Bacteria > Pseudomonadati > Bacteroidota > Cytophagia > Cytophagales > Cyclobacteriaceae > Algoriphagus > Algoriphagus halophytocola. Next base: position 3,297,949 of record NZ_CP115160.1, on the reverse strand, counting down.
GGCTCTACTATAAATTCCTTTGGTGTAATGGGGCAAGCTTCACTTCCTGTGGGCTGAACCTCCAGAGAAAATGTCCCCACGGAGGTAGGAGCCAGGAATAACTCTTGCCCGGTACCTATAATGTCCCCATTTTGATTTCTCCAGTAAAAATCAGCCAACCCTGGGTCTATGCCTTGGATGTCAGCTGTGTACACCCGGTTGCCGATGACGCAGTCTTCGCTTTTGAGCACGGGATCAAAAGGGATAGGGTCAGTAGTAGAAATTGTTATTTTTTGCTCGGAAGGACAGGTGTCATCTTGATCTGGCAGAATACCGACCAACGTATATTCACCTGCTTCAGTAATACTGAAAGGCTCTCCAGTAGCTTGAGTACTGCTATTTCCTAAGGGATCGGTCAAAGTAAACTGTAAATTTTCGTCCGTTTCGGGCAGCAACTCATAGGTTCCGCAGATGGTAAGTTCTTGCGGGATGCTGAATTTTGTCTGGGCTTTGCCTGGAATCTCTAAGATTTCTCTTCTAGGTAAGTTACAACTGTCTTCATTCAGTAACTCGAAGTAATATTTGCCCCCGGCTAATTCTATTTTAAAGGGATTTTCGGCCGGAATATCATTTCTAAGAAGCTCCTGGCCTTTTTGAGTCAATACACGATAAGATCCCGTAGTCGGTCCATTGCTCATGTTGATCTCTGCAAAGCCGTTGATTTTACCATTTGGAGTACAGGTTTCACTGATAATATCAGATACGGTAAATTCTAATTCGGCTGGTTCAGTAATTAGCGGTACTACAGTGCCTATGCTGTTTTGGCAGCCGTTCCAGGATAGGTAGATAGTATAAGCACCCGATTCCAGACCTGGAATGGAGATGGTCTCTCCGGCTAGATATGGACCAAAAGAAACCCCAAGCCCACCTACTGTCACCTGATCCAGATCGGTCACGGCAAGTAATTCAAGCCCTCCGTCAGATACAAAACAAGCACTTGCCGCAGTGGCAGATTCCAGTGAAATCAAGGGTTCCTCCTGATAGGTAAAGTCAGTAATAGCGCTGGGTGAGCAACTGGGGTTGGAAGGGTTTTCTATCACATACTCCAACTGATATTCTCCATGCCCGGTGAAGTCATCTTCTGGATATAACGCCAGCTCCGGAAATGTCCCTACTACCTTTGGTTCTGTTTCTCCGGGTGCCGTCAGTAGCCACAAACCTCTAGAGCTGGTGTTTGCTTCAAATTCAATAGCTGAACCCTTGCAGACTATGTCAGAAGTTTGGGTGATAGAAAGACTGGAAAGCACCTCCACTTCAGTGTTGAGCTCGGTATCACAAATGGGGTTTAAGTTGACGTCTGGAGTATAAAACTGTACTTTATATTTTCCTGGGGTATCCACAGTCAAGGTGTTTTGCGTCCCCAGGATATCTCCGGACTCATTTGTCCATTCAAAAATGTAATTTGAAAAATTGGTACTGGAAGGTGAAATGGCCTGAAGTTCTAAAGGATTGCCTTCACATATTTTATAGGAATCGGCAAGCGTAAGCTCAGGCCCGGCTATGATAGCCACCTCCTGCTCCAAAGATGCGATTGATTTCCCACCTCTACTGACCTCTAGCAGGACTTTGTGCACCCCCAGTAGTTCAAAAGTATAGTCAATAGTAGGGAAAGACCCGGCAGGTCTGGTGAATAATTCGGACCCATCTGGGGCCAAAATGGTCCATTTATAGATATCAGTAGCAGAGTCCCCGCCACCTGAAAAAACACCGATTACACTACCATAAATATTGCATAGTTTATCGGGGCCGGTCAGCTCAGGGTCGTTTACTTTTATGGCAAAATGCTCATCTGCGAAAGGCACAATGCTTTCCCCGATCACCTTCGCAAAAATGAACGCCAATAAGAGAAAGGAGAATATAAAATGACTCTTGAGCACACGAAGTTAGATGCAGGGATTCTAAACCTTTTTAATGCATCTAAACTACGTTTTATACTGTTGAAATGAAACCTTGGAAACTTTAATTTTTGATTTTTAGGGACTTAACGCACGAAGACCCATTCTGATTCTGAACTTAGCTGGGTGGAGTATTCATACCCCTCTTCATTAAAGGTTTTCAGCAGTTCCGGATCTGAAATCCTATTTTTGATTGCAAAATTTGTCATCATTCCGCGAGCCTGCTTCGCAAAGAATCCTACGATCTGATATCCGTTTTCTTTATGCTCTTTGAAATTGATGGTGATTACCGGTGATTTGAGGGTTTTGAGATGGACGGCTTTGAAATATTCCTGTGAGGCCAGATTGACTATAGGTTGCCCATCAGCCGCTTTGTTGATGGCTTTTGCTATTTTTTTATCCCAAAACTCATAGAGGTTTTTTCCTTTAGAAGTCTCCAGTTTAGTGCCCATTTCTAGCCTGTAGGGCTGGATTAGATCCAAGGGCTTGAGTAGTCCATACAAGCCTGAGAGGATTCTCAGATGCTGCTGCGCAAAGTCAAAATCTTCCTTGTTGTACTCATCCACATCGATTTTGGTGTACACATCTCCTTTGAATGCCAAAAGAGCCTGCTTGGAATTGTCGAAAGTAAAGTCTTTTTGAAAAGTCTTGAAGCGCTCTTCGTTTAGGTTGGCTAAATTTTCCGAAATGTGCATCAGTTTTCCGATTTCATCAGCAGATTTCTTTTTCATTACCCGTACCAGGGAGCGGGCATCTGTCTGAAAGTCGGGTTGGGTGGATTCGTTGAAATTTGGGGCACTGTAGTCCAGCGTTTTCGCCGGGGAAATAAGGATAAGCATGCTATTGAATTACTGTAATGGCCTTAGTTAATTGTTCGGTTTTGTTTTGGTCTTCACTGGTAAACTTCACAACGACAGCATATGTTCCGTTTTGAACAAATTCCCCACCTACTTGCCCATCCCAAGGGCAGAAGGATTGGTTCGGTTCTAGGTTGTCATGTTGGCAATAAAAGATCAATTCACCCCAACGGTTGAAAATAAACACCTCCACATCATCAATGTATTCATTGGCGTAGAGGATAAAGTTTCGATCCGGGTCACCCAGAACTACCCCATTCGGGAAGATGATTTTCAAGCTGCAATCCTCGATGACATTGATGGTAGTCACATATTCACATCCTACGTTGTCTGAAACGGTCAATTCATACAGGCCGGCTTCGGTAGGTGTATAGGTGGAGTCTGTAGATATTAGAGTACTATCCAGTCTCCATTCATAATTATCATAGACTCCCGGACTGATGGTTTGGGTCACACCTTCTATTGCACAGATGGTGATTTCTTCGGGAACTACAGGTGCTTCTATTGTGGATTTGATCACCACTCCACTGGCCCTGCCAATTTCACAGGTAGCACTGTACAGTCTAACCTGATAAGTGCCCTCTTGGTCTACCTGTATGATTGGCATTCCATCAAAGGCAGGAATTCGAGTCGCAGTAGTGCCTACCACATTAAACCATGCAATTTCATCCACATCAGTCATAGCTGCATCTATGGTGATTGTGGTACTGGTCTGATCCACACAGAAAGGGACCACATCTAGAGCCACTTGGATATTTTGGGAAATGGTGACAGCTGTAAATGCCTTTTTGTCCACCGGACAAAGTCCACCGGCTATAGGCTGTACTTCTAGTGTGTAATCTCCATCACTACTTGGTACAAATGTCTGTCTCCTACCTACTATAATTCCCTGATCATCCTTCCAAAGGAAATTGACCTCAGCAGGACTGATGTTATTCAATATCGCTTCATATACCACGCCGACTTGGCAGTCAATGATAGGAGGTGACACATCAAAATCGATAGAAGTGGTGATGTTGGCATTTAAGCTGATTTCCCGAGGGCAATTTACTCCTGATGGATCTTCCCCAAGTATGGTATATGTTCCGGATTGGGAAATGGTGTAAGCTCCATTTGCATCTGGAGAAACCAGGTTTCCAGCCTGATCGCTGAGCGTGTAAACCAGATTTTCAGGAGAGGCGGGAGTAAAAGTATAGCTTCCACATGCCGTGAAATCAGTAGGGACTGAATAAGTCACTTGATTTTTTTGTTCGATGGTATACAGATCTGGATCAGGAATAGGACAACCTGCCGGATCCAGAATTTCTACCGAGTAGTCACCATGAGGTACCGGAATGACTAGTTGTGTTTCACCCGTGAAGGTGTTCGTGAAAACTGCTCCATCTCCTTGGCGAACTAAGTTGTAACTGCCGTCAACAGGAGGGGTGATGAAATCTATGGTAATAGAACCAGGGGCTACACCTGTTGCGGAGCAAGTTTCATCTGCGGTGCTTACAGTATATTCAAATCCTGCCGGCGGATTGCTGTTTTCTACCGTTACACTTCCAGTATAAAAACAGCCCGTGCTGCTCTCTGCTTCAATGGAATAAACTCCAGGTAGTAAGCCTGTGACAGCAACACTATTTCCAGGCAATACATTGGTAAAAACATCCCCGGTTTCCAATACCATTAAGGTCTCAGCCATGCCTTGCATGGTCACCTCAAAAGAGCCATCCGCGGTGTTACAGTCCGTGGCAGGCGTAGTCTGAGCGGCTGCGAACAGAGGCAGTTCATTGACCAGGAGTTCTGCCGTTTTTTCAATAGTACAGGCAGGTAAGATGGGGTCTTCAGCTAGAAAGTAAATATCATATTCTCCAGGGCCAGGTAGGGTATTGACCCAAAGTTCCAATTCGAAAAACTCGCCCAAGGATACCCGGTTTCCATCTTCATTGAGCTCATAGAACCACTCCCCTGAAATAGGAGTGTCTGGCGCAAAGTTTACAGCGACCTCTTCGTAACATACCTCCTCTGCATCCTGATTCAGTTCAAACTGAAAGGCAGGCCCTACAAAAACCTCTTTGGTGGATGGGCAGGTCTGGTAAAGCAGCGCTTCATCATCAGATAATCCATCCGGAAGTCTATAGCTGACAGTGACTGAATAAATACTCTCTTCATCTACTGTGATTTCATTTGAATTTTCGTCTCCGAAAACCTGCCCGGCAGCATTGATCCATTCAAAGTCATATAAGCCCTCAGCCGGATCGTAGCCCTCTATGGCAGTAAGCGTCACAGGGCTTCCTGCGCAAAGTGTGGCATCGTCCGCTAAAGTCAGAACAGGTGGTTCATCTACTTGGATTTCTGTACTTTCTCTGAAATATTCAGGGTCTCCGCAACGATCCACACGTAATTCGATCAAATAGGTACCTGCTGCATCAAAAGGTTGATCTAAATTCTGAAACTCTTCACCCGGACCTCCATAATCGTTGCGGATTACCGTGCCATCATCCTGATTGGTAATGGTCCAGAAGTAGCTGTCAATATCCGGTTCGCCACCACCTTCGAGCATAGCACCACCGCCTTCCACCGGGTCTAGGCATATTCTTTCAGGAGCTGCCAGGCTAGGTTCTGGGATTGAGCTTCCGGAGTTTTGTACAAAGGAAGGAAGCCCCAAATTGGAGGTGCCCGGCATTGGCTCTACTCCATCTAAAGTAAAGGAGCTTTCAGAATTACAGCCTGATCCCACATTGATTTGACCAATTCTATTGTCGCCCACAACGGCTGCATAAACTTGTCCATTTGGGCCTATTTGTAATGCACCTAGATCCAGTCCCTGGGTGTCGCTGATTTGATTTTGTGTAGAGATAATACAAGCTTCGATTGCGGATCGGTCTGTAGCACCATCAAAGCAAGTAGGGCAGACCGCAGCATCTGGGTCATCGTTGTCATTGGCTTTGATGATGTACTCTTCAATTCCAGTGCCTCCATTGCGGTAGGAGACCATGATTCTTTCTCCATCTTCGGAAAATTCCATTCCATATACTTCACCGTCACAGCCAAGATCTATCCGGGCATATTCGGTCATTTCTCCAGTGTCAGAGTCAAAATCAAATATTTCCAATTTGTTGCAGCCCCCTTCGGAGATGGTGACTGCCAACTGGTCTCCATCAGAATTGAATTTCATCGCACCCACTCCGGAGTTAAACCCGTGGTTGCTGCCTACAGAGCTGAAAACTGGAGCTCCTATCCCTTGCCCTGATACCGGATAGGCACGGAAGGTGTTATTCCCCAGTTCATGATACATCACCCAAGTAGTATCGCCGGCATCTAGCGCAGCGCTATGTTCAGTAGATGGGCTGAATAGGAAATTGTCTTTAGTGACCACATTACCCACCCCTGTTTCGTTTTCAGACTTGATATCTACCAGCGAATATTTGGCTTCATTTTGACCATTAGCCGAGGTTTGGTTGGTGAAGAGGTAAAAGAGCGTTTCCTCTTGGGGTACAGGCACCGCTATGACCCCCTGGCTACTGCCATTTTCGCCACCTATGTCTTCCCCGTTCTGCATCAGGTCTCCGTTCAAGTCCCAGACTGATTGCCCATCGGTAAAGAATAGTACTTCTCCGTCTTGACTGGAAATAGTAGTAGTGCCGGCAGGAATGTCCTGTGGATGTGGGGTTTCTATAGGTCTGGGAGTCGGAGCGTCCGGGTCGTCCGGGTCAGGGTTAAAGTCTAATCCAGCACCATCACCAAAATACCAGATGTTATTGGTCTGGTCTTCTACATCCCACATTTTGACGCGGATTTCTGCATAAGCATAGCAGGAGGATCCGGGCTCACGTACCAGCACCCAATACAATCCGGGCTTACATACTTCATTTTCTTCCTTACCAATCCAGCCTTGATCCCTCTTGTTTGACCAGAAATACTCATATTCCGTGTCCCCACCTTGTCCACCTTGACCTCCACCTTGTCCGCCTTGCCCACCTCCTATACCAGGTGCACCGCCTTCACCATCTCCACCTTGGTTTTGGGCAGTGAGTAAGGGCTCTAGGTCTATGCAGCTTTCGCATAAAGTAGTGTCTCCAGGGGAGAAATTTGCCTCTAGGTTGTTTTCAGTGAGGGTGATATTATGATTTACTGATTGTGTAGTCCCGTCTGCAAAAGTCACATCCAGTGTCACATTTACACTCTGACCAGAAGTAGCATCTGCAGGGATCAAAAAGTGTTCTTGTTCATAATCTGCAGGCAATTCATTTCCTAGGGAATCTGTTAGCGGTGGATCAAAATTCCACGTAAAACTTACCGGTCTGTAGTTTTCAGGTGTGATTTGGCTGGTCAGTTGCACGGGATTGTTGGCGCAGGGCTCTAGGGGGTCCCAAGTGAAATCTACTGTTGGCGCTATATCTGCATTGGGAGCAAAGGTCGGAAAAACAGTCCCGCAAAAATCCGTCCCTGCAAATGGATCCTCTTCTATTTCCAGCAAAGTCAAATCAGCCTCACTTGGATTTTCAACTTTCCCCATAAGCTGTGGACCTCCATCGACTTCTTCATAGAGGTAGTAGAGGCTACCATCTGGACCTATTTTGATGTCATGGATAGCGTGTAGTTCTGTAGGTGGAGTTCCTGGTAAACTAATGGGTACTTCTTCAGGAGTAGCCGCGAGGTCACTGGACGGTACCCGGAAAAGCTCATTTCCCACCGAGTAGTAAATGTAATTTCCGTCTGGGGAAAACTCAGCTCCTCCATAATCTCCTGATCCGGGAATGGTGGTGATAGGAGTAGCATTGGAAAAAGTCCCGGTACTGGTATCGAAATCCATTACCGTAATCAGCTCACTGCTATCTTCTGGCAGTAGTATTAGCTTTCCTTGCTCTTCGTCAAAAATGATGCGCTCCGGCGTAAAAGGTAGGCTTTGCGTAGCGGTAGTGGTGAAATCTCCTTCTGCGTCTTCTAATCTTCTGGAGATTAGATTTCCATTGTCAAAACTGATGAGGTAGGAAGGAGAAGCTGGGGTTTTTACTACTAAGAGTGCTCCTGAGGCATTGCCTATGCTATTATTTTTTGATGTAATTTCTCCAAGAGGCCGTTCGTTTCCTGTAGCCTGTCCGGCGGCATTCATATCCACTACAGCATACTGAAGATCTCCGCCTAGTGAAGTGTAGAAAATGTAAAACAGCTTATTGCCATTGGGGTCATATTCCAAAAATCCAGTAGCCACTTCTTGAGTACCGTCTATATTTCCGTTCAGACCTGGAGCTGAACCTTGTATCTGCTGCTGGCTGAAATCATAAACTAACTCTCCATTGGTAACAAACAAGGTCTGACCTGTAATGGGGTCTATGGCAAGTGCAGTGTTGTTGGAAGAAAAAACAATGGAACCTGGAATGGTCTGGACTGTAGGGTTTTCCCCTTTTCCAAAGGAGAGGTAATTATTGTCTGTGTTGCCTCCGCAATATCCGAAAATCCATTCATTGTCATTGAATCCTTGCGCATAGCTGCTGAGATTAGGTACAAAAATTGTAACTAGGAGGGTAATCGCAAAAATGTAGGGTAACCTTATGGAATTAGGGTTGCTTTTCATAATTTTCGAACTGCTTCTAAAACAACATACGTGTTGTAACGTTGAAGAAGCCTACTGGATATTCAAATTAACGAACAAATACTTGTTACGGTCTCAGGTTTACTTGGTTTTTATTAGTGTGGTTGGATTATTTCTGGGGACTAAAGCTTTCGCCCAAGATCCGCAATATAGCCAATATTATGCGGCACCCCTTTATCTGAATCCTGCTTTTGCCGGCTCTGAACTCACAGGGCGGATTGGGTTCAATTATAGAAACCAATGGCCGAGTATTGATGCACAGTTTACTACATTTTCTGCTTTTTATGATACCTATTTGCCAGATTATAACTCCGGCGTAGGGCTAATGGTTATGCAAGATACCCAGGGTGCTGCAAAATTGAGATCAACTACCATTTCTGGGATCTATTCCTACGAATTGAAAATCAGTGATAAAGCTTTTTTTAGGCCTGGGTTTCAGGCGAGTTATATTCGAAGAGAAATCGGCTTTTACGAAAATCTGATTTTTGCCAATCAAATTAATCCAAACGACCCTTTTGGACCTACTTTGCCAAGCACGGATATCCCGGGGCTGGGTGAACCTGTGAATATGCTTTCGCTCACGCTAGGCGGATTGTTCTTTACAGAGGATTTCTGGGTAGGATTTTCGGCTCATCATGTAAACCAGCCCAATCAGTCCTTCATCGATGGGGACAGTCCTTTGCCCGCCAAATATTCGGTGCATGCGGGCTATAGAATCCCACTTGGTGAAGGTAGCTTGAGAGGTGATTTCACCCATATGCGTAAGCAGCGATATTTTACACCTACTGTCAATTACAAAAGACAGGGGCAGTTTGAGCAGTTGGATGTGGGAGCCTATTTCTATGTGGAACCTATCGTTTTTGGGGTCTGGTACAGGGGCTTGCCTTATAAACCTGTGGAGGAGCAGAGCAACCGGGATGCCGTGGTGATGATGGTGGGATTGAACCTGCTGAATGGCCTGAACGTGGGCTATAGCTTTGATTATACGGTTTCCCAGCTTGGAATTCAATCTGGAGGAGCCCATGAATTGAGTCTTTCCTGGACCTTGCCGAATAATCATCAAGGAGAACCCAGGAGAAGAGATACGCTGCTTCCTTGTCCGAAATTCTAATCTAAAAGAGCATATTTTAATACTTGTTTAGATCCAATCTGTAAGGATAAAAAAAGCTGAAATGATCACTCACTTCAGCTTTTTTGATTTTTAAGAAATATGTATATCCGCCTTTATGCCAGTAAAAAGTCTAAAACTAAATAGCATATGTTAACCTTTAGAATCAAGGCCACTTCGGTTTTCGGTCATTGGTCTTCTGACCAGGTTAGCTAAGGATCGAAGCGGACTGGCATCATGGAGGATAACCATCTTAAGAAATGAGTCTTTATATCGTATAAAACTCTTCCCAACCTCTTCTAGGTGCTTCACCGGTGAGTAGTTGATTGGCTAGCGGATTGTTGGTGATTCGATGGGTTTCCCTGTCAAATTCCAGCTTGGTGTTCAACTGCTGCGCCAAAACGCCTAAGCAGAACACCTGGCTCAGCGGTCCTGCCACATCAAAGCTGGATCTGGTTTTTTCTTCACCCTTGCAGGCTTTCAGGAAGTTGGCGAAGTGATTGGAAGGACTTTCTGGGACATCTGGAAGCTTGCTTGCCATGTCCTTGGCTTTTTCCTCTCCTATGATGGAAAGTGTGCTTCCGTGCGAACCACCTTTGAACGTCAGGTCTTTTCCATAAATGATTTTGCCGGGGTTTAATTTAGCGGGCTGTATTTGCCCGTTGCTGGCGGCAGGGATATCCGCATTCAGTTCGGAAGTGCCATAATCTGCAGGTACAGGCGGGATATTGTCTACTCCGTCATACCATGTCAGGGTCAGGGCAGGCATGTCGCCTCGCTCTGGAAATTTGAAAGCCAGCGTGGAAGACATGGGGAAAAAGAAATTATTATGTCCCTTCAGCATTACCGGATCTACTTCGTAAGGAAGTCCCAGCTCTAGAAACTCATGTGCGGTGTCCATGGTATGTGCTCCCCAGTCTCCTAAGGCTCCCATGCCAAAGTCATACCAGCATCTCCATTGGCCGTTGATGAAATCTTTGTTATAGTCGTGGGCGCTTCTGGTGGTCAGCCATGTGTTCCAGTCCAAGGTAGAAGGGATAGCTTCAGCTTTGGGGAAACTTTGCATATTCACGTCCCAGCCATGCCATCTTCTGGGACTGTTCATGTGTGCAGTGACAGCGGTTACATCTTTGATGATACCGGCCTCTTTCCATGCTTTGAACTGGAAGTAATTTCCCTCGGAATGCCCCTGATTACCCATCTGGGTGACTACATTATGTCTTTTGGCGGAGTCCATCATGAGCGCCACCTCATTGAAGGTTCTAGCCATGGGTTTTTCGGTATAGACATGCTTTCCTTCAGACATGGCCAGCATGGTAATAGGAAAATGCGAGAAGTCCGGGGTACCTACAGTGATGGCTTCGAATCCATTTCCAAATTCGTCAAACATCTTTCTGAAATCCTGAAACCTTTTGGCATTGGGAAATTTATTCATGATGTCTGTAGTGTGGGGTGCTCCCATGTCCACATCACAAAGGGCTACAATATTGCAAAGCCCTGTATTGTGCAGCGCATTGATAATTTGAGCACCACGGTTACCAATGCCACAGCAGGCTAGGTTCACTTTGTCACTTGGGGCTATATGGCCTAGGGGTTTCCCGAAAACAGAGGAAGGCAGAAAGCTAATTCCTGCAGCTCCCAGCGCACTGGTTTTAATAAAATTTCTTCGCTTCTGATTCATATGGGGTTGAGTTTTGGATTTATTGTTGAATTGGAGGCAAAAAGTACTAAAATCTTTGCTTAATATCGTTTAGAATGGATTTTCGGGAGTGGAAAACTAACGGAATGGATTTCGGGCTAAGGATTTCATTTCTCGTTTTTACTCTTGATCGGAATTTTGCTTAACTTCCAGATAACCCACATACTAACCTGATGGATGACCTTTCAGCTTACGCGGCTCCCATTTCGGGGCTTTTTGATCAGCCCAAAACCAAGGAGGATTGGGAAAAGTATAAGCTTACTAATGAGCAAATAGAATTTTTTAATGAAAATGGCTACCTGTCTGGAATCAAGCTTTTGGAAGATGAACAAGTAGAGACTTTGAAGAATGCTCTGAGGGAAGTCGCTGATCCTGATCACCCGAAGCACCATCTTTTTCATGAGTTTCATAGCAATGAATCAGCCGATCCTAATAAAGTGCTTTTTCATTCATTAGGCCATTGGAGAATCCACAAGGCTTTTCATGATGTGATCTGGAACCCTGCTTTTTTGATGGCCGCCAGCCAACTGCTCGGAGATCAATCCGTCCGGTTTTGGCATGACCAGCTTTTCTGCAAGCCAGCAAAACACGGGGGAAATGTGGCATGGCACCAAGATTACTCTTACTGGACCCGAACTGTGAAAATGCAGCACCTGACCTGTTGGTGTGGGCTGGATGATGCCACCGAAGAAAATGGCTGCTTGCATTATATCCCTGGTTCCCATCATTGGGGTTTATTAGATAAACCTGCATTGGCGGGTGAGATGGATGGCTTAAAAACCATGCTGAATGAAGAACAGCTGGCGGCATTTCAGCCGGTAGCAGTTACCCTGAAAGCCGGATATGCCACATTCCATCATCCGTTGTTGGTACATGGCAGCTTTGCGAATTCCTCTGATAAATCCAGAAGAGCTTTTGTCCTGAATGTTTTTGCCGATGGGACAGTTTCGGATAGCAATGAACCGCTATTGGATGGTGTACCTGTGATTCCCAAAGGGGAAAAGATGGGAGGTAGATTTTTCCCTTTGATCTATGAGGCCCATTAAAGGGTATTTTGCTTTACAATTCTTCGCCGCAACCACTAGATATTTCTGCCCTCCAAACGAAATCTAATGCAAACTCCGGGTTAAAAAAATAGATTGGAATAATTGCCTGATAAGCTTGTAAGGCTATCTTAGGGCTTTTGTACAAATCACAATTCTCTTCAGCCATGAAAATCTGTCTTTCTGCCATTATTTTATTCATCAGTTTTGCTACAGGATTTGCTCAGAATGGCAAAACTTTCTTACAGTTTGATGGGAAAGAGGGGCCAGGCAAGGGGAAGCATGTGGTCTTGATCTCCGGTGACGATGAGTATCGTTCTGAGGAATCCATGCCTATGATGGCAAAAATTCTTTCGGAAAAATATGGGTTCAAAACCACCGTACTGTTTCCTATCCATCCAGAAACAGGTGATGTGGTACCAAATTACCAAAACAACATACCGGGATTGGAGCAGCTGGCCGATGCTGATCTCATGATCATGCTGATTCGGTTTAGAGACCTTCCACTGGATCAAATGAAGCATTTAGAGGATTATTTCAAAGCTGGAAAACCTTTCATCGCACTCCGGACATCCACTCATCCATTCGCTGTCAAGGATGAAAATTCGCCTTATTTTAAGTGGAACTGGAATAGTAAAATTGCCGGTTGGGAAGGTGGCTTCGGTCAGCAGATCGTAGGAGAGACCTGGGTAGCCCACCATGGCATTCATAAATCTGAAGGTACCAGAGCACTAGTAGATGGAGTAGATCGGGATGCAGATCATCCTATTCTCAGAGGTGTGGACGATATCTGGGCGCCGACTGATGTGTATTCTATTAAAAATCTTCCTTCCTCGGCAAACGTCCTCCTGTATGGTCAATCTACTGCCGGAATGACCGCTGAAGCGCCGTTAATGTATGATAAGTCCATTATGCCTATTGCCTGGACCAAGGAATACGCTTTAGATGGCGGAAAGACCGGGATGGTTTTTGGCAGTACTTTAGGCTCTTCACTGGATTTTCTATCAGAGGATATGAGAAGACTGGTTTTGAATGCCTCCTTCTGGCTTTTGGATATGCCTGAGGTAATTACCCCAGAGCTTTCCGTGGATATTGTAGGGACTTATGAACCGACAATGTTTGGTTTTGATAGTTTTCGAAAAGGAATGAGAGTGGGAGATTTCAAATAGACCATAGATATTAGACCAATAGATTCGATCAAGCTATGGACCATGGTCTATCGACTAACAACTTGACATATGAACAAAATAGGATTTAACGTGCTGGCCTGGTCAGCAGAAATGTCGGAGAATTTATTGCCGGTTTTGGACCGATTGAAGAGGATCGGTTATGATGGAGCAGAATTTTTTATAGGAGGTTCGCCTGAAGAATCCTTTAAAATGATAGGGAAACACTGTGCAGATATAGGACTAGAAGTGACAGCTGTAACCGTGATGGGCCCGGAGCAAAATCCAATTTCTCCAGATTCGAAAATCCGAAAAGCAGCCTCAGACCAGCTCAAGTGGGTCATTGATCGGTCTCATGATCTGAATGCACAAGTGCTTTGTGGTCCTTTTCATTCAGGCTTCACGGTTTTTGCTTCGCGGGAACCTATAGAAGATGAATACAATTGGTCGGCTGAATATCTGAGCGGTGTGGCCGATTACGCGAAGGGTGCAGGGGTGTTATTGACTCCTGAGGCGCTGAATAGATTTGAATGCTATCTCTGTAATACAATGGAGCAACTTTCCTATTTGCTAAAAAAGGTGGATCACCCGAATGTGCAGGCCATGTTTGATACCCATCATGCAAATATCGAGGAAAAGAAATTGGGGGAAGCCATTCAGTACATCGCACCTCAATTAGGTCATTTCCATATTTCTGAAAATGACCGAGGTACTCCAGGTTCAGGTCATGTAGACTTTGACGAGGTGTTCAAATCTCTAGCCGAAGTGAAGTACAAAGGCTGGCTGACTATAGAAGGGTTTACCAGAAATGATCCCGCTTTCGCAAATTCCATCGGTGTGTGGAGAAACTTTTCCGAACCATGGGAAATGGCAGAAAAAGGATTTGAGCTGATCAAGGGCATGGGAGAGAAGTACGGGCTGTAGTTATACCCGTTCCTATTTACCTAAGAAATTTCAATGCAGCTTGGGCGGCATGATAGCCACACATTCCATGAACTCCGCCACCTGGAGGAGATGAAGAGCTGCAGATAAAAAAGGATGTATTCGGTATTCGATAAGGATCAAAAAGGTTAACTGGCCTGGTAAAGAGTTGACGGATATCTTGAATACCACCATTGATATCTCCTCCTATATAGTTAGGATTATAAGTTTGCATATCCGAGGCATTCATCTTATTTCTGGACAGAATTAAGTCCTTAAAGCCAGGGGCAAACCGCTCAATTTGGTTCTCGATCTGAAGGGTCATATCTCTGGTCGAACCGTTTGGAACATGGCAATAGCACCACACGGTATGTTTACCTTCAGGTGCCCTAGTTTTGTCAAAAAGACTTTGTTGTGTCAAAAGCACAAAAGGCTTTTCGGGGTGCTTGCCTTCAAATACCTGGTTTTCAGCTTCTGCTATTTCTTCAAAAGTCCCACCAATATGAACAGTGGCTGCATTATTACAGTTTTCATCCTTCCATGGGATAGGACCGTCAAGAGCCAGATCAAGCTTAAAAACCCCTGGGCCATATCGGTAATCTTTTAATTTATCAGCATAGGATTTTGGGATTTCGTTTTCGGCAATTGACAAGATTTGTTGAGGAGTAATGTCAAAAAGGATTGTCTTGGCTTCTGATAGCTGGTCAACTGAAGTAATCAATTTGCCAGTTTCTATTTCCCCGCCTAAAAAGGCAAAATGATCAGCTAAAGCATTGGCGAGTGATTGGGATCCGCCTTCAGGCAAAGGCCAGCCTACTGCATGACCTGCTGCACCTAAAACCAATGCAATAGCTGAAGTAGCGACATTGTCTAATGGCTGTATGGAGTGAGCTGCAAGGCCTGCAAAAAGCGCCCGACTCCTATCCCCATCAAATTTTGAGTTGACAAGAGAGGTGGCAGACCGAATGGCATTTAATCCGAATTTCGCAACTTTTATTGGGCTTTTGGGAAAGGGATTAAATGGCCCAAGCAAATCTGGCAGCAGGTCATTAAAATCTCTAACGATTGGATTTAAGAGTTTTAGATAAGCAGCTTTATCTATCCCAAGTTCATTGGCCGTTTTATGGATGTCCAAGTCCATGATGATGGCAGGTTCGTTATCTAAAGGATGTGCCACAGGAAATGGAGGGGTAATCCATTTAAGCCCATATTTTTCTAAAGGAAGACTTGCGAAAAATGGGGATGCCATAGCCATCGGGTGAATAGCAGAACATACGTCATGTTTGTATCCCGGAAGGGTCAAAAACTTAGTTCTAGCCCCGCCGCCCACGGTGTCTCCAGCCTCAATAATTTTAACCTTTTTACCTTTTTGAGCTAGAGCGATACCGGCAGCAAGTCCATTGGGGCCTGATCCAACAATTATTGCATCGTATTGCTTATGTTTATCTACAGCTTTCAAATGTTCTGAAAATCAATTTTTATCCGTTCCTTTTTTACCGTAATTATGCCTTATGATTGCATAAACATACCAGATCAAAATTATGAGCATAATTATCAAACTGGTCATGTATGGATTGAATCCTATATTATTGCTGATATCATATATGGTTAACTGTATGTTATAGAAGTACCATAATACAAAGTATAGGAAAAAGCTACCTATTGAAATAAATAGAAATTTGAAGGAAGTCCATTTTATAGTAGTCTTATTATTGTATTTGAGAGCATAAGGCAGGAATAATAAGTAGATTGGGAAGTTTTCTGTGAACTTGATATTTAGCATCAATAAATTCATGATATGAAATATGATTGCAATGATAATATACCATGAAAATAATCTTTTGTTCCAGAGTAAAAGGATAAAACCTAATTCAAATAAAACACCTAAATAATCGAGGGATTCCCAGATCAATTTAGATTGAATGTTTAAAAAGAAAGGCGCAAGAAGGTCTTGACGGTCCCGCATGAAATAATTACTGATAAAATGATATTTCACGGCTTGAGTATCAAATGATAACCAGTCGCCCATTAATTTTGGTAAGCCAGCGGTGAACATACCAAATGCCAATATACTTGCTAATAAAAAAATGGGCCAGCCAGCTACTGCTGGGGTGCTTTTTCGTATTGATTTGTCAATTGAATATTCGGAGCCCCAGCCAGCTATTCCCATGAGTAGGGGGATCCAGATTGTGATCATCCAGGCATGGTCTATTTTGCCAAATGAAAACTTGATGGTAAACAGAAAAATGTAAGTAATTGTCAATGCGATGGAGCAAAATCTAGTGAACAGTCCGAAGAGCACACAGAAATGAAGGATGATCAGCAAAGATGAAAAGAAAATAATGATATAGCCTGGAGGAAATCCGTTTAAAAACTGACCAAAGCTGAGTAATGGTGGCTGAAAGATCAAATCAGGATATTGCGATAAAAATCTAAAGTCTGGGATTCCTAAAACAAAAATGATAAAAATGCTAAATACAATCCGGTAAGCTCCCATAGCTTTGGGATCCATTCGGTATTCATCGAATATTAAATGATCAAAATAATAAAGTATTTTATTCATTAGATTGTAATTCTATAGTATAATAATTGATCAATGATCTATCATCTCCGTATTCATCAGTACTCAGGTTATAACTGGATTGAACTTCTAGAATGGAAAGCTTTGAGATTTTATTATCAGGGAAATTTTTTCTGAGGTTTTTTGAGAGCCACTCTTCAAACTCTATTTTAAGTGGTGTGCGTTCTTGTGAACTTCGGTAGTTACTGGCTATTAATTCGAGTGTGGGTTTTTTGTAGCTTAAATCTGGTATAAATTGATCTAATGAGTACTGAATACTATCCTGGTTTTGATCAGTGTGAAGATAAATTTCATATTGATTGATATTTTTGATGCCTACTGTTTGTCCGGTATCCCCGAAGCTTGGAAAACGAATTGACGGGTAGGGTTCAGTTTTAAATCGGTGTATGAGCAAGACCTGAAAAAAAAGACCTGCCCAAAAAAGTATTACTATAGTCCGAACTGCTGCTTTTGACATTCTCTTTTGATTAGAGGTTTATATAATGTGCTAGTTTCAAGGTCTTTATTTGTTCCTTTTCAATATTCCACCACTTGGGTAATAAAGAAAAACCAGCTGTATCAGTCATTTTTGATGAAAGGGGTGATTTTACCATTTGAAGTAAAGCACTTAGCTTCTAAAATGAAATATAAATCTAGGGTATAAAAATCTGAAATTCTACTAAATCCTTCAAAGTATGCGACCCAAAACTAAACTGCAACGAAAGGATGTTCATCTGATTTCTTAGGCTCCCATTCGCATCCTAGTTTTTAAGAGCCCAGGCAGGGAGGACTTCCCTTCGCTATCAGCCAGTTTCCAAAGGTAAAAAATGACGACAGGAGATTAGGTCAAAAAATCAATCACTTTTTACCTAGCATCTCGGCCAGTTGTATCGCACAGCCCCAGGCCACGGTATATCCGGCGCCGCCATGGCCGTAATTATGAAAAACGTTGGTGTACAGGTTGTCAAATTCAAATCTAACTTCCTTCCTCCTAGGTCTTAATCCAACGATTTCCTCCAGAATGCTTGGGGTTTCCGAGACTCCCGCTTGTTTCAATCTCTTCAAAATCAACTTAGTGTCTGCAGGGTCTATCTTTTCATTCCAGTCGTTTTCATAATCTGTACCTCCGATAATGCAATCTTCGGTTCGCGTGATCACATAGCCTAATGCTCCTTTATTCAGTGTATTGGCAAAGGAGGTCAATGGTAGTTTTTCGCAACGAAGGATTTGCCCCCTCATGGGGTGTAGTAACTTGTCTTGGCAGAGTTCCTTTGCACCTAAGCCTGTACAGTTGATCACATACTCGTCCAAAAGGGCCATTTCGGCAAGTGAATGGATTTCTTGATGCTGAAGGATGCCTCCATTACCCAAAAATTGCTGACATAAATACGGAAGATATTTTGGAGGTTCGGCTAACGGAACCATAGAAATGAAAGCTCTTTCCATTCCTGTAGGGAGTTCAGAGTGTAATGCTTCACGTACTTTTCCTTCGGGCAAGTGCTGGGTCCATTCTGTATTGATTTCAGAATTATAGGCTGTGATAAATGGGATAAAGGAAACACCATTATTTGCCTGCTGATCAATTTCATATCTTTTATATGATAAACTGGCCCAGGTGTTGGTTTTCTCTTTGGGTAGA